>NVTJ01000019.1 GCA_002401545.1 Alphaproteobacteria bacterium
CTTCATAGGTTCCGGTAGATTTTCGCCCAAGCATATCAAGTTTTTTCAACGTAATGCCCGGCAAATCATTGGGAATAGCGCAATTTCACGGGCGGAGACATGTTTGGCATTGATAAAATCCATATCCATCGGCGAAAACGCCATCTGCTGCCATTTCAGACCACCTTCCAGAAGCAGGGGCCGCCTAGCATTGCGGGTGCCTTGAAAATTTTCTTCCATTTCTTGCTTCAGCCGGTCAAATTGCTCCTTGCTGAGGACCGCATTACCTTCCTTTGGCTCAAAAACCAGCGCCCCTGAAGGCCGCGCCGAATTATCCAGCAGGGCCTTGTTCCAGCTCGACGCCGCATTATGGACATCAATGCTGTAAGCCGCCGCCTCCAGCGGAGACATGCCGTAATAATCATCGGTCGGATGAAAGCTTTTCAGGTGCAGTACCGGGCTTTTGCCGCTGATGGGGTCCACCGGAAACTGATGTTCCTGTCCCGACACGCCGTAGACATAAGCCTTTGGCCAGCCGCTTGCCCCCGGAATGATCTTCATCCGGTCCGGGCGCAGAACATAAAGCTCCGCCGGCAGACCATCACCGCCCATAACAACTTCAAGATAACTGTTGCCGGCAATATTAAGATAAGCATAGGCGGTTTCAAAAAACACGGCCCGCCCCTGAACGGGGTTCGGCCTGTTCAGAAGGTCAAGCAGGGGGTGATGGTCCAGTTTCTGATCGCCGCGAAATAAAACCAGCGGCACAGAGGCCGCACTTTCCGCCAAAATCCGCACCGCCCGGTGGGTGATGACATTCTTGCGGTAGCCTTCATCGGCAAGGCTCTGGTAATTGCGCCCTGACCAGCGCGGCTCATTCAAGCCAAGCATGAGGGTTTCTGAACCGCCCAGCAAGTTTGCCACGGCACTTTCTTTTTGCTCTGGAGCATTATTTTTGCGAAATAGTCGACTAAACGGTCCCATATGTCTCTCCAATAGGTATAAATTCAAACCGGACGAACGGCAAAGTGAGCCGCTTGCACTGCGCTCATGCTCAATAGCTTCATATAAGTTTGCAGGAGCGGTACCTTGTCCGCCGTCCGGTATTGGCCTGATCGCTTGGGGCAATCGGACAAAAAATCTAAATATTTCTTATTTGTGGCCGGGATTGTGCCTTCAGCAACAGTTCCGTCACCGCCCAGACCATGGCATCCACCCGGTCGGGGCTTTTGCCGCCCTCCAGGCCTTCCCCGGTCAGGCAGCACATCTGGTCTTCCAGTTCTGAGAAAAAACCCTTGTGCAGCACCCGGCCCTGCTCATAGAGGGCCGCCACCGGTTCCGCCCGCAGGATTTTGCCGCGACTGGCCCGCACCGCCCGGTAGCTCACATCCGGGTCAATCTGGCGCAGCAGGCTTTCCACCAGTTCGCCGCCATTATTAACCTCTGCCACCAGCCGGTCGGCCTCAAACATATGATAGGCCGCAAGCGCCGCCTTTGCCCAGCCGTGGGGGCTTAAGCCCTGTACCGAACAATCTTCCAGAATATAGGCTCTGTCACTGTCATCCAGCCCGGCGACTATGATGCCGCAGGTATCGGCTTTTTTGCCGCTGGTCACCGGCGGATCAACGGCGACCACAATACGGATAAGGTCCGGGATCTCACGCACTCTGATGCTTTCCAGAAGATCCCGGTTCCATAATGCGCCCGGCACATCGGTCAGAATTTCGCCGTATATTTCCTGCCGTCCAATTCTGGTTCCTTCATATTGCGCCACCACCTGATCAAAAAAACTTTGGGGCAGGTTTGACATATTGTCATGGGTGGAGCCGCGCACAATGCGCGTTGTCGTGTCTTCCACCAACCGCCGGAGCAGCGGGATATTACGCGGCGTTGTGGTCGCCAGCACCTTGGGTTCCCTGCCAAGCCTCAGGCCCAGCAGCAGATTAGACCATGTCTCCTCAACATACCGCCATTTGGCCAGCTCGTCCGCCCAAGCCACATGATGCTGCGGCCCGCGCAACTGGTCGGGTGCTTCCGCTGAATAGAGAAAAGCCTGTATGCCGTTGGGCCAGACCAGTTTTTTATTGCTGCTGTTAAAGACCGGCATGAAATCCTTATGTGTTACCGCCAAAAGGCCGCTTTCGCCCTCTATCATGGTCAGCTTGCCATCCAGCAAAGTATCTGCCACCAGTGCCATACGCTCCGGCGCGCCCTTTGGGGCTTTGAGGGGGCTATCGCCCTCAACCATATCCCTGATCCATTCAACCGCCGTCCGGGTTTTGCCAAAGCCGCGCCCGGCCAGTATCAGCCAGCAGAACCACGCGCCCTCCGGCGGCAACTGGTTTTTTCTGGCCCAGAAACTCCAGTCATAATAGAGCGCGTCACATTCTTCCTCGGTGATGTCCTTTAGCAATTCCTGTCTGCGCCCCGGATCAAGTGCCGAAATCCATTCAGCAAGTGATCTGTTATCCGTCAAGGGATGTGTTCGCCATCTGATCCAGCTTTTTCATCAGGCGGCTGCGGGGAGAGTGCCCTTTGGTTTTGTCATCCATGTCCCGGCGTTTTTTACCATCACCAAAAATTTCCGGTCGGTGAGCCTTCAATAAAAAGATGGCTATCTTTTCATCCACCACCCGACCGTCCGGCATTTCGTCTGCGTCTTTTCCCATTGCTTTATCCCATAAATATGCTTCCAGATAATCCAGCGCCTGATCCATGGCATTCTGCCATTTCTCACGAAAGGCCGGGCGCAGGTTACGGCGGCGATAGACAAGAGAACGGTCAAGGCCCGCCTTTGCCGTCGCTTTGGTCACATTGCCCGTCTGTTGCAGAACCTCCAGAAAGATAGCTTCTTTCTTAATCGTCCACCGATTACTGGTATTTGACTTGGCCATTCAAACCCTTTCAGACATAAAAAAACCGCGCTCACAAGATGCGCGGTACAGCTTTAGGGGCAGAACCCTGTTTGGTATGATGGGCGGCTGGCCTTTCCCCAAGAATTATTTCGGGAGCCAATTTCCGACCATGTAATAAAGACTACACTATCGACCCCGCTTTGTCAAGTATAAATTCCTATTAATAGGTAATATATGTTAATAATTTAGTTAAATAAATAATATTTGCCTATTTATCGCTATTATTATACTATCAAGACGGATAAGGCATTAAGCCTGCCTTATCCGCGATCTGTATATCATAGACAGGATATACAGGGTTGTCTGTTTATGCGATTGACAGACGACTTTTGATCGAAACCCTCCTTGCGACTTGGCGTTCCTCCCTTTTTGGGGAGGACGCCATTTTTTTCTTGAACATACTGCCATAGCGTTATAGGAAATATTGAATCTGAAAATAATACAGGAAAGATTATGGCAAGTTATAAAGTCACCTTGAAAGCCGACCTTAAACATGGGTCATTCTATTGGGTTTGCGTGGTTAAGGCAGACAGCGAGGAAGAAGCCGCCGTTTCAGCCGAGCATCTTTTCATGGCCGAGATGGAAAATGCCCGGGACTGGAATTTTTCCGACAGCGATATTGAGATTGAATGATAGTTTATTTCCGCTCAGGCGACCAGCCGTCTGACCATTGTGACGCGGGAACAATTTCAGGTTCCTCCCCGTTGGCATGAAACCACGAATCAACAACATAATGCGCATTATTATTTCTGATCTCATGAATGGTGGCGCTGTTATGGGGCCAACGATTAATATAATTCCCCCTGCGCAGGGTCTTGCCCAGGGTATGAAAACGAATCAGTCCGGCTTTGCGTAACAGAAAAAGATACGTGCTTGAATTAAAGGCCTCATCAATACAGTCCATCTGATCACGCGTGGAAAAATTAATTAGCTGGGCGCCCGCATCATCAGTATCAGTGCCCGTTTTGGGGCCGATAAGCCGTTCAAACAGGCCAATAGCCTTTTTGATCAGCCCGCGTTCCTGAGCCGCATTCTCCGGCGGCACAGCAAAGACGGCCACAATCTGCTGCCATTCATCCCGGTTCAGGCCGGTTTTCAGATAATACCGGCAGCCATAACCTTTACATATGCCAAAATCCCGGCTGACAATAAGGTCATTATGACCTTCTTTAAGCACCCCGACCGCCCGGTTGCCGGCACATGCCGCCAAAAGGGGAACAACCAGCAAAATAACCGCTATCCTCATCTTTGGCCCCGTTATCATAATACATGTCCGAGATATTGAACCGCCACCCGTTCCTGCCACGGAATTTTATGATCCCGGGCATGAAACCCCACATGGCCACCGTCATCAGTGATCAGAAGGCTGACCGCACCATCCACATGCCATTCTCTTTCCTCAAAATCTGCCACCGGTATCCACGGATCATTCCGGGCATGAATAAGCAGGGTTGGCACCCCTATGTGATCGACAAAACCCTTTGCCGAATGAAGACGGTAATATTCCTCTGCCCCTGCCATGCCGTTCGCCGGGGCCGTAACATGATCATCAAATTCAAACAGGGACTTTGCCGCCTGTGCCTTGTCGAGTAGACCCTGATCATGATGCTCTTTTGTCTGCCTGATATAATTTTTCATGCCCAGCAAAAGATAATTATGATACATCCTGTTTCTGGGTGCCATGATCCGAAGCTGAACCGCCTTGAGGTTAAGCGGCGCACTGACCGCCACCGCCGCCCGGACCGGCGCATCCGACCCCCTTTCGCCTAAATATTTCAACATCATATTACCGCCCAGAGAAATGCCGTAAAGGACAATCCCCGCCCCATAATCACGGGTGCTAATCTGATCAATAACTTTCTCCAGATCTTCCGTCAGGCCACCGTGATAGGGGCCAACGCTGGTTTTCGCAGACGGCCCGGCTCCGCGTAAATTAAGCCGCAGCACCGGATAACCGCACGCGCCGAAATAGGCCGCAGAAGAGACAACATTCGGCGACTGTTCATCCCCCGCCATGCCATGAATGATGACGATCAACGGCAGAATGCCGGACCGGGATGACGGATGGTAAGCTGCCGCAAGGCTCTTGCCTGCCCCCAGATCAAAATTGACCCGCTCAAAATCCGGACCAAGAGAGGCCGCCGGACCCACAATCATATTTCGCATGGTTTGCAGGTCGGCCCCGCGCCATTTCAATCCGCATTTGAATTCAGGAATTTGAAGACCGGGAACAATTCGGCCGAACTGCTGAAACCCCGATTTATTTTTTTTCGCGATCATCCTCACCGCTCATTGTGTGGTCATAGGTGATCCAGCTGGTCTTCTTGCCAAACTGGTCATAAAAATTCTGCGCCCCATGATTATGCTCGGCCGTCATCCATCTTATCACCGAACAGTCCTGAACTCTGGCAATATCCTCGAGACGGGCCAGCAAAGCCTTGCCCACGCCTTTGCGGCGCATCGCAGGACAAACAAAAATGTCGTCCAGGAAAATACCGACCTCTCCCGCCAACGGGCGCAGAAACCGCCGATAGTGAATAATTCCCTGCGGCTCGCCATCCACCAATGCCGCAATTCCCCGCAATTCCGTCTCATGACCATCAAGCCAGGTCCAGGCGGTTTGCAGCTGCTGGTCAGTCATAGGCACCTTATAAAATTCTGCATAGGCCTTATACAGGTCAGCCCATTTCCTGAATCCTATTTGCCGCATCTCAACGATCTCTATCATAAATTCCCTGTATTTCCTGTTTTTGGACAGTATATCGTAAAAAAGCCGCACCTCAAGTTTTTGAGGACGGCTTTTAAGAAAATTAACGAAACGTAATTAAACTACGCCGTCGCGTTCCATACGTTTACGATCAAGCTTGCGCGCTCGTCTGACGGCTGCGGCTGATTCGCGAGCTCTCTTTTCAGAAGGCTTTTCAAAGAACCGGCGCATCTTCATTTCACGATACACACCTTCACGCTGCAATTTTTTCTTCAGCGCACGAAGAGCTTGGTCTACGTTATTGTCGCGGACAGAAACCTGCATTGGTCTGTCACACTCCTTTCTAGTTGTGAGTGTTAATATAACACCCTGAAACTCATAAAGACTCCAAGGCGCAGTGAGTTCTAGCAAAAGAATATGCTCATGTGAAGCAGATTATAAAAATAATGCTAACAGAGGGTAAAATAAACTGCCCGATGATGAAAAAACTTTACCGCCCACCCGACCACTGCCATACTGTAACCATGACAGCCTTAAACACCGATATACCCGACGAACTGCGCGACCCCCTGCTGAAGGCCGCCCTGCCTCACGTGCCTTTCGATGGCTGGTCAGACAGGATATTAGCCGTTGCCGCCCGCGACCTTGGTCTGGAGCCAGGCATGGCGGAACTGGCCTTCCCCGGCGGGGCTGGTGATATGATTGCCCTGCTGGCTGCTGAACAGGATCGAAAAATGGTCGATGCCTGTCCGGATGAAATTTTACAAACCTTGAAAATCCGGGAGAAAATAACCCTTCTGGTGCGCAGCCGCATTGAAGCAGAGAAGGATATTCGCGAGACCGCCCACCGGACCCTTATCTTTCTCGCCCTGCCCCACCACAACGCGCTTGGCCTGAAGCTGCTCTACCGGACGGTGGACCTGATGTGGAAATGCATTCATGACCCGTCCACGGATTTTAACTTTTACACAAAACGTATGACGTTATCGGCAGTTTACAGCTCAACTCTGCTTTATTGGCTGAATGATGAGTCGGAAAAGCAACGGGAAACATGGGACTTTCTTGACCGGCGCATCCGTAATGTCATGCAGTTTGAAAAAACCAAGGCCAGAGCGAGGAAGCTTGCGGCCAAGCTGCCCGACTTCTGGAAAAATATAAGTGGTTTGAGATACCCGCCGTCAAACAACGCCTGATACCGTCCCAAATTGGGACAGGTTGGGGGCTATAATAGTGAAAGTGTCAGGATTCTTTACAAAAAGATAAAATCCGTTTTTCGTATTTCGCCTTAGTATATTAGAATCTAATGATTATTTGATTCTGGCACGCTTATTGCTTATTCCCAAGGGTATGTTATGGGTATATTAATTTATTAATGATTACGGTATTTGTATATATTATTAAAAATTTGAGATATGAGATACCCTCAAGGCAAAAAAAGTTAATACTGAGAGTGAAAAAATGAAGAAGATACATTCTTGTTCTACGGTTTCAAGGTTACTTGCATTAAGCATTGCTGCCGCTGGCTGGCTGGCAAGCAGCATGAGCGCCTCTGCCGTTGATTTTACATTTGATATGACCAATGTAGGCACTCAAAATGTATCCGTTCAGGTCAATGTGCTGCAATTGGGTAACGATCTCAGGTTTACCGTCGATCAAAGCGACACAGATATTTCATTCGCGGACCTCCAGGGTGTACTCTTCCATATTAATGAGGCCATCATTGATATTGCTGATTTGGATTTCACATTCGTTTCCGCTGTTGAAAATATCACTGGCAATGCCATTACGCCGCCCATTACACCAGATGTCAGTTTAAACACCGGTAATTTTCAGGGCCTTAAAGATTACGATGTTTTGGTTCAGTTTGGCAGCATGGGCATAGGAAATAATGGTGATGACATCAAAAGCATTATGTTTGATGTCTCATTATTGTCCGGCGGATTTCTTGACCTGTTTACTTTTATGCCGGTCAATATGGATAAATTTATGGCGGTACGCTTTACCAGTGTCTGGTCCCAAAGTGATCCCACCAGACAAGGCTCAGGCAAGGGTGAATGTTGTGGCACCACCATACCGGAACCATCCTCCACCATGGGACTTCTCGCCTTTGCGGTCGGTGGTCTTCTGTGGCGCAGGCGGCTTACGTCATAAGCTATAAGATCAACGAATAAAAAAGCATCTGAGAATTTTCCAGATGCTTTTTTATTGTCCGAATTTCAATTGGGTTTTTACGAATCCACAGGTTCAAATGCGATGGACTGTGCCTGCTGCTCGCGCCATGCGGTCAGCCTCTGCGCAACCCCGTCATCAAAAAGAGCAATGATCGCCGCCGCCAGCAAACCGGCATTCTTGGCACCGGCCTTGCCGATGGCAAGGGTCCCCACCGGTATCCCCCCCGGCATCTGAACGATGGACAACAGACTGTCCATACCTTTCAGGGCCTGACTTTCCATGGGCACCCCCAGAACAGGAAGCGTTGTCAGGGCGGCGGTGACCCCCGCCAGATGAGCGGCCCCCCCCGCCCCGGCAATAATGATCTTCATCCCCCGTGCCTCAGCGCCTTCAACATAATCACTCAGCCGTTTTGGTGTCCGGTGAGCGGAAATAATTTTTGCTTCGCAGGGAATCTCAAGCTGCTCAAGTATTTTTATGGTCTCTTTCATGACAGACCAATCGGACTGACTGCCCATAATCACACCGACAACCGGTTTATTCTCTCTCATAATTTCATTCCCGTAATAGAACCAAAGACACCAAGCCCGGAAAGGCCGAAGAAAGTCGCGAATTATAACGATCCTTTGCCTGAGCGCAAGCTTTCCTTCACAGAGGAATGCTCTCTGGATAATATGTCAGTTTATGTTATCATGAAGGGTCGATCATATAAATAAAACTTATCGGGTTTCACGTAATGAGAGTACCAACAACCGGACCAACCAGAAGAGCCGAACCCCTGCGCCGCAAATCTGTGGGAACAGTCAAAGGGTCGGCGTCGGCAGGCACCTCGGGAAGTATCCGCAATATTCAGGACACCACCAGTATCATGGGCATTCCGGCGTCGGAGGTAACGGACAAGGTGCGCATTGCGATCATGACGCTGATGTCGGAAGTGGACAGTATGCGCAAGGATCTGGAACTGGCCCACCGCAAAATATCCGAACTTGAAAAACTTGCCGATCAGGACAGCCTGCTGGCCATCTCCAACCGGCGGGCCTTCGTGCGGGAAATGACCCGGATGATTTCCTATTCCCAACGCTATGGCATTAACAGCTCGCTGATCTATCTCGATCTTAACGACCTGAAGAAAATCAATGACACCTATGGCCATAAAGCCGGCGACACCGCCCTTACCCATCTGGCCAGTATCATTGTTAAAAATTTGCGCGATTCTGATATTGTTGGTCGGCTGGGGGGCGACGAATTCGGCATCATTCTGCCCAAAGCCGATGAAAAAACCGCCCGGGTAAAGGCCCAGTCCCTGATCAACACCATCGCCAACACTCCCATGGACTGGCAGGGCAAAAAAGTCACCCTCAAAGTTGCTTATGGTATTCATCCCCTGATGGGCCATGAAAGTGCGGATCAGGCCCTGGATAAAGCCGATCAGAATATGTATGCCCACAAAAGAGAATTGAAAAACGAATAGCCAGGGTCAGGCTATTATATCAGGCAGCAGATCATTCTCCATCCGGGCAATCCTGTCCCGAAGGTAAAGTTTCTGTTTTTTAAGACGTTGTATCTGAATGACGTCTGATTTTCCACTTTCGATCAGGGCGTCTATCGCCATGTCAAGATCCCTGTGCTGTATAATCAGTTGCTGAATTTTTTCAGCAATTTCACTTTCATCCATTATCATATCATTATAGGGTCCATACGCAGGTCAAAGGCACAATATCACATCTATGGTAACATATTCCAGATGCTTTAACCTTAATATTCTTCAGGCCACTTCCACCAAACCTGATCCTTAAAATTCTCGGAAAATCACATAAAATATTAAGATATATATTGGAATAATATTTCCCATTATGGCAAAAATTAAAAATGAGCCCTGGATTTCCGTGACAATATCCAGATTTTATGTTTTAATATTTCTGCTAAATCTTTCCAAACAGGAGAATCAAATATGCATTTAGAATCCCATCTCGCAACACTTTCAGAAAAACATCAAAAACTGGACAATATTATCCAACAGGAAGAACACAGACCCTCCCCCAACAGTGTCATCCTCCACGGATTAAAGAAAGAAAAACTGAAGCTGAAAGACGAGATGGAACGATACCGGCAAACGGGATAGAATTTTCCCCTCATGAGGCCTCCGAAAGGGGGCCTTTTTTAATGACATTTCCCCAGAAACGCCCCCTGACTACTCAAGTGCGCCCCCGGAAACATCTTCTGCCGCCACAGGCTCTTCCGCAGTTTCCTCAACCGGCGGGGCCGCTTTTATCACAGCAGCATCCAGTTCACTCTGTCGGCAAAGCCCCAACAAAACCGGGTCAACGGCTTTGATCTCGCTCATATTCCAGTGACTGCGTTCCCGAATGGCTAAAATTGTCGGTTTGGTTGTCCCCACCAGACGGCATATCTGCGGATTGGAAAGTTCAGGATGGTGTTTTAGCAGCCAGGCAATGGCATCCGGCTTGTCCTGCCTCTTGGACACAGGCGTATAGCGCGCGCCGCCGGAGCGTGTCTTGGCCGGGATTTCATCTTTAATCAGCTTCAGACTGCGGGAACTGTCTTTTTGACAGCTTTCAATATCATCCCAGGTCAACTGGCTGTTGACAACAGGATCCAGCCCAACAATATTCTGGGCAACCTGCTCATCCGCAATCCCCTGCACTTCCAATTCATGCAAACTGCAAAATTCACCAATCTGCCGAAAAGACAGACTTGTATTGTCAACCAACCAGACGGCGGTGGCCATTGGCATCAAAGGCTGTGTCATTTAACCTCCTGCGGGATTTGTCCCGTTTTCCTTAAATATTCAAGATAACTACAGCGTAACATAACGGGATTCGCTGTGTTAGCAAGGTTTTATACATGCCAAAGGGTCATATTTGTTTCTGATCAAAAGGGCAAGCAAAAAAAGACACATAAATGTGATGTGATTCTATCTGGTAACACCCATAATATGAATAGGTTTATGATGATTACCCTGTATAATGAGGGTTTCTAATTCCTGAAAGGCGGTAAAACACCATGAAGAATATTATCTCACTTTGTATCAGCATATTGTTATTTTCAGGCTGCTTTTTCTCGGCTCATGCTGAAGCACAGCTAGGCGAGGATGATATACAGCATTTCATCAATGCCATGAAACCCCTGCGGGACCTGGGCGAAAAATACGACATCACGGAAAATAATAATTTGCCCACTGAGAATACCGGCTTTACGGCTTACTTTCCCATGTCCCGCGCTCTGGAAAATGTGAAAGATCATTCGTCATATGAGGATTTTGAAAAAATTATTCGCGAAGCCGGCTTTTCTTCACCCGCACAATGGGCTAACATCGGGGACAGAGTCATGAGGGCCTATACTTCCCTCAAAATAATCCGGGAAATGACACCGGAAAGAATACAGGAAATGCTGAAAGGCATTGAAGACGTCAAAAAGAATAAATATTTATCACCGGAAATAAAAGAGCAAATTCTGGACAGTCTGACACAAACCATAACCATGTCAGACAATATATCCGGGAATACCAAAGCAGATCAGGAAGCCCTGAAACCCTATCTGACCCGGCTGGAACGACTATTTGAGGAATAATGATGAACAGAACAGAAATCATGCGTCTGCGTAAATATCTGAATGACAAATTTGACACCGACAAATTTGAACTGGCGGCGGGCAACCAGAAAGACGGCAGCATGGAATTGCATTTTGCCGGTGAATTTCTTGGTGTCATATACCGGGACGAGGATGAAGGTGAGCTGTCCTACGCGCTGAATATTGCCATTCTGGAAGAAGACCTGCCTGTGGCGTCTGATACTTCGTTGATTTAGGGGTCAGGGCATTGTTAGCGGCTTTATGTAAAGTCTGATTCATGTATAAATTATATCATTATTGGTTTTCTCCATTTTCCAGAGCCATCCGTGTGGCATGCGTGGAAAAAAATGTTGAATTCGAGCTGATCCTTGAACTGCCATGGACACGCAGACATGATTTCCTCGCCCTGAATCCGGCAGCAACAGTGCCGGTTATGACACAGGAAGACGGGCTTGTTCTGACGGGCAGTTATGCCATCCGTGAATATCTGGAAGAAACCTGTGCCGATGTCCCCCTGCTGGGAACATCCCCCCCTGAACGGGCTGAAATCAGGCGGCTTATCGACTGGTTTGATGTGAAATTTAACGAAGAAGTGACCACACTGTTAATCACCGAAAAAATCATGAAACGCTTTCTGAAACTTGGCGTACCCGAGGCCGATAATATCCGCTGTGCGTCCAGCAACATCAAGCAACATTTAAAATATATCGAATATTTATCAGAGCGCCGTAACTGGCTGGGGGGTGATAATATCTCCTACGCCGATATTACGGCGGCGGCTCACCTGTCCTGCATTGATTATCTGGGCGATGTGCCGTGGGATGATTTTGAGGGGGCAAAGGACTGGTATGCACGGATCAAGTCACGGCCCGCTTTCCGGCCCCTGCTTAAAGACCTGATCGCCGGGCTGCCGCCGGTGCCTCATTACAAAAATCTTGATTTCTGACACCATGCCGGACAAGCGCGCCGCCAGGGATCACATCATCAAGACGGCAAAGGACGCAGGCTTTGACCTGATCAAATTCACCGACCCTTACGGTCTTGAACCTAACGCAGACCATTTCCGGCAATTCATTGACCTGAACCGGCACGGCCATATGGCATGGATGAAGGAAAAAACCGACAGACGCTCAGACCCCCGCACCCTGTGGCCAGAGGTCAAAAGCATTATTCTTCTGGCGATGAATTATGGCCCGGATCAGGACCCGCTCGACAATCTGAAATTAACCAGCACCGGCAATATTTCGGTCTATGCCCGGGGCAAGGATTATCATGATGTGGTCAAGAAAAAACTGAAACAGGTGGCCCGCGACATCCACCGAAAATTTGACGCCGGGGTCAAGGTCTTTGTGGATACGGCGCCGGTCATGGAAAAACCGCTGGCGCAGATGGCCGGCCTTGGCTGGCAGGGCAAACATACCAATCTGGTCAGCCGCACTTTTGGCTCATGGCTGTTTCTGGGCAGCATCTTCACCACCCTTGAACTAGCCCCGGACCCCGCTGAGGCGGACCATTGCGGCAGTTGCCGTAAATGTCTGGACATCTGCCCGACAGATGCCTTCCCCGCCCCATACCAACTGGACGCCAGACGCTGTATATCGTATCTCACCATCGAATATAAGGGCCATATCGCTGAGGAATTCCGAAAACCCATGGGCAACCGCATCTATGGCTGTGATGATTGTCTGGCCGTCTGCCCGTGGAATAAATATGCCCGCAAGCTGGATGAACCCGCCTACCTGCCCCGGGTAGAACTGGCTTTCCCGGAACTCGCCGACCTTGTGGAACTGGATGACACCTCTTTCCGCAAGGTCTTTTCCGGATCCCCCATAAAACGCATAGGCCGGGATTATTTCATCCGCAATGTGCTGATTGCCATGGGCAATAGCGGCAACATAAATTTCATTGCAAAAGTAGAACAAAAGCTCAAAGACCCTTCCCCATATATCCGTGCCATGGCCGTCTGGTCTCTTGGCGAGTTATGCGACAAGAAACAGTGGATAGCCCACAAACATAAATATTACGAAAGCGAAACAGATACCCATGTCCTTCAGGAATGGGAGAGATCAATATTATGACCATATCTTTACTTATGTGATTTTTTAACCTTTGGAACCTCAGACAATGAGGGCCTGGAGGCCTCCCGATTCACCATCTTATGATCTTTACACCCTTTCTTATCAGCTTTGCATGCCTCTTTTTTTATCATCATTTCAGCTTTTTTCTGTTGGCCCTTTTCACCGGCTTGGCTAAGTGCCGGAGTAATAACAAAAGATGCCGCCATCAAAACAGCAACCAGTATCTTTGGCAAAAATAGTTTAATCATAGAAGTTCCTCTTTTCAAAATTGATGTTACCACAGATTGTTCAAAAAAATATGTCCTTATTAAGGCTTAAGCAATTCGATGTTGATTCTAGCCATATCCGTATAGTCAGATTCCGGGTGACGGTCCATAATCTTCTGCCATTCCAATCGGGCCTCCAGCTTTTGCCCCAGCTCCCGGTAAAGGATGCCACTTTCCAGCAAAATAGCGGGATGGTCAATTTCCAACTTTGATGCCACGCGCAAATCCAGCCTCGCTTTCAGAAAAGACCGTCTTTTGCGGTAGGCCTTGGCCCGTTGCAAAAAACCTTCAAACTGCCGGGGAGCCTTTTCTATGGCGAGGGTGAAGTCTTCAATCGCCGCCCTATATTGTGCGCGCAGTATCTGTAATGTTCCCCGCGCCAGATATAATTCGTGAAACAGAGAGCGATGTCCACTCTTCCCAATACCGGAGATAGCCGAACTATAGGCCATATAGGATTTATCGAAATCCCCTGCCTCTTTCCAGGCCAGCGCAGCCTGCCCGTAGAGCTGAACCTTAAGCCCTGCATTTTTCCGGGCCGATGCGGGGTCTGGATCGCCGGAAATCACCATATCATCCACCAGCTTTTCCAGCAGTTTGGCGGCGTCTTTTACCTTGCCCAGACCAAGCAGCCCAAGCGCCTTGCAATGTCCGGCAGGAACCCCGCCCGTACCACCAAAAATCCAGTCATTGGCATATTTTACCGCCGCACCGGCATCACTTTCAACCAAATCCATGCATTTCCGGTATTTCCAGGCATCTTCTTCTGACCCTTGCGCCAAGGCTGTCAGCAGACCCGTGATGATGATGATTGAGAATATATATTTCATTTGCAGGAATATGGCCCTAAAATCAAATAAAATCAAATCGCAATCAGGATAAGGAATGAAACAAAAGCTTTTCTGTTTTGGATTGGGCTATAGTGCACGCAATCTTGTCCGGCATTTAAAGCAACAGGACGCGAGCTGGCAGTTCTCCGGCAGTTCCCGCAGGCCATCCGATGATAACGTCGCTGTTTTTGACGGCCTCAGTCCCATGATAAATAGCGGAAAACGACTTGCCGATGTAACCCATATGCTGATCTCCATCCCGCCTCAGGATAAGATGGGCGATCCGGTTCTGCACCACCATGGCGCGGAAATTTCAAAGCTTAAGCACCTGAAGTGGCTGGGCTATTTATCCACCACCGGCATTTACGGGGACCGGGGCGGAGACTGGATCTGTGACAGAACTCCGCCCGCCCCAACCTCTCTGAAGGGACAGCAAAGGCTGGACGCCGAGCAGGGCTGGCTTAAAATGTTCCATGGCCATAAGCTGCCGGTGCATATTTTCCGCCTGGGCAGCATTTATGGACCGGGCCGGGGGCATCTGGTCAACCTGAAAGCCGGGAAGGTGAGAAAAATCATCAAGAAAGGCCAGTATTTCTCCCGTATTCATGTGGATGATCTGACGCAGGTTCTGGTGGCCTCAATGAAATCCCCCCGCCCGGGACAAAGTTATAATGTGGTTGATGACAGGCCGGCCCCGACCCCGGAGGTCATCGATTTTATCTGTGACCTGCTGGGCCGTCCGCATCTGCCGCCTATTGATCTGGATGATGCAGAATTATCCCCCATGATGAAAATATTCTATTCAGAAAACAAACGGGTCCATAATCACCGCATCAAACAGGAACTTGGTGTCACGTTGAAATACCCCACCTACAGGGAGGGTTTCAAAGCCTTGGCCCGGAAATTTCCTTCACCACCTGACACAGCCTCTTCAAATCTCCATCAGAGGACAGGCGGTGGTCACCGTTCTTCACATAGGTGATCACCACATCCTCGCTTGCAAGAAGGTCTGAAATCCGCTGGGCCGTATGGGGCGGTACATCCGTATCCTTCATGCCCTGTATCAGACGCACCGGACAGTCAAGGTCAATTTGACTGCCCATGATAAGATGGGCATTGCCTTCCCGCAGCAGCGTCATGGTCATGGCGTAGGGCTTATCGCCGTAATCACAGGCCTCATAATAAACCCCGTCCCGCCTGAGCGTGGTCTTGATCTCGTCCGAATATGTATCCCAGCATAACTCCTTGGTGAAATCCGGCGCGGCGGCCAATCCCACAAACCCTTTTACGCGATCCTTCCGCGCAAGGGCACAAAGCAGCCCGATCCAGCCGCCCATGCTGGAACCAACCAGAATAAGGTCGCCCGTCGTCACCTGATCTATGATCGCCAGAGCATCCTCTTTCCACGCTCCGATCGTGCCATCGGTAAAGGCGCCGGACGATTTCCCGTGACCCGAATAATCAAAACGCACGTAAGCCTGCCCACGGCTCTGACAGAAAGCCTCCAGCGCCAACGCCTTTGATCCTTCCATATCGGACATGAAGCCCGGAAAGAAAACAACAGTCGGCCCTTTGCCCTGCCTGTACTCATAGGCCAGTTTCCGGCCTTTATAGGTAATAATATTCATGGGTTTTCCTTCTCGACATACTGAATAGATATATTTATAAGTTTACGGACTTAAAATGCAACTGCTACTTGACAGTTGGGTTTTTCCTTATAATGTCACGCGGAAATTATATTCGGTAAAATAATGAGTGATCAGATGAATAAAACGGCCAATGTTACCTTAACCCTGCCCGATGGCAGTGTCCGAACCTATCCGGGTCCGGTGACCGGCAGCACGCTGGCCGCTGACATCGGGCCGGGTCTGGCCAAGGCCGCTATTGTGATCGTCGTTAATGGCGAACAATGGGACCTCGCCCGGAAAATCGAACAGGATTCAGACGTTACCATCATCACCAATCGGGATGAGGCCGCGCTGGAAATCCTGCGCCATGATGCGGCCCATATTCTGGCCGAAGCGGTGAAAAAACTCTATCCCGATGTTCAGGTTACCATCGGCCCTGCCATCGACAACGGCTTTTATTATGATTTTGCCCGCAAGATCCCCTTTACCACAGATGATCTGGTCATCATCGAAAAACATATGGTGGAAATCATTGAACGCGATGAAGACATCATCCGCAGCGAGATGGACCGGGACGATGCAATCAAATTCTTCCGCGACATGGGCGAAGACTATAAAGCCGAACTGATCGCCGCCATCCCCGAAGGTCAGACCATCACCCTTTACAGACAGGGTGATTTCATTGACCTGTGCCGGGGACCGCATCTGCCCAGCACCGGCAGGCTTGGCAAGGATTGTTTCAAGCTGATGAAGGTGGCCGGGGCCTACTGGCGCGGCGACAGCAATAATGAAATGCTGCAACGGATATACGGCACCGCATGGCGGACGAAAAAAGAACTGAAAGCCTACCTCACCCGCCTGGAAGAAGCTGAAAAGCGTGACCACCGGAAAATTGGCAAGCAGATGAAACTGTTCCATTTTCAGGAAGAAGCCGCCGGCATGCCCTTCTGGCACCCAAATGGCTGGACCATCTATCAACAGGTAGAGGCCTATATCCGCCGCAAACAGAAAAAATATGATTATCAGGAAATCAAGACACCGCAGCTTGTAGACCGGGTTTTATGGGAAAAGTCCGGCCATTGGGAAAAATTTCGTGAACATATGTATACCACCGAATCCGACAGCCGCAACCTGGCCCTGAAACCCATGAACTGCCCCTGCCATGTGCAGGTATTCAATCAGGGCATTGTCAGCTACCGCGACCTGCCGCTGCGCCTTGCGGAATTTGGATCCTGTCACCGTTACGAGCCCTCAGGCGCCCTGCACGGACTGATGCGGGTACGCAGTTTCGTTCAGGATGATGCACATATTTTCTGTTCCAAGGATCAGATCACTTCTGAAACTGAAATCTTCTGTAAAATGTTGATGGAAGTTTATGAAGACTTTGGCTTTACGGATATCAAAGTAAAATTCTCTGACCGGCCGGAAATACGCGCCGGTTTGGATATAACCTGGGATGAGGCAGAAAACTGCTTGCTGGAAGCCGTCAACAGTACCGGCCTTGACTATACGCTGAACCCCGGTGAAGGCGCTTTTTATGGTCCGAAACTGGAATTCGTGCTCACCGATGCCATCGGACGGGATTGGCAGTGCGGAACCCTGCAGGTTGACTTTGTCCTGCCGGAACGTCTGGATGCCTCCTATATCGGGTCTGACAATGGTAAACACCGTCCCGTTATGTTGCACCGGGCTATTTTGGGATCTTTTGAGCGCTTTATCGGTATCCTGATCGAGGAACATGCCGGACGTTTCCCCCTGTGGCTGGCCCCGACACAGGTGGTTGTCACCGGCATAACATCCGATCAGGATGATCATGTGCGTAAAGTCTATGAACAGTTGAAGGCTGCTGGACTTCGGGCGGAAATGGATTTGCGCAGCGAAAAAATAAATTACAAGATTCGCGAACATTCCCACGCCAAGACACCGGCCATCTTTGTGGTCGGGGCGCGGGAACAGGAAGAAAATACCGTAACCGTACGGCGTCTGGGGTCAAAACAACAGCAAACCCTTGATTTAAGTGCCGCAATTAATGTATTAAAGCTTGAATCTCTTGCGCCCGATCAAAGATAGATCAATGATCATTGCAATTTGCTTGTTTATCAGCAATAAAGAGTAAAACTACACCATTTTTAACAACTGAGCGGGAATATGCCACAAGATGGTACCCCGCAGGAGGAAATTAAATAGCCAGACGACCAATGCAAGGCCCCCCATCCAAAAAAGGATTGCGGGTTAATGGAGATATCACCGCTGATGAAATCAGGTTAATTGATGACAGCGGCGAAAATCATGGGACCGTGAATATTAACAAAGGTCTGACCATGGCAAAAGAAGCGGGACTGGATCTCGTGGAAATTTCGCCCAATGCAGAACCCCCCGTGTGCAAAATTCTGGACTATGGCAGATTTCGCTATGCCGCCCAGAAAAAAGCCAGCCTCGCCAAGAAAAAACAGAAGACGGTTGAAGTCAAGGAAATCAAGCTGCGGCCCGGCATTGAACGCCATGACTATGACGTAAAAATGCGCGCTGTTGACAAGTTTCTGACCCAGGGTGACAAAGTCAAAATCACGCTGCGCTTCCGGGGCCGGGAAATGGCCCATCAGGAACTGGGGATGGATATGCTGAAAAGAGTCGAGGAAGATTTTCAGGATCAGGCCAAAGTAGAACAGGCGCCAAAAATGGAAGGCCGCCAGATAATAATGATCCTTTCGGCCAAATAATTTTCGAGTCGATTGAAAATCAATTTAGAATAATTTTAAAAAGCCCCCTAAGTTTAACGCCCGTACCGCACGTTGATTTTGGGGGTTTTTGCTGGTATAATTACGGCTGTATTGTGCACCCAAAGGTAAGCACATCTAGGTACGCTGAGAAATAACAGCTGAATTTTCCAACGTTACCAGAGCAAGAACCCGCCAGTGACCTGAAAGTCAGGCGGGTTTTTCAATGGTGAAAATCACTGAATTTTATCCACCCTGTATCCTCTGGCTTCCAACATCTTTACAATACCGTCCTGCCCCACCAGATGGGCCGCACCGACCACGATGAAGATGGTCCTGCCGCCGTTAATGTAGCGTTCAATAGCCGGCAGCCAGTTTTTATTCCGGCTGACCAGCATGGCGTCATACATTTCCGGCTGTTCCGCCATATCCTCAACCATGGTTTTTACCATCCTGTCGCCATCACCGGAAGCCCATGCCTCAAGATAATTATTAATATAGCTCATGAAATCATCAAGCTTGTCCAGGGTATCGGCCAGCAGGGCCGCCTGGACGCTCATGGGGTGTTTGATCAGGGCATTCATGGATTGCTCCGGTGTCTCGAGGCCGGATATGGTCTTTGCTGACTTGCGGGCCAGGTCTTCAAGGTATCTGTCCACACCGGAATCCGGGTCCATGCCACTTGACATAATGGAGATAATGGAGATCTGGAGCGCCATAAACCACGGTTTCATCTTTCGCGCCGTCTCTTCATCCATACCCATCAGGTTTTTTGCCTGCTTCAGCATCTTGTCATAATGGACGTCATCAAGATAATTTTGCAGATTATCCTGTGGCTTAAAGAAGGCGTTCTGAATAACCATCCCCTGTATGGCTGCCGTGGCCTCCGGTGTCATCTTTGCTTCCATCACCAATTCCTGCGCGCGGTTAAAGGACTGGCTGATGATGCCGTCAAACCACTGGTAATTCTTTGGCAGCAGGTGAAAAGAGCCCAGTAGATATACTGTCCCATCGCCCCTTTTTACCTGCCATAAAGCGGGCTGCACATTTACCAGATCCGTTTCATCAGCCTTTACAGACCCACACAGAACCATAAAACCGAAAAACAGGATGGTGAACAACTGACCAATTCTATTAAAAAACATGTAAACTCCTATGATTAAAAACGCCTGAAAATACCTTTTACAAAAATTAGATTTTAATCATGTTAACAACAAGGCAAATTTTGATGAAAAGCCGATGAATCCCCTTGCAATCCCATATAAAGAAAGCTATACACCTCAACTTCATTGGGTGATATGGCTAACATAAGGGCATGCCTCATCACCTGAAAAGCTTGTCGTGGCAAACTGCGGCATGATATTTTAAGTAAAAGGATAAGCTAAATGCCCAAGATGAAAACCAAAAGCAGTGCCAAAAAGCGCTTCAAAATCACCGGTACCGGAAAAGTACGCTCAACACAGGCTGGTAAACAGCATGGCATGATCAAGCGTTCAAATAAACAGATTCGTAACCAGCGTGGAACGACCATCATGTCCGACCCGGATTCACGGCTCGTTAAAAAAATGCTCCCTTACGGCTGATTTAGGATAAAAAAATGGCACATGTTAAAAGAGGCGTCACATCTCACGCACGTCACAAAAAAGTATTGAAACTGGCAAAAGGTTATCGCGGTCGCCGTAAAAGCACGATTCGCATCGCCATGCAGGCTGTTGAAAAGGCTGGCCAATATGCCTACCGCGACCGGAAAGTTCGTAAAAGAACCTTCCGCGCCCTATGGATACAACGCATCAATGCGGCGGCACGTATCAATGATATGACCTACTCACGATTTATGAACGGCCTGAAACTCGCAGGCATCGAACTTGACCGTAAAGTTCTGGCTGATCTGGCCGTTCGCGAACCGGATGCTTTCAAAGCAATTGCTGATCAGGCACAGGCAGCGTTAAACGCTTAAAGCCCCGATCAACATTTCGGACTACAGTTCAAGGAAGGAGCCTGCTACTATAGCAGTAGGCTCCTTTTGTTTATTTTAGGATATTTTTTTATATATTGGGTGACCATATGGAAGACCTCCAGAAATTAGAAAACGGTATCATCTCTGGCATTGCCGCGCAGGATACCCTGACCGGGCTTGAAGACCTCAGGGTAGCCGAAGTGGGTAAAAAAGGCCACGTCAGCCTGCTCATGCGCGAACTTGGCAAAATGACGGCGGAAGAGAAAAAGGAATTCGGCCCAAAGCTCAATGGTCTGAAAACCCGGATTATGAAGGAAATAGCCGCCCGAAAAGATGAACTGGAGGCTCAGGAACTGAATCGCCGCCTGCAATCTGAACGCATCGACATCACCCTGCCCAGTCCGTCTGAGAACAGCGGCAGCATTCACCCGATTACCCAGGTGATGGATGAGGTGGCAGAAATTTTTACCGAACTGGGTTTCAGCATTGCCGAAGGTCCGGAGATTGAGGAAGATTTCTATAATTTCACCGCCCTGAATATCCCGCCACACCATCCGGCCCGCCAGATGCATGATACTTTTTATTTCCCGGAAGATGAGGCGGGCAACCGTAAACTTCTGCGCACCCATACCTCACCGGTGCAGATCAGAACCATGATGTCCGGCCCCCCGCCTTACCGGATTATTGTTCCGGGCCGCACATACCGCTGTGACAGCGACGCGACCCATACCCCCATGTTTCATCAGGTGGAAGCCCTGGTCATTGACAAGGATATTCACATGGGCCACCTGAAATGGTGCATTGAGGAATTCTGCCGCAAATTTTTTGACCTCAATGATGTCAAAATCCGTTTCCGCCCCAGCTACTTTCCCTTCACAGAACCCTCTGCCGAAGTGGATATTGGCTGCGCGTTCAAGGATGGTGAAATCCTCATCGGCGAAGGTGATGACTGGCTGGAAATTATGGGCTGCGGTATGGTTAATCCGCGGGTTCTGGAAAATGTGGGTCTGGACCCGGATGAATATCAGGGCTTTGCCTTTGGTATGGGACTGGACCGTATCGCCATGCTGAAATGGGGTATTCCTGATCTGCGGGACTTCTTTGCTGCCGACCTGCGCTGGCTGAAACATTATGGTTTTGCCGCCCTCGACATTCCATCCCTAAGTACACAAAAATCGGGGGGGAGATCGCCACGCGATCGGGGGAGCTCAAGTAGCCCAAAGGGCGGTAGACCCCCCATCAACAAAAATTCGGGGAGTAAATAAGATGAAATTCACCCTTTCATGGCTCAAAGAACATCTTGATACGGATGCTGATGTAAATGGGATTTCCGAGAAACTGACCGCCATCGGGCTGGAGGTTGAGGAAATTCACAATCCGGCAGATGATCTGGCCCCCTTCGTCATTGCCGAAGTATTGGAAGCTGCCCCCCATCCCGATGCGGATAAATTACAGGTTCTAAAGGTGAACACCGGAACCGAAACTCTGCAGGTTGTCTGCGGCGCACCCAACGCACGGGCAGGCCTGAAGGGGGCCTTTGCCCCCTCCGGTGCCACCATTCCGTCCAACGGCATGAAACTCAGACCCACCAGAATTCGCGGCGTTGAGTCCAATGGCATGATGTGTTCGGAGCAGGAATTGGGCCTTGGCGACAATCATGACGGCATCATTGATCTGCCCGCAGACGCCCCGGTGGGCACCCGGTTTTCTGACTATATGCGTATGGATGATCCGGTGATCGAGATTGCCATCACGCCCAATCATCAGGATGCCCTCGGCATTTACGGCATCGCCCGTGATCTTGCGGCAGCCGGCATTGGCACCCTGAAGGCGCAGAATATTACCACCATAAAAGGCGCTTTTGGCTGCCCGCAAAAGGTCGTTCTGGAAAATCCGGAGGCGTGCCCGGTCTTTGCCGGACGCCTGATTCGCGGCATTAAAAATGGCCCAAGCCCCGAATGGCTTCAAAAGAAACTCCGCGCCCTTGGCATGAAACCCATATCCATTCTGGTCGATATTACCAACTTCCTGACCTATGACATGGCGCGTCCGCTTCATGTTTTTGATGCCGACAGGATTCAGGGAGATATTGTGGTCCGCCTGTCCAAAGCAGGGGAAACTCTTGCGGCACTGGATGACGGGGAATATACTCTTGATGATGGATTCTGTGTGATCACCGACGACAGTGGTGTCATTGGCCTTGGCGGCGTCATGGGCGGTATCAGCACCGCCTGTCAGCCGGATACGGTCAATGTATTTCTGGAAGCCGCCTGGTTTGACCCCATCACCATTGCCATGGCCGGACGGGCGCTGGGCATTGACAGTGACGCCCGTTACCGTTTTGAACGCGGGGTAGATCCTGAAACCATGCTGCCGGGTATTGAACTTGCCACAAAGCTGATCCTTGATATATGCGGTGGGGAGCCCAGTGAGGTGATTGTCACGGGTGAAGCCCCGGTCATTTCAAAAATGGTTGCCCTGCGCCCGGGCCGTGTCAACCACCTTGGCGGTGTGAATGTGACGAAAGAGGAAATCACGAAAATCCTGCGCCGTCTTGGTTTTCAAGTCACCAAAAATAGTGACCTGCTTGATGTTATCATCCCGTCATGGCGCTGTGATATTGACGGTGAGGCCGATCTGGTGGAGGAAGTCCTGCGTATTCATGGTTTCGAACATATCCGTTCCACGCCGTTGCCCCCCGCCAGCCGGGACATCGACACCGGCCTGAATGCCATGCAAAAGCGGGTGCGGATTGCCAAACGCAGCGCCGCAGGTCAGGGATTGCGCGAAGCTGTAACATGGTCATTCCTGCCGTCCGCACAGACCAGATTATTTGCTGAGCTGAAACCGGAACTGGTGCTTGGCAACCCGATCAGTTCCGATCTGGATGCCATGCGGCCGAACCTGCTGCCAAACCTGATCACGGCTGTCCGGCGTAATATGGACCGGGGGTTTAAAAATGTGGCCCTGTTTGAATGCGGCAACCAATTTGCCGATGATACGCCAGCGGGACAATCATTAATCCTTGCCGGGGTGCGGCGGGGCCAAAGCGGGGCCAAACATTGGAACAGCACACCGAAAGATGTGGACGCCTTCACGGCCAAAAGAGATGCCGAGATCATATTGAGGGCTATCGGAGTCAAAATCGACAATGCCCAGGTCGTGGCCGAAGCCCCGCCATGGTATCACCCGGGGCGTAGCGGGACGATCCGTCTCGGTCCAAAAAATATTCTGGCGTGGTTTGGCGAAATTCATCCCGCCATATGCACGGCGCTTGATGTCAAGGGACCATTGGTGGGATTTGAAATCCTGCTGGAAGACATTCCTTTGCCAAAGGCCAAAAACGGCAATAGTCGCGGACCACTCAAAGCATCTGATTTTCAGGCCGTGGAACGGGATTTTGCCTTTGTGGTTGACCGGGATGTGACGGCGGCTGACCTGATCAAAGCTGTGCGCGGCGCTGACAGGAAGCTCTGCCACGATGTCACCCTGTTTGATGTATATGTTGGGTCCGGTATCAGAGAAAATCAGAAATCTGTCGCCATCAGCGTTAAATTGCAGGCCATAGATAAAACATTAACCGAAGAAGAAATCGAATTATTTTCGTCAACGGTCATTGCCAATGTCCAAAAAAGAACTGGCGGAATTTTACGTTAATGTCTTTCCTTTTTAATTAACTTTATATCAATGTCGTTCCATTAAGCTCACAGGCTGTATGATGATTGCTGAAGTAGAGAGTTATGGCCGAAAAGACAAAAGACATTAAAATTCCCCTTAAGTTAAGATTTAAAACATGGTGGGAAGGGTATGACCTTGATGATGTTAAGGGGCGCCTAAAGGCGCTTCAGAAGGATGAGACATCAGAGAGTAGCCGTGACGATCATTCCGGTTCCCGTGACGGTAATGCAAAAGAACAAACCGCCAGCCGGCCATGGGGCAAGCTGCGGATGGAAATGAGCCAGCTCATCTGGGGCGATGGCTACTGCGGACCCGGTGGCAAAGAACATATCGCCACGATGTGCAAACTTCTGACCCTGAATTCTGAAATGAGCGCAATTATCATCGGCGCGGGATTTGGCGGACCGGCACGGGTTCTGGCCGAAGAATTTGGTGTCTGGATTACCGGCTTTGAACTCTCCAAAGAACTTGCGGAACAGGGTATGCAGATGTCCACGGACGCAGGGCTGGCCTCAAAAGCCATCATTCGTCATCTGGACCCGGAACAGAATGACCCGTTTGACCGCCTCTATGACCGTGGTTTTTCCAAAGAAGCGCTCTATGGTTTCCCGGACAAAGCAAAAATCCTGAAGGATATTTATAATACCTTGAAAGACGGAAGCCTGTTCCTGATTACGGATTACACGCTGTCGGATATATCGGCTCTGGAAAACCCGGATGTCCAGAAATGGCTGAGACAGGAAGCCACCCAACCCTACCCCGTAACGGCAAAAAATATGAAGGCGGCCCTGGAAAAAACCGGCTTTGTCATTCGGGTCAATGAAGATATTTCCGGGGAATATGTGGGTCTCATCGAAGGCAGTTGGTCAAAAGCGGCCGTCGTTGCCCAGCAATTGGCAAAAAAAGGGGAAGAGGGTACAGAAGCCATAAAGACGCTCATGGAAGAGGCAGAATATTGGGCCTTAAGGGCAAAACTGCTGAAGGACGGCGTTATCCATGTCTGGCGCTTTCTGGCCAACAAGCCCAATAAAGAAATACGTTAAGCCGTTACCCCCTATTATCCCCTTGTAATGCCGGTCCAATGAATGATAAAAGCCCTGTCATGACCGAACTTAGCAAAATAAGAAATTTCTCCATCATCGCCCATATCGATCACGGAAAATCTACATTAGCCGACCGCATGATCCAGCAATGCGAAGGCCTGACCGACCGTGAAATGAAAAATCAGGTGCTGGACAGCATGGATATTGAGCGCGAGCGCGGCATCACCATCAAGGCCCAGACCGTGCGCCTGACCTATAAGGCCCATGACGGAGAGACCTATATCCTCAACCTGATGGATACGCCGGGCCATGTGGATTTCGCTTACGAAGTCAGCCGCTGTCTTTATGCCTGCGAAGGCTCACTCCTGGTGGTGGATGCCTCTCAGGGGGTCGAGGCCCAGACCCTGGCCAATGTTTATCAGGCCATTGATAATGATCACGAAATAGTTCCCGTCCTCAATAAAATAGACCTGCCCGCCGCCGAGCCTGAACAGGTTCGCGCCCAGATAGAGGATGTGATCGGCATTGATGCCAGCGGTGCCATCAAAGTATCCGCCAAAACCGGCGAAGGCATTGACGAACTCTTGAACAACCTGGTGGAAATCCTGCCGCCGCCCAAGGGCGATGTCGATGCGCCCTTAAAGGCCCTGCTGGTGGATAGCTGGTATGATACCTACCTCGGTGTCATGGTCCTGATCCGGGTCATCGACGGCAAAATCCGCAAAGGCATGAAGATCAAAATGATGGTCGCTGACACGGTGCATATTCTGGACCGGGTCGGGGTATTCACCCCCAAGGAAGTCCTGGTGGATGAGCTGGGACCGGGTGAGATTGGTTTCTTCACCGCCTCCATCAAGGAAGTGTCCCAGACCCATGTGGGCGACACCATCACCGAATTCAAGAATGAGACAGCGGAACCCCTGCCCGGCTTCAAGCCGGTGCAGAGTGTGGTTTTCTGTGGGATGTTTCCTGCCGATGCCGCCGATTTTGAAACCCTGCGCGACAGTATGCACAAATTGCGGCTCAATGACGCGAGCTTTACCTTTGAGACCGAAACCTCGACCGCGCTCGGCTATGGTTTCCGCTGCGGCTTTCTCGGCCTGCTGCATCTGGAGATCATTCAGGAACGGCTGACAAGAGAGTTTGATCTGGATATTATCACCACATCACCCAGCGTGATCTATAAATTGTACCTCAATAAGGGTGATGTGAAGAAACTGCATAATCCGGCCGACTTTCCCGATCCGGTCTATATAGACCATATTGAGGAGCCATGGATATTGGCGACCATTCTGGTGCCCGACGAATATCTGGGATCAGTACTGAAACTGTGTCAGGACAAGCGCGGCGAGCAGGTGGAACTCACCTATGCCGGAAATCGTGCCATGCTGACCTATAAACTGCCCCTGAACGAGGTGGTCTATGATTTCTATGACAAACTGAAATCCATCTCACGCGGCTATGCCAGTTTTAACTATCAGATGGACGGCTACCGGGAAGGTGATCTGGTGAAGCTGAATATTCTGGTCAATGGGGAGCCGGTGGATGCCCTTGGCATGATGGTTCACAGATCACAGGCTGATTTCCGGGGCCGCGCATTATGTGCGCGCCTGAAAGACCTGATCCCGCGCCAACTGTTCAAGATACCGGTACAGGCCGCCATCGGTGGCAAGGTCATCGCCCGCGAAACCATCAGCGCCATGCGCAAGGACGTGACCGCCAAATGCTACGGCGGCGACATCAGCCGCAAGAAGAAGCTGCTGGAAAAGCAGAAAAAAGGCAAAAAGAAAATGCGGCTCTACGGTAATGTGGAGATACCGCATTCGGCGTTTATTGCGGCGTTGAAAATGGGGGATGACAAGTAAGTCTCTTGTTTTTTAGTGATGGCCGGATATAAACGCCCTGCGCTCTAAAACCCGCCACAGCAGAAATCAACCAGCCGGTCACGGGTTTCTTGCCACGTGCCAACCTTGCAGGCCTTATGGGATAACAGGCTGATCCTGTGCAAATGATTGATGGTATGGTGCATCACACCCATCATAAAATGAATACGCCAGTAAATATCCTCCTCGCCCAGGCCGGGATTTATTTTCTGGAAATAGGGCACAAACCGGTCAAAAACATCCACCTCCTGTCGCAATACATTGTCCATATCGCTGGCCTCGTCAAGATAAGCCCGCGCCAGAAACCGGATATATACCGACAAGCCCTTTTCTTCATCACAAAGCCAGAATATGGGCGGGGTCAGCATGGCGCTTATCAATTCCCTGAGGGTAACCTCCCGCCCCCCGGTCTGCGCTTTTTCATCTGCTTCATGCAATAGATGCAGCCGCTCATGATTCATCAATGTCGCCCGGCGCACATATACCGACTGGAACAGACCCTTTTTAGAGCCAAAATAATAATTCACCGCCGATAAATTAACATCCGCTTTTGACGTTACGGCGCGAATGGAAACACTCGCAAAGCTTCCATTGGCGAATAATCCTTCAGAAACATCAAGAATTCTCTCCCTGGCATCCGACCCTGCTGATTTTTTTATTTTCATTTCTGACCTGCTTTTCAGGAATTTATTATTGAGGTAAATTATTTCATACCCTGTTTAAAACATACGTTTAGAATGACAAAAGTGCAAGATGATTTTATTCTTTATCAGCACTGTTCGGATCGGGGTCTTCTGTTGGGGCCGGGGTATTCTGTTGGGGGGCGGTTGTTTTTTTGGCGCTGCGGCCAAACCTTCTTCTGTGGCGGACCATGGCCATGGGGATCGTTATAATATATAATAATCCAACCACCGACATTGTTGCCCATATATGGGTTACCAGAAGGGTTGCCAATATGGAAATGCCCAGAAGATAAAATAATACATACTTCCGGTTTATGCTTAATTTCTTGAAGGAAAATGTCGGAACGCTGCTCACCGTCAAGGCCGCTATAACACCCAGATAAATGATACAGAAAACCGGGTTCTTCAGGAATTCAATATCGGTCAGGAAATACAGGATCATTGGCCATAATGCCAATGCCGCCGATGCCGGCGCCGGAATGCCGGAAAAATAATCCCGCTGCTCCTCGTCATCCGCATTTTTATCGTCGTTCATGGTATTAAACCGGGCAAGGCGTAAAGCCATGGCTGTGGTAAAAATCAGGGCCAGAAGCCAACCTATCCCCTTCACATCCCGGAGCGCCCAGGTATACATAATCACTGCCGGGGCGACGCCAAAGCTGACGATGTCTGACAGGGAATCCAGTTCCGCACCGAATTTGGACGTGCCCTTCAACAACCGCGCCATCCGGCCATCCAGACCGTCAAGCACCCCTGCAATCAGGACCGCGAGTACCGCCCCCTCCCACCGGCCAAGAATGGCAAACCTCAGGGCCGACATTCCGGCACATATGGCCAGTATGGTTATGGCATTGGGCACCAGACTTCGGATG
>NVTJ01000020.1 GCA_002401545.1 Alphaproteobacteria bacterium
CCATACCAAGGACTTCGGCAACTCTGTTGGCTGAAACACCGGCGCTGTTCAGGATACGGCGACTGGCATTTGCCCGGTCCGCACTGAGTTCCCAGTTGGAATAGTTGGCCCTGCCGCTGAAAGGCGTTGCATCGGTATGTCCGGATATTGAGATACGGTTGGGCATTTTAGTCACTATGGTGGCAATTTTACGAATCATCTTCTCAGCATATTTATATAAAACAGCGGTCCCGGAACGGAACATGGCGCGATTGTCTTTATCAACGATCTGGATACGCATACCATCTTTGGTTATATCAATAAGAACCTGATCTTTCAATTTTGAGAGTTCGGGACTTTCCTGAATTACCGTCTTGATATCCTCGGCCATTTTCTCAAAATATTCCTGTTCTCTACTGGCCGCCAGTTCGGCAAATTTTTCTTCTTCAGTGGTTTCTTTTTTTACCGTTTCATCCTCTGAACTCTTTTCCGTGGTTGTGGCGGGGATGGATACGGTTACGGCACTGGACTGTGCGCCGTCCGTATTCAGCGAGGTCCCGCCCAGAATGTCACCGGCCCCGGATTGAGAGCTTGTCGAGGCCGTTGTCGGCGAGAAATAGTCAGCCAGGCCTTCTTTTTGTTCTTTGGATGTGGAGTTGAGCAGCCACAACATCAGGAAGAAGGCCATCATTGCCGTAACAAAATCGGCGTAGGCCACTTTCCACGCGCCGCCATGAGCACCGCCGGATACTTTTTTAATGCGTTTTATTATTATTGGGCGAGCTTCATTCGCCATTCTAGACCACCATTTTGAAGTTCATTAACTTGTTGAAAGACATAATGGCTACCTATGGTTAATATATTGTAACTATAGATCAGACGATCGGTTTACATGGACAGTAAATCCAGCACCGCGCAATCCGGCCAGAATATCTTCCAGATTTTCCCGATCACGGGTTTCCAGCGTGACATTGGAATAGGTTTCCTTGGCGGGCAGTTCCGTAAACAGGCGGTGATGGGATACATCAATGATATTGCCGCCCAGGTCGCCGATGATCTTGGTGATTATAGCCAGTGCACCCGGAACATCCAGCAACACGACACGAAGGCGGGTAATCCGTCCTTCCCGTACCAACCCACGCATCAGCAGAGATGCCAGCAGGCGCGGGTCGATGTTGCCACCACTGAGGATCATGGCAACTTTTTTACCCTTGAATATTTCAGGATAGCTGTTGACGGCGGCAAGGGGCGCTGCCCCGGCGCCTTCGGGCACTGTTTTTTCGATGGTCATCAGCATGCAAACGGCTTCCTCAAGCGCATCTTCGCTGACAAGCAGAATATTATCCACAACGTCTTTACAAATCTCATAGGTTTTATCGCCTATGTTCTTAACAGCAATCCCTTCGGCTAATGTGGAGCCCTGGGAAATATATTCGTTGTTATGAACGGCCCGGTAAAGGGACGGAAAGCGTTCGGCCTGTACACCAATGATTTTGATGTTGGGATTGATATGTTTAGCTGCGATTGCGATGCCAGAGATCAGGCCGCCGCCGCCGACCGGCACCAGAATAATATCAAGGTCAGGGCAGGCCGCCATAACTTCAAGGCCAATAGTGCCCTGTCCGGCGATCACATCATAATCATCAAAAGGGTGAACCAGCGTTAAATTCTTTTTCTCAGCGAGCATTTGGGCATGCACTGCGGTTTCATCAAACCGTTCACCAAAAAGAACAACATTTGCGCCATGTTCTTCAGTCTGACGTACTTTTACAAAGGGTGTATTGACTGGCATAACGATGGTAGTGGGAATGCCAAGTCGACTACCATGGTAAGCAACTCCCTGCGCGTGATTGCCCGCAGAGGCAGCGATAACGCCATCTTTTTTCTGTTCATTGGTCAGGTTGACCAACTTGTTCAAAGCACCACGTTCTTTAAAAGATGCTGTGAACTGAAGATTTTCAAATTTGAGATAAATTTCGGCCCCGGTCAGTTTTGACAGGGTTATAGATTTATTCAAAGGTGTTTTAGAAATGGCACCTTCCAGAGCCTTCGCTGCTCTTTGAATATCATCAAAAGTTACCGCATGGGCCTTTTTGTTCATCTTAAATCCGAATATAAATGTTAAATATTGACTTTATACAGCACCATATATGGTTTATGGCCGAAAAAGTCCAAGATAATAATTTTTATCTAAATTCTTTATAGATAATAATTCATTAACGTCCTTTCCCTATAACTATATCAAACAGAAATGAAAATTTAAAACCACAGTATATTTAGTGGGAAATAAAGAGGCTTGGGTTAGTATGCTTATTATTATTGGAATAATCACAACCATGTGCATGGCCTTTGGCGGTTATGTTCTGGGTGGAGGTACGATGGAGCCTATTTTCCATGCTTTGCCCATCGAGGGTATGGTCATTGGTGGTGCGGGCCTGGGCTCGTTTCTGGTGAGTAACGGTATGGGCACGATTAAAAAGGCCGGATCGGGCCTGGGAAAAGCTTTTAAAGGGCCAAAATGGAAGTCACAGGACTATATGGACCTGTTATGCCTGATGTTTCTTCTGACAAAACTGATAAAGACTAAGGGCGTGATTGCTCTGGAAGCTCATATTGAAACTCCTGAAGAAAGCAAAATTTTTGGCAATTTTGAAAAGGTGAGTTCTGATCATCATGTGGTTGAATTTATTTGTGATTATTTGCGTATGACAACAATGAACTTTGATGATCCTTATCAGGTGGAAGATGTTCTGTTGAAAGATCTGGAAAAACATCACCATGAAGAAAGTGAAGGGGCACATGCTCTGGGCGTTCTGGGCGAAGCATTTCCGGCCTTGGGTATTGTTGCTGCTGTGCTTGGGATCGTGAAAACCATGGGTAGTATTGACCAGCCTGTTGAAATTCTCGGCGCCATGATCGGCGGGGCTCTTGTGGGAACCTTCCTTGGTATTTTGATTTCCTATACTATAGCTAGTCCCATTGCGGGACGGCTTCAGCAAATTGTTGATGAGGAAAGTCATTTTTTCAATGTTATCAAGGATATAATCGTATCCCACCTACATGGTAATGCCCCGCAAATTTCCATTGAAATTGGCCGCAAAAGCATTCCGGACCATATGCAACCCAATTTCTATGAGCTGGATGAAGTGGTTAACGAACTATCCAACGACCTTCTGACTTAATTTTCCAGAATTGCTGCAACTTTCGGGGCGAAATAGGTCAATATCCCGGTGGCTCCTGCCCGTTTAAAGGCGAGCAGGCTTTCCATCATCACCTGATCCAGATCAAGCCAGCCATTGTTTGCAGCGGCATGGAGCATGGCATATTCACCACTGACCTGATAGGCAAATGTGGGGAATCCGAATTCAGAGGTCACGCGCTGGATTATATCAAGATAGGGCATGCCGGGTTTGACAATGATCATGTCAGCGCCCTCATTAATGTCCATCATAACTTCTCTCAGGGCTTCATCGCTATTGCCGGGGTCCATCTGATAACTTTGCTTGCCGCCGGATTTTATATTGCTGTCTGATCCCACCGCATCGCGGAAGGGACCATAAAAAGCCGAGGCATATTTGGCGGCATAGGCCATGATCCGGGTATTGACGTGACCGTTTTTTTCCAACGCCTGACGGATGGCACCCACCCGGCCATCCATCATATCTGACGGAGCCAGAATATCACATCCCGCATCTGCCTGAACCAGGGCCTGCTCCACCAGTATATCAATGGTTGCATCATTGGCCACATAACCGTCAATGAGGATGCCATCCTGACCATGGCTGGTATAGGGGTCCAGCGCCACATCGCAGACCACACCAATTTCAGGAACGGCCTCCTTTATGGCGCGGGTGGTGCGACAGACAAGATTATCCGGGTTGACGGCCTCCCTGCCATCTGCGGTTTTCAGCTTTTGCGGGGTTTGTGGAAACAGGGCAACCGCCGGAATGCCGGATTTCGCCGCCTTCTCAATTTCAGGAATCAGTAGGTCAATGGTATAGCGGAAAACCCCCGGCATTGAGGAAATTTCATCTGCACTATTACGGCCTTCCTGCACAAAAACAGGCCAGATCAGGTCATTGGCAGATAATGAGCTTTGACGAATCAGCCGCCGGGACCATTCACTGGTGCGGTTTCTTCTCGGGCGATGATAGGGGTAGGGGGCGGATGCCGGATGATTGCTCATATTTTATAACCTGATTTTCAGACGATTTTAGGATTAGTTAAGACCTTGTTAGGGGTTGTTATACTATAATTGTGGCGTTGGAATATAAAGAATTATCATAGTATAAGGAATTAATATGTCATTGGCAGGTCACAGCAGCAGTTTGATCGGGAGCCACGAGTCTCCTGAAGCCAGATCAAAGCTAAATTTTCTGGAATGTCTTCGTTTAATCGAAAGACTTCACAGACGGATGCTGGATATTGTCAAGAACCGTCTGGACAGTGTGGGCATGAATGATGTGAACAGCGTTCAGGCTTTATTGCTTTATAATATTGGGGACCATGAAATGACGGCGGGTGACCTTCGTAACCGTGGTTATTATCTGGGTTCCAACGTATCCTATAATTTGAAAAAACTGGTAGAGGCAGGCTATATTAATCAGGAACGCGCCGAGCATGACAGACGGGCATTGCGGATCTGGTTAAGCGATAAGGGAAAAGAAGTTTGTGATCTTGTGGGTGATTTATTTCATGAAAACCTGAAGATCGTAAAAGAAAAGAACGTCTTTGCAGATGAAGATGTCTCTGAACTTCGGAACTCTTTGCGTAAACTGGAAAGCTTCTGGACTGATCAACTCAGGTTCCAGTCTTTTTGAGGCCTTAACCAATGGCCTTTGATTTGTATCAAGTAATTTCATTTACCGATGAGTATATTGTATCCTGAATTGACAGGGTATAAGGCACTGGATATTGTAACATGGTTGTTTAGATGTTAAACACTGTGTTTTGAGGTCCCTGGTCTCTTGTTATATCGGACAGGGACAGGTGTAATATATTTTAAGTAAGGCCGTGTAATGGATTATAATAGGGTATTTTCTGATGCGTTGAAGACGATTAAGGAAGAAGGACGATACCGCGTCTTTACAGATATTGTGCGCCAGAGAGGGGCCTTCCCAAAAGCGATCTGGTACAGCCCGGAGGGCGTCAGGGAGATTGCAGTCTGGTGCAGCAATGATTATCTTGGCATGGGCCAACATCCCAAAGTCATCAGGGCAATGGAAGAAACATTGAAAAATACCGGCGCCGGTGCCGGGGGAACCCGCAATATCAGCGGCAACAATCATATGCATGTGCTTCTGGAACAGGAACTGGCTGACCTTCATAATAAACAGGCCGGGCTGTTGTTCACATCCGGTTATATCTCCAATGATGCCAGCATAAGCACAATGGCAAAGCTGATGCCGGGCTGTGTGATCTTTTCCGATGAGCTTAATCATGCTTCCATGATTGAAGGTGTTCGCCATAGCGGCTGCAGAAAACATATATTCCGTCATAATGATGTTGAACATCTGGAAAGCCTTCTCAAGGCAACGGACCCGGCTTTGCCAAAATTAATTGTTTTCGAATCGGTTTATTCCATGGATGGTGATTTTGCCCCGATCAGGGAATTTTGTGATCTGGCCGATAAATATAATGCCCTGACCTATCTGGATGAGGTCCATGCGGTGGGCATGTACGGCGAACGTGGTGGCGGTGTTGCGGAACAGCATGGCCTGATGGACCGGATTACGGTTATTGAAGGAACTCTGGGCAAGGCTTATGGCCTTATGGGGGGATATATCGCCTCGACCACTGATATTGTCGATGCCATCCGCAGTTTTGCGCCGGGTTTTATTTTTACCACATCCCTGTCACCGGTTATTACCGCAGGGGCGCTGGCCAGCGTGCGCCATTTAAAGGAAAGCCGGACTGAGCGGATTATTCATCAGGAACGGGCGGCAAGCCTAAAGGAAAAAATGCGGGCAGCAGATTTACCGGTCATGCCCTCGGTCAGCCATATTGTGCCTGTTCTGGTGGGGGATCCTGTTGTTTGCAAGCAGGCCTCGGACATGCTGTTGTCCGAGTTTAACATTTATGTGCAGCCGATCAATTTCCCAACGGTACCCAGAGGTACGGAACGGCTGCGCTTTACGCCAAGCCCGCTGCATTCGGACGAAATGATTGATCATCTGGTGCGTTCCCTGAAAACGGTATGGGCACGTCTTGATGTGCGGAAATTCGCCAAGGCGGCCTGAAAGAATATTTTTTAAACAAAAGGAGCCCGTCAATGGGCCACGATGCGGGCGAGTATCTTGTTGAATTCATTCAGGTCGGTTCGTCCGTCAAGGTGTCTGCCATTGACCCCGTTTCGGGTCGCGAAGTATCTATCATTGGACCCGCAACGGCAAGCCGCAGCCAGTTGACCCGGGTCGCGGTCAATAAGCTGAAATATGTACTTGCCAAAGAAAAATCCTGAATATTTTATTTTACCCCCACATATGATAGGAAAACGCCTGACCTTATGATATTAGAGTCTTTCTGTATTAACCACGGTGTTTGAAAAGATATGACTAAGGAAATCATTGCATTGGCAGGTGATCACGGGGGCTATGCCTTAAAGGTAATCCTCAAATCTTTCCTTGTGGAAAGTGGTTTTGATGTTCTGGACCTTGGCTGTGACGGAATGGAGTCTGTGGACTATCCGGATTTTGCCGATGCCATGGCTGATGTCATAAAGCAAAATAAGGCCGGGCGCGGTGTGCTTGTCTGTGGTTCCGGCATCGGTATAAGCATTGCCGCCAACCGGTATAGCCATATTCGGGCGGCGCTTATCCATGACAGATTAACCGCCGAACTCAGCCGGCGGCATAACAACGCCAATATTATTGTTATGGGGGGGCGGGTCATTGGCCCGGATGTGGCCATAGACTGCCTGAAGGCATTTTTAAATACCACTTTTGAAGGGGGAAGACATCAACGTCGTATCGACAAGATGTCATGATTTTACAGAACAGATATATTGATTTTAGGATTTATTTAATATGAATGATTTTTTTAACGCCACCTTAAGCGACAGTGACCCGGAGGTGCTGAAAAGCATTACCCTTGAGACAAAACGGCAGCAGGAACATATTGAGCTTATTGCTTCTGAAAATATTGTCAGCCGTGCCGTGCTCGAGGCTCAAGGCTCCATAATGACCAACAAATATGCCGAAGGTTATCCGGGACGCCGTTATTACGGCGGCTGTGAATTTGTCGATATTGCTGAAAGTCTGGCCATTGAAAGGGCAAAAAAACTGTTCAATGCCGCCTATGTCAATGTGCAGCCCCATTCCGGCGCACAGGCCAATGGTGCGGTTAATCTGGCTCTGCTACAGCCCGGCGATACCATTCTTGGCATGTCTCTGGCCGCAGGGGGGCATCTGACCCACGGCGCACCACCGGCACAGTCGGGCAAATGGTTTAACGCCGTGCAATATGGTGTCAGCCGCGAAGATGCCATGGTTGACTTTGATGAAGTGGAACGTCTGGCGAAAGAACATAAGCCGAAGATAATCATTGCCGGTGGCTCGGCCTATCCACGGGTCATTGATTTCAAACGTTTCCGGGAAATTGCCGATGAGGTCGGGGCTTATTTCTGGGTGGATATGGCCCATTTCGCCGGTCTTGTTGCCGGGGGTGTGCACCCTAACCCGTTGGAACATGCCCATGTGGTGACCACGACAACCCACAAGACCTTGCGCGGCCCACGGGGCGGGATGATCCTGACCAATGATCTTGATCTGGGCAAGAAATTCAACTCGGCAGTATTTCCCGGCCTTCAGGGTGGCCCCCTGATGCATGTGATTGCGGCCAAGGCCGTGGCTTTTGGCGAGGCGTTAAGGCCTGAATTTAAAGATTATGCTTACCGGGTTGTTGAAAATGCCCGTGCGCTGGCCGCCCGCCTTGCGGAAGGTGGCTGTGATATTGTATCCGGCGGTACGGATACGCATTTGATGCTGGTTGACCTGCGGCCTCTGGGCCTGACCGGGCGGGATGCGGATAATTCGCTGGGCCGGGCCAATATCACCTGTAACAAGAACGGTATTCCTTTTGATCCTGAAAAACCCATGGTAACATCCGGTATTCGTCTGGGCTCACCGGCGGGAACGACACGGGGATTTGGGGTGAGGGAATTTGAAATGGTTGGTGATTTCATCATTGAAATCCTCAACGGTCTTCAGGCTAATCCTGATGATAACGGTGCTGTAGAAGCCTCTGTACGAGCAAAAGTGGTTGCCCTTTGCAAAGATTTTCCAATTTACTAAGGACTGAATAAATGCGCTGCCCATTTTGTGGAAATGACGATACTCAGGTAAAAGACAGCCGTCCGACCGAGGATAATTCTGCCATTCGCCGGCGGCGTTCCTGCAACAGTTGCGGGGCGCGTTTTACCACCTTCGAGCGGGTACAGTTACGGGAGTTGACGGTGTCCAAGAAAAACGGCAAGAAGGTTCCTTTCGAGCGGGAGAAACTGGAACGTTCGGTTAATCTCGCCCTGCGTAAACGCCCGATTGAGGAAAGCCGGATAGAGCTGTTGATCAATGGCATCGTCAGGCAGTTGGAAAGTCTGGGCGAATCAGAGGTCAAGACAGAGCATATTGGCCGGCTGATTATGGAAGGGCTGCATACCATGGATAAAGTGGCTTATGTGCGCTATGCCTCTGTTTACAAGGATTTCCGGGAAGCCGAGGATTTTGAAAAATTCGTCGGGCAGATTGCTGACCCCGCAGATTAGCGGATGGTATCTTGAAAACCGATATTCACCATATGAAGATGGCGCTGGCGCTGGCACAACGGGGTCTTGGCACCACATGGCCCAACCCGTCTGTTGGCTGTGTGATCATTGACAGGCAGGGTCATGTCATCGGACGGGGCCATACGGGGAAGGGTGGGCGTCCCCACGCGGAAACTGTCGCCCTGTCCCATGCGGGAAAGGCAGCAGAAGGGGCCGGTGCCTTTGTCACTCTGGAGCCATGCGCTCATCATGGAGAGACCTCCCCCTGTGCCGAAAGTCTGGTGAAAGCAAAAATTGACCGCGTCGTGGTTGCCACCGGTGATCCTGATAGCCGTGTCTCCGGCAAGGGTATAAAAATACTGGAACAAGCCGGTATTCGGGTTGATTTCGGTGTCTGTCAAACAGAAGCAGACCAGATTAATCAGGGGTTTTTTACCCGCTGTACTGAAAAAAGACCAATGGTCACGATGAAAATCGCCACGTCACAGGATGGCATGATTGCGGGGGCCTTAGGTCACAGTCAATGGATAACCGGGTCAGAATCCCGCCAAAGGGGGCATTTACTCCGGGCAAATCATGACGCCATTATGGTGGGTATTGGCACGGTTCTGGCGGATAACCCGTCCCTTGACTGCCGGTTGCCGGGACTTCAGTCCCGGCAACCGGTGCGGATCGTTGTGGATAGTCATTTAACCATACCAGAGAACTGTAAGCTGGTTGAAACGGCGAAGAATATCCCCACATGGATTGTCACATGTGAAGATGGTGGTAAAAAGTTTGAAACACTGGTGAGCCTTGGCGTGAAGCTTGTATCTTGTGAGGCCAATGATCAGGGCCGGGTGGATTTGACAAAGATGATGACCCTGCTTGGCACGGAAGGGATCACCAGRATATTATCCGAGGGCGGTGCAGAAGTTAATGCTTCCCTGATCCGGGCAAGTCTGGTAGACCGACTATATTGGTTCAGGTCACCGGATGTGATTGGCGATGAGGGGCTTGCCGCACTCGCCTCCGTTGAGCTGAATGAGTTGCTGGCAAGGCCGGATTTTCACCTGATCCGGACGGGTCGTGCGGGAAAAGATATTTGGCAGGAATTTGAAATAGGTCATTAGAATGTTTACCGGAATTATTACAGATGTTGGCTCTGTCAGGAGCATTAGGGCCAGCGGCGATACCCGTATCGTGCTGAATACGGCCTTTGATACGGACACCATTGATATTGGGGCGTCCATTGCCTGTTCCGGTGTCTGTCTGACGGTGGTTGATAAGGGCAGCGACTGGTTTGCCGTTGATGCCTCCGGCGAAACCCTGTCCTGTACTAATCTTGGGGATTGGGCAGAAGGCACAAGGGTTAATCTCGAAAGAGCCTTGAAGGTGGGCGAAGAACTGGGCGGGCATATTGTTACCGGGCATGTTGATAGTATAGGTGAAGTATTATCTGTAACCTACTCAGGTGACAGTGTAATATTACAATTTTTAGCACCGAAAAATCTTTCTAGATATATTGCTGAGAAGGGATCAGTGACCATTAACGGTGTCTCTCTGACGGTCAATGACGTGGCCGATGATGTTCAGAAACAAACTATTTTCAACATTAATGTGATTCCCCATACACAAGAGAAAACCACCTTTTCCCATATGCAGGTGGGGGATAAAGTCAATCTTGAGATTGATATATTGGCCCGTTATGTATCCAGAATGAATGAATTTAACTAAAAAGATCAATATTATGCCTCAAAGTTTCCTCTCTCCCATTGAAGATGTTCTGGAAGATGCCAAAAATGGACGAATGTTTATATTGGTTGATGATGAGGACCGGGAAAATGAGGGTGACCTGATTATTCCGGCCCAGATGGCAACACCGAATGCGGTTAACTTTATGGCTAAATATGGCCGGGGCCTGATTTGCCTGACTGTGGATCGCAAAAGAGCTGAAATTCTGGGCCTTCCGCCCATGAGCCTCAATAATCAGGCCCGTAACAAGACGGCTTTTACGATTTCCATAGAAGCCAGAGAAGGCATTACCACGGGCATATCTGCGGCCGATAGAGCGCACACCATTGCCGTTGCTATTAATGCTGTCTGGAATGGCGATGACATTGTATCTCCGGGGCATGTTTTTCCCATTGTAGCAAAAGATGGCGGAGTGTTGGTTCGGGCGGGTCACACCGAAGCTGCTGTTGATATTTCCCGGCTGGCAGGTCTTAACCCGGCGGGTGTGATCTGCGAGATTATGAATGATGACGGCACCATGGCCCGCTTGCCTGACCTTGTTAAATTTGCCAAAAAGCATGACCTGAAGCTGGCGACCATTGCCGACCTGATTGCCTATCGCCGCAAGCTTGATACTCTTGTGGAATGTATTGAAGAAACGGTTGTGGATTCAGAATATGGCGGCGAATTCAAAATGCGGGTTTATGAAGTCAAGGATGACCAGACCCAGCATTTTGCCTTGATCAAGGGTACTCCGAAAAAAGGTGAACCGGTTCTGGTGCGTATGCATCCCTTTAATATGTTTGATGATCTGCTGAGTGCCAAAGGCAACCGCCGCAGTCAGCTGCACCGTGCCATGGAAGAAATAGGCAAAGAGGAGTGCGGGGTTCTGGTTTATCTGCGGGAAACCTCAAAGACCATCATTACCGACAGCATTGGCCGCCGGACAGGCAAGAAGAAGACATCCAAGGACACTTTTCTGAGAAATTATGGCATTGGGGCGCAAATTCTGGTTGATCTGGGGGTGTCTCATTTGATTCTGCTGTCCAATACGCAGCAGCATGTGGTCGGCATTGACGGTTATGGCCTTAATATTGTGGAACAGCGCAAATTTGATGACAGCCTGGAAATCGGCCTCATAAAGAAAGTTTGAGAATGCATCTGTTAATTATTGAATCTCCCTATTATCAGGATATAACCAATGAATTGGTCAAGGGTGCCGTTGCCGCTCTTGACAAGGCAGGGGCCACTTATGATCGCATATCTGTACCGGGGGCTTTTGAAATTCCGGCAGCCATCCGTTTTGCTGCGGACGGCACCGGGGTAAGTTATGGTGGCTATATCGCGCTGGGCTGTGTTATCAGAGGGGAGACATCTCATTATGATTATGTTTGCGGTGAAAGTGCGCGTGGCTTGCAGGATTTGGCAATCAGGGACAGGCTAGCCATAGGCTATGGTATATTAACCGTGGACAACCGTGATCAGGCATGGGCAAGGGCCGATGTGACATCGGGCAATAAAGGCGGATATGTTGCCGAAACTGCCCTCAGGATGATTGAATTAAAACAACAGTTTGGATAGAAGAACCATGGCTGAAAAGGCTGAAATACCCCCCGCAAAAGGCGGAGCGAGAAGTGCATCCCGACTGGCTGCTGTACAGGCGATCTACCAGATGGAGATGAACGGTCAGCCTGCCCGGAGTATCATTGATGAATTTGTTAATCACCGTCTGGGCGAGGTTATTGAAGGGGATCATTATGCCGATGCGGATCAGGTATTTTTTGCTGATCTGGTAACCGGTGTTGCGGAACAGGCGCAGGAAATCGATGCCCATGTGGCCGGGGCACTGGCTGAGAACTGGACCCTGGCCCGAATTGAGCCTGTGGCGCGGGGTATTCTGCGCGTGGGAACCTATGAACTGATGGCCCGGCCAGATGTGCCAACCTCTGTTATTATCAATGAATATGTTGATGTGGCCAAAGCCTTTTTTGATGATAAAAAACCGGGCTTTATTAATGGCGTACTGGACAGGCTGGCCAGGATTATCCGTAAATAACAGGGGAGAAATAAAATGGGTTCAGGTGAATTTGATCTCATTTCCCGCTATTTTGCCCCTTTGACCGTCCGGGGGGGGGCAGCTCTTGACCTGACCGATGATGCGGCGGTTCTCACTCCGCCGGCAGGGCGTGATATGGTCTTCACTAAAGATATCCTTGTTGCCGACATTCACTTTTTTGCTGATGATCCTGCGGAGGCTGTTGCGCGCAAGGCGTTACGGGTAAATCTTTCTGATCTGGCTGCTATGGGGGCTGTGCCACTGGGATATCTTCTGGCCCTTGCCCTGCCGAAAAACATGGAAAACAGAGAAAAATGGGTGGCGGGATTCTCTGCCGGGCTTAAAAATGACCAGAATATATTTGGTTGGTCTCTGTTTGGCGGTGATACAGTTTCAACTGCCGGGCCGTTAATGGTTTCTGTGACCGCCATAGGAACCGTGGCACCGGGGGAGGCGTTGCGGCGCAATGGTGCGACGGCGGGGGATGATATCTATGTATCAGGGACTCTGGGTGATGCGGCGCTGGGCCTGAAATGTCTGACAGGCGATATTACGCCCAAAAATCAGAATCTGGTTGATCGCTATCTGCTGCCATGCCCAAGACTTGAACTGGGCCAGAAACTTGCGGGCATTGCGACGGCTGTCATGGATATTTCTGATGGTCTGGCCGGTGATATTGGGCATATATGCGGTCTGTCAGGGCTGGGAGCTGAAATTGAAGCAGAATTAATTCCCCTGTCCGGGGCGGCTGGTAAGGTTTTGGAAAGTTTCCCCTTGTATAAAGATCTCATATGGACGGGAGGCGATGATTATGAATTACTTTTTACGGCCCCGGCGCATATGGCCGATGATATAAAAGAACTGGCAAAGAAACTTGATCTTCCTCTGACCAGAATAGGTCGTATGACACAGGAGGCTTTCATTGTTATTCAGGATAAAAACGGGTCGAATCTGTTGCATGGTGAGCAGGGATTTCGACATTTTTGACATAGTACAGGATTGATAAATGGCGGATGACGACGAAACAAAAGATGATGAAACAAAAGAAGAAAAGCCAAAATCCGGTGGCAAAAAACTTTTAATAATTGGACTACTGGTAGGCTTGCTGCTTGGCGGTGGCGGCGGTGTTGGCGCTTTCATGATGCTGGCTGGTGATGGTGACAAGCACGAAGCAGAGGCAGAAGAAATTATTGTCGAGGAGACGGAGCCGGAAACAGACCCCTATTTTGTAAAAATTGATCGGATGACCCTTCCCCTTGTTCATAAGAACCGTGTTTTGGCAAATGTGGTGATTGATTTTTCCATGGAGGTGGATGGTGATGACAATAAAATGACGGTTATCCGTAATCTGCCTGAAATTCGTGACGCCATGCTACGTCATTTCAGTAATACGGCCATAGGCAAAACAGGCAGTCCGCGCAGCCTGGACTATCCACGCCTGAAAAAAACCTTAAGGGATATTAGCAACAAAGTGCTTCATGATCCCCTGGTGTTGCGGGTGATGATTGTTCAGGCCCGACAGTTTTAGCGACTGTTTTTACTCTTTTTCCTGCGCTTTAACCCGATTCCAAAGCTGATCCATCTTATCCAGAGTCATATTTTCAAGGGTTTCATCTTGCTGGCCAGCAAGATGCTCCACCTGCCTGAACCGCTTTTCAAACTTATAATTGGCAGACCTCAAGGCGCTTTCCGGGTCAATGTTCAAATGGCGGGCCAGATTGGCATAGACAAACATCATGTCGCCAAATTCTTCTGTGATTCTGTTCTGATTATCATCCCCTTTTTTGGCTTGTGTCAGTTCATGGGATAACTCGGCCATTTCTTCGTTTAACTTGTCCAGCACCTGTGAGGTATCCGGCCAGTCGAAGCCAACCCTTGCGGCCCGGTTCTGCAGCTTTATGGCACGGGTCAGGGCGGGCAGCCCGGATGTGACACCGTCAAGAGCACTGGCCTGCTGGTTTTTCTGTTTTCGCTCCCGGGCTTTCTGAGCTTCCCAGGCTCTGGTCTGCTCCTCGCTATCCCGGTACGCGGCTCCCCCAAAGACATGAGGGTGGCGGCGGGTCATTTTATCGCAAATGCTCTCCACCACATCATCAAAATTAAAATGGCCCTTTTCCTGTGCTATCCGGGCGTGAAAAACCACCTGAAACAAGAGATCCCCCAGTTCATCTTTCAGGTGCGGCATGTCATTTGCTTCAATGGCTTCGGCAACCTCATAGGCCTCTTCGATAGTATAGGGGGCAATGGTTGAAAAATCCTGCTCAATATCCCATGGACAACCACCGTCCGGGCTTCGCAGACGTTGCATGATAGCGATGAGTTCTGAGATGGATTTTTTAATTTCTGTCATAAGCTGCCCTAAAATAATTTATCAGATTGAGCCAAATAGGTCTGACATTGCTCTGGTTGACGTTGTGAATTGATCTGCTGTTTCCCTTGCTATGGATAACAGGATTTAGTATAAAAATACAAATAATTTTACCATGGTTTGTCCTGCAATAAATTATGGCTAAAAACATTGATTTCAGTATTTTATAAAGGGCCAATTCATTGACCGAAAACAGTCTTCCCGATCATCCCGAARCAGGCATTTCCATCATCACTATCGAAGAGGAAATGAAAACCTCTTATCTTGATTATGCCATGAGCGTGATCGTATCGCGTGCGCTTCCCGATGTGCGGGACGGCCTGAAACCGGTTCACCGCCGCATTCTTTATTCCATGTATGAAAATAACTATGACTGGACCAAGCCCTACCGCAAATCTGCGCGTATTATCGGTGATGTCATGGGTAAATATCATCCTCATGGCGATACTGCTATTTATGAGGCCATGGTGCGTATGTCACAGCCCTTTTCCCTGCGTCTGCCCCTGATTGACGGGCAGGGGAACTTTGGGTCCATGGACGGTGATAAAGCTGCCGCCATGCGTTATACTGAAGCCCGCATGGACAAGGCGGCGGGGGGGCTTCTGGAAGATATTGACAAGGATACGGTCAATTTTCAGGCCAATTATGACGAATCAGAATCTGAACCAACCGTATTGCCGGCCCGTTTTCCCAACCTTCTGATCAATGGGGCTGGCGGTATCGCGGTGGGTATGGCCACCAATATTCCGCCTCATAATCTGGGTGAGGTACTGGATGCCTGCTGTGCCATGGTGGACAACCCGGAAATTACCCTGGAAGAACTGGTGGAAATTGTGCCGGGGCCGGACTTTCCCACGGGCGGACTGATCATGGGGTCTGCCGGGGCGCGGTCTGCGGAAATGACCGGGCGCGGGTCGATCATTATGCGCGGGAAAACCCATTTTGAGGAAATTCGCCAGAACCGTGAAGCGATCATTGTCACCGAAGTTCCCTATCAGGTTAATAAAGCCCGCATGATTGAGCAGATTGCCGACCTTGTGCGCAGTAAACGGATTGAGGGGATTTCTGATATCCGTGACGAGTCCGACCGCACCGGTGTTCGGGTGGTTGTGGAATTAAAGCGTGATGCGGTTTCCGATGTGGTGCTTAACCAGCTATTTCGCTATTCGCCTTTGCAGACCAGCTTTGGTGCCAATGTTCTTGCGCTGAACGGGGGACGGCCAGAGGTCATGAACCTGCATAATATTCTTGAATATTTTATCAAGTTTCGCGAGGAGGTTATTACCCGCCGGACCAAATACAGGCTGACCAAGGCCCGTGACCGGGCGCATATTTTAGTCGGGCTGGTGATTGCGGTTAATAATCTGGATAAAATTGTCGCCATGATCCGTCGTGCGCCGAACCCTGCCGAAGCCCGTGAAAGCCTGATGACAGAAGACTGGGACGCAGTTGATGTTCAGGGGTATATTGAACTGATTAATGAGCCCGGCCGGGAGGTTGTGGACGGAAAATACAAACTGTCCGAAAAACAGGTCCGGGCCATTCTGGAGCTAAGGCTGCACCGTCTGACTGCACTTGGCAGGGATGACATTGGCAAGGAACTGAAAGGTCTGTCTGTGGAAATCGAGGACTATATTGATATTCTGCACAGCAGGGAGCGGTTATTTGGCATTATGCGAACGGAATTTGTTGACTACCGCGCCGCCTTTGCTACTCCGCGCCGGTCAGAATTCGCTTTGGATGCCTTTGGTTTTGAGGATGAAGACCTGATCCAGCGCGAAGACATGGTGGTGACCGTCACCAACACCGGCTATATCAAACGGGTGCCGCTGGTCACTTACCGCGCCCAGCGCCGGGGGGGCAGGGGCCGGTCAGGCATGAGCACTAAAGAGGAGGATTTCCTGCGTAATGTCTTTGTTGCCAATACTCATGTGCCCATCCTGTTTTTCAGCAACTTTGGGCAGGTTTATAAATTAAAGGTCTGGAAGCTGCCCGTCGGCTCTCCCACATCAAAGGGCAAGGCCTTGATCAATATCCTGCCGTTGCAGCAGGGTGAAAATATTTCCACTATTTTGCCGCTGCCGGAAGATGAGGACAGTTGGGGCGAATTACATGCCATCTTTGCCACGAAAAAAGGTAATATTCGGCGAAATCTGTTGTCTGATTTTTCCAATGTGCGCGCCAATGGCAAAATTGCCATTCGCCTGTCCGAGGGAGACAGCCTGATCGGGGTTGCGGCCTGTTCACAGGAGGATGACGTTTTAATGGCGGCGCAGGGGGGTAAATGTATCCGTTTTGCCGCCACCGCAGTGCGGTTGTTTAAAGGCCGTAATTCTGACGGGGTCCGGGGAATCCGTCTGGCTGAGGGCGATGAAGTCGTCTCCATGTCCATTTTGCATAATGTGGATGCAAGTACGGATGAACGCAGTTCATATCTCAAGTATGTTGCGGCAAACCGTCGGGGGGATAATCCTGATATACCGGAAAATCTGACCGCGGAACGGATAGAATATTTGGCAGAGAATGAGCAATTCATTCTGAGCATTACCGTTAATGGTTATGGTAAACGAACATCAGCCTATGATTACCGTGTCATCGGGCGTGGCGGCAAGGGAATGATCAATAYTGAAACCTCTGCCCGTAACGGTTCGGTCATTGCGGCCTTTCCCATCAATAACATGGACCAGTTGATGATGGTAACCGATCAGGGCCGCCTGATCCGTGTTCCGGTGGCTGACGTGCGGGTGGCGGGCAGAAATACCCAGGGGGTCACTCTGTTCAAGGTTGGTGACAAGGAGAAGATAGTTTCCGTTGAACGGGTTCAGGAACCTGAATCCGATGCAGATGAAGACGGGGACGTTTCTGAAACTGCTAAATCAGAGGAGTGATTTGATGTCAGGGAAATGGCGTATAGGATTATATCCCGGTACTTTTGATCCGATAACCCACGGACATATTGATATTATTGCGCGCAGTGCAAAGCTTGTTGATCATCTTATCCTTGGCATATCGACCAACCCGTCCAAGACGCCTTTGTTCGATCTTGATGAGCGGGTGGAAATGGTCCGCCGTGAAACCGCCTTTATTGAGCGTGATACTGGTGTCAGCATTGAGGTCAGGCCGTTTGCCACGCTGCTGATGTCCTTTGCCGAGGAAATAGATGCCACTGCCATTATCCGGGGTCTGCGGGCGGTATCGGACTTTGAATATGAGTTTCAGATGACGGCGATGAATTATAAACTGAATGCCGAGATTGAAACAATTTTTCTGATGGCGGACCCTTCTCTGCAGGCGATTGCATCGCGACTGGTCAAGGAAATAGCGCGCTTTGACGGCGATATTGCTGCCTTTGTGCCGGAAACAGTCAAGAATGAAGTTTTAGCCAAGCTAAATAAATAAATGGAATGAATGATGAGAAAATTTTTAACAACAGTGACAGCCTTGTTCTTTATGAGCAATATGCTTCAGGCGGCAGACCTTGAAAATACCCTCTATCTTGATTTGAAAGATGGCCGGGTAACCATTGAGATGTATCCGGAAGTGGCGCCGATAACAGTGGCCCGGATCAAGGAACTTGTGCGGTCAGGTTTTTATGATGGCTTGACTTTTCACCGGGTAATTCCCGGTTTTATGGCGCAGGGCGGTGACCCGGAAGGCACCGGCACCGGCGGCAGCGGTCAGAATATTGTCGCAGAGTTTTCCGACCTTACCCATCTGAAGGGTACCTTATCCATGGCCCGGTCCGAGAAACCGGACAGTGCGGACAGCCAGTTTTTTATTGTTCTTGATGTAAGCAGCCATCTTGATGGTCATTACACCATATGGGGGCGGGTCATAGGCGGCATGAAATATGTTGACCATATCAAGGAAGGTGTTGTACCAGAACTGAAAAACCCGGATAAAATTATTAAAATGCAGGTTGCCGCAGATGTGGCATTAGAGGAATAATCATTATGGATTTGGAAAATACCCTTTATCTTGACCTGGAAAACGGTCGGGTAACACTCGAATTATATCCCGATGTGGCACCAAAACATGTGGCACGGATCAAGGAACTAGCCCGGGATGAATTTTATGACGGCTTGAAATTCCACCGGGTTATTCCCGGCTTTATGGCTCAGGGTGGTGATCCCAAAGGCAACGGCACCGGCGGCAGTGGCCAGAATATCCCGGCGGAATTCTCTGATAAATCCCATATTCGCGGTACCGCTTCCATGGCCCGCTCCGCCATGCCCGATAGCGCCGATAGCCAGTTTTTCATCTGTTTTGCCGATGCCCCCCATCTGGACGGACAATATTCCGTCTGGGGACAGGTGGTGGAGGGTATGGAGCATGTGGATGCCCTAAAAGTCGGAGAAGGCGGTGCGGACCATGATGAGATAATCAAGATGCAGGTCGCCGCTGACGCAGAATGAAAGTAGATCTTTTTGATTTTGAGCTCCCGAGAGAGCTTATTGCCCTTCGCCCCGCTCACACTAGAGACGGGGCGCGGTTTCTTGTGGTTAAGGGAGAAGGCAGACAGGACAGGCAAGTCACCGACCTGATTGATTACCTGCAAGCCGGTGATGTGCTTGTTTTCAATGATACAAGGGTTATTCCGGCGCGCCTGACCGGAAAGCGTCGTGAGGCGAAGATCGAAGTCACCCTACATATGAATGATGGAAACGGCCTGTGGAAGGCCTTTGCCCGACCTGCCAAGAAATTAAAACGCGATGACATTATCGTTTTTTCAGGCGGCCTTATGGCAACAGTTACCCGAAAAGGAGAGGCGGGTGAGGTTTCCTTGCAATTTAATTGCACGGGCGATGAGCTTCGAACAGCCCTTGATGTCGCGGGTGTCATGCCCCTGCCGCCCTATATCGCGTCACAACGCCCGGTGGACGAACGGGACCTGACGGATTATCAGACGATTTACAGCAGGAAAGAAGGGGCTGTTGCCGCGCCGACAGCCGGATTGCATTTTACAGATAGCTTGCTGAAAAAAATATCGGACAGGGAGATAAAACTGGTTCATCTGACCCTTCATGTGGGGGCAGGGACATTTCTTCCGGTTAAGGTGGAGGACACCCGTGACCACAGGATGCATTCGGAATGGGGTGAAATCGGGCAGGATACTGCGGAAATTATCAATCAGGCTCATAAGATGGGGCGAAAGGTGATTGCCGTTGGTACAACATCACTGCGCTTGCTGGAATCAGCAGCGGATGAGGCGGGCAGAGTTCATGCTTTCAGCAGTTCCACTGATATTTTTATCACCCCGGGATATAAATTTCGTGTTGTTGATATATTGATGACGAATTTTCACCTGCCGAAATCAACGTTATTTATGCTGGTGAGTGCCTTTTCCGGGCAGGATCATATGAAGGCCGCCTATGCCCATGCCATCACTCAGGGCTACCGCTTTTATTCTTACGGCGACAGCAGCCTGCTCTTTCGGGAAGACTTGTTATGACGGAACATTTTTCTTTCGCTGTCACCAGAACAGACGGCAATGCCCGAATGGGTGTGATTAAAACCTGTCGGGGAGAGATTAGAACCCCCGCCTTCATGCCGGTGGGCACCGCGGCCACGGTCAAGGCCATGAAACCGGAAACGGTGCGGGAAACCGGCGCGGATATTCTGCTTGGCAATACCTATCATTTAATGCTGCGGCCCACGGCGGAAAGAATACACCGTCTGGGGGGATTGCATAAATTCATGAACTGGGACCGGCCCATATTGACCGATTCCGGCGGCTTTCAGGTGATGTCCCTGGCCAAATTGCGGAAAATTAGCGAAGAAGGGGTTGCTTTTCAGTCTCATATAGACGGCAGCAAGCATATGCTGACCCCGGAAAGAAGTATGGAAATCCAACGTCTGCTCGGTTCCAATATTGTCATGGCTTTTGATGAATGCACGCCATTCCCTGCAACAGAAGCAGAAACCGAAACATCCATGCTCCTGTCCATGCGTTGGGCAAAACGCTCTTACGATGCTTTTCACGATGGCTCCGAACATGCTGAGAAGAATGCCCTGTTTGGCATTATACAGGGCGGGGTTTTTGAGAAATTACGCCGCCATTCGGTGGAGGCCCTGAAGGAAATCGACTGTCAGGGTTATGCGGTGGGTGGCCTTGCGGTGGGTGAGGGGCAGGCGGTGATGTTTGAGGTTCTGGACCATACCATGCCCCTGATGCCCATCGCCAAGCCACGGTATCTGATGGGGGTTGGCAAGCCTGATGATATTGTCGGTGCGGTTGAGCGCGGCATTGATATGTTCGATTGTGTGCTGCCCTCGCGCTCCGGCCGCACGGGGCAGGCTTTCACCCATCGCGGTACGGTTAATATGAAAAACGCCCGCCATACTGACGACCCGCGCCCGCTTGACGAGGATTGTCGCTGCGCCGCGTGCCGCCATTACAGCCGGGCTTATATCTCTCATTTGTTTCGCGGTAACGAGCTTCTGGGACTGATGCTGCTGACTGAACATAATTTGACTTATTATCAAGACCTTATGGCTGGTCTGCGGGCGGCAATTGCTCAGCAGGAACTGCAGAAATTTATCAAAAATTTTCATGAGACAAGGGCATTGGGGGACATTAAACCATTGTGATTGGTTTTTTTGGGAATAGTGCATAATTCCTGTTGACCAAAAGGAAATAGAACATTATGTTCCGCACATCTTTTCGGAGGGCCCGTAGCTCAGCTGGTAGAGCAACTGACTTTTAATCAGTAGGTCACAGGTTCGAACCCCGTCGGGCTCACCATTAAGATGTTGGGAATTACCAGTTCTCATTCGGGGGCCCGTAGCTCAGTTGGTAGAGCAGCTGACTCTTAATCAGCTTGTCACAGGTTCGATCCCTGTCGGGCTCACCAATAACTTCAATATGACTATCTGACTATTATTTTTAGGGCGTTAATCCATTCTCTTTCGCTTCTGGAACGTCAAGAAAGTTGATATAGTCCAGTTTGCCGTCAACAGTAATGGCATAGCCCATGACACGGGACACTGAGGTTTCTGTAGCGCCCTTTTCCCGTGCCTTGATGATGTGATATGTGAATATCCGGTTGCCCTTTTCAAAGCCTTCTTCAAAAGGCAGGATGATTTCCACATAATCAGTATCGGCCTGTATACGGCTAAAATGCACCGCCATATTATCAATGCCTTTTACCGCCAGATGCCCGTTGACATTGATTTCCCCGCTATCTGTGAAGTAGCGGCCAAAAGCTTCGCGGGTGAAACCATTCTCGGTTTTGATGGCAGTATTCCACCAGGCGAACATATCAACCAGTATATTACTGTCCTTGTCTTTGCCATACAGGGGGCTGCTGATGAGCATGAAAACCGTCAGGCTTGAGAGGATTAATCGTTTCATTTTAGTCTCCTTATTTCTATTTTTATTTCCAGGATAAAGTATCGTAACGCACACCATTCTTGTAAACGAGGTGAACTTTATGCCATGACCAGCGGTCATTCAAAGGGTCTGCACGCAGGGAAATCAGGTCGGCATATTTGCCGGGCTCCAATGTGCCAATCCGGTCGCCGTAACCGATATTTTCTGCGGCAACTGCCGTGGCCGCCCGGATGGCGTCCATGGGTTTGAAACCGCCCTCAATCAGATATTCAATGGCATTGCCGATGCCGCCGTAATAAAGTGTATCAAGACCCAGGCTGATCTTTACACCGGCTTTGAAGGCCGCGAGGGCCTGTCCCTGCTGGGTCTTATTTGAAGGGAAGAAGTCCCGTTTGGCCCGATGAGATTCACCATCTTCATAAGGGCGGTCTTCGGTGCGGACTTCTGGATGATCTTTCATAAACCGGAAATAATGTTTGCGGCCATATTCGATCCAGTCTGCGGGTCCCGTTGCCACATTATCCAGATAATTCCATGTGCTGTCATCCGGGCGGAAACCCACATAGACAAGCGGGGTCAGGCTGACAGAAACATCATACTTGACCAGCATTTTGATAATTTCTTTGGTCATGGGCCGGGCGTGTTCGATATTATCAGCCCCGGCAAGAATGGCTTTTCTGATAGAAGAACCCCAACGGCCGGTGCAGTGAACGGTAACTTTCATGCCCCAGCGATGGGCTTCGGTAATGATCGCTTTTAATTCCTCATCCGTATACATGGTTTCGGTGGGGGATAGGTCAATGAGGAGTATTTTAAACCATTCGGCCCCGTCAAGGGCATCGCGGCGGACTTTCTTAATGGCGTTCCAGGGGCCATCCACCCAGATAGCGCTTGAACCATGACCCCCGGTTGGGGTAATTCCAGTGCCACCGTAGATAATACGAGGTCCGGGAACGATCCCTTTCTTGATCCCGGCGCGAATATAAAGGTCAACAGGATCGTCTAGAGAACCCTCGGATACCATGCGCATTGTTGTTACGCCTGATAAGAGCGAAGCGCGTGCATCCCGCACCATATAGAGCATCTGTTCCGCGCCGGGAGCCTGTTCCTGTGCATTCAGTCCGGATACCCCCTTTAAGCCCCCGGCACCATACCGCAGGCTTAGATGGCCATGGGTATCAATCAGGCCGGGCAGGATGGTCTCGCCCGTGGCATTAATGATGATTGCCCCATCAGGAATTGAAATTTTTGATTTTGGCCCAATGGCTTCTATCATCCTGCCCCGAAGAATGATAACGCCATCTTTAATGGGTTTGCCGCCGCGGCCATCAATAATCTGACCCGCGATGATTGCGGTCACTATTTCGGTTTTTCCCTCCGCATGGGCGGTAAAAACGGGAAAGGAAGAGGTTAAAGTGAACATAAATGTACAAAAGACTAAAAACTTTAATCCTGCCAGAGCATTTTTAACCGGTATTATGTTGTGTGTTTTTTGATTTTTATCCATGGTTCCATCTTCAGTTTTTATAGTGTTCAGGTAGGATTATTCAGGTGATTAGCGTATTTTGCCAATCCTATTGGGCAAAATATATTGAATTGTTTCAATAACAAATCATGTGGTTATCCATTGCATTAAAGGCAACGATACACAGCTTTTACAGATATAGAAAGCATTCGTTTGATACCGTTAAATGCAGCAAATATTTTTTCTTTGTTGCGTTAAAAGCAATAATAATAAGCGAATGCTGTTATTGAAACAACTTTCTAAATCCAGTCCTAATGGATACTACAAAAGTGATTAATCATTATTGCAGTGGTTCAGATATTGATTTTTTACTAATGAAGAATTTATCACGGGAGAGAAAAATGAAATTCACAGAAATGACAAGAAGACCGTACATATACGCAAATTTGCTCTTTATCTCTGCAGCTGTTTCCATGCCAGCCATCGCGGCTGAAGGAGACAGAGGCATTGAAGAAGTCGTTGTTACAGCCCAGCAGCGGGAACAGAATCTGCAGGAAGTTCCTATCAGCATATCTGCCTTCACCAGTGATGCTATTGAGAAAAATATGTTTTCGGACGTGACGGAATATATTACCAGAACGCCCAATGCCAGTTTTATTTCAAATGGCGCAAAATCCCGCAGACGCATCAGTATTCGTGGGATTACCAACTCATTGCCGGACAGTGATGCCATAAGAACATCAACTTTCGGATTTTATGTGGACGGATTTAATATTGCCGGAAGCAGCATTAATCCCCCCATTATGGATATCGAGCGTATTGAAGTTTTGCGCGGGCCACAGGCAACATATTTTGGTCGCAATGCCATTGGCGGCGGTATCAGCATCACATCCAAGAAACCGGAAAATGAATTGTCCGGTTCCGTAATGGCGGATTATTCAAGTTTCAATACCTGGGATTTGGAGGGGGTGATAAATCTGCCCATTGTTGAAGATGTTTTTGCCGCCCGCATCAACGGCAAATACTCTAAAACAGACGGCAATATTAAAAATATCAACCCTCTTGGTGGCGGGAATGATTCTGAATATAAATATATTAAAGTCTCTTTCCGTCTGACACCGTCGGAGAATCTCACCATAGACCTGACCGGAACCTATGCGGATGAACTGGCCGGTATGCGCGAGGGGGTTCCTTCGGGGGTATTTTCCGCCTTTGCCGGCGACGTACTTTTTGCCAGTTTTCCTGACCGTGACGGCGATGGCAAAGCTGACCCTGCTATTGATGGGATCGGGTTTTTTCCTGAAAACAGAAACCGGGCTAACTTTAATTCACCACAAGAAGTGGGAACAAACTTTAAATATGTGGTTGGTACTATTCAATATGATATGGAGAATATCTCCTTTAAGAGTATTACCGGCTATATCGAGTCTGATTTCTTCCTGCGCGGTGATATTGATGGCGGCAGCCGTGATTTCTTCAATGAATTCCGTACGGTGCCGCGTGATAGTTTCAGTCAGGAAATACGGGTGCAGAATACCGATGACGGGCCGCTGCTGTGGAATATCGGCTTTTTATATGCCAAAGATAACGGCAAAAGTGAAAACCGGACCTTTGTCGGTGATGAGGAGCCGTTTGGCATTCCCAGCGGCGGAGCCATTGACAGCAGTGATGAGAATGGTGAAAAAACCAACTGGTCGGTATTCGGTCAAGCCGACTGGAGCGTGACCGAAAAACTGACCCTGTCTGTCGGCGGCAGGTATAGTTCGGAAAAGGTGGAAACCATCATCTCAGGCTTTTCCGGTGCCACAATAACCAATGTGTCGCTTAATAAAACATTCAAGGATTTTTCCCCGCGCTTTGCCGCAAGTTATGCTGTCAGCGAAGACATGAATATCTATGCAACTGTATCCAAGGGCTTTAAGTCAGGCGGTGTTCAGGTCAGTCCGTTTCCCGGTGCTGAATCATTCGCCCCGGAAACACTTTGGAATTATGAGGTGGGTTTGAAAGCGGATTTCCTTGATAACCGGGTGCGGATGAACCTGTCGGCCTTTTATATGAACTGGACAGACCTGCAAACGGCATTCCAGCAGGCGGGAACGGATTCAGAAGGTAACCTGACCCTGTTCGGCGGCATTGACAATGCGGAAAAGGCGACGTCAAAAGGCTTTGAATTTAGCGGAACAGCATTGGTGACGGACAATCTCATTGTTAACCTGACCGTAGGTTATCTTGAAGCGGAATATGACATATTTACCGCCTTTATTCAGGGGCAAAACAGGATATTGGATGGCTTTACCATTCCCAATTCGCCAAAATGGACTCTCTCTGCCGATGCGGAATATACCTTTGATATTACCGATGATATTGACAGTTATATCAGAGGTGAGTGGACATTCCGGGAATCTATCCACTCGACAAATGAAGGCATAATAAACGGGAATGGCTTTCCCTGGCGCGTGCCGAGTTATGATTTTGTCAATTTGCGCTGGGGGGTTAATTTCGATGGATTTTCTGTTGTGGGTTATGTGGAAAATCTGTTCGACAGTGTATATTACACCAATGCTTTTCAAAAAGCTTTTTCAGGCGGGGTTCATATCGAGCCATCCCTGCGCCGGTTTGGCATACGTTTAAAGTATAATTTTAACTAGGATAATCAGTCCTTGTGTATTGTCTCTCCATGTTTGCGGCCCGTTGCCGGGACATGGAGAGATTTTTGGTTTAGAGTTATTAAATCAAGTGAGAAAAACAAAATGTTTTCATTTCCCAAATTATCTTATCTGTGTGTTATCGTTTTTTGCCTCGCCATATCCGGCTGTGACAAGCCGCAGACATCGGATGATGTGGTTGAAACATATATTCAGAAATGGGTGGATTTTTATCCCAGCAGAGCCTTTAGTGAAGGGGTGAGGTCTGCGGCGGGGCAATTCGAGGATTTTTCAGAAAATAATGTAACGGCGTGGGTGGCCTATAACCATGAAGTTATCAGAATATTACCCGCCCTGCTGGAGGGTGTGTCCCTTGACCGGAAAATTGACGGGCAGGTGTTACTGCGCCGGGTTCGGATGGAACTTGAACGCTGGGAACAGGACAGGGTTCTGTATCATCAACCGCAATGGTATGCGGAGATAATTTCTCAGGCCCTGACCTACCTGCTGGTGAGCGAAGAACTGACCTCTGAAGAAAAATTTGAGGCCGTGCTGCGGCGGTTGGAAGGTATCCGTTCTCTCAGTCATTTAGGTATCAAGACCCTGAATGATGCCAGTCCCGAAAGAACCTCGGGCGCGTTGCGGACGCTGGATCAGACCGCTGCCTTTTTTGAGGGCAATTTGCCCGGTCTGATGCGGAGCTGGGTTGGTGAAGGCAAGTATGAGCGGATAAATAAAACGACCCGGGATACGGCTGCTGTCGTGCGGGAACTGGCGGTTCATATCCGGGATAATATTCTGCTCCATGCCACACTGCCGGATAGTTATGGTCGGGAAGCCTATGCCCGTAAACTTGAAATACGCACCGGGGAAGACATAACCCCTGAAGAACTTGCAGCACAGGCCCTGACGGAAGTTGGGCGGACGCGCGGCATGATGGTCGCAGAGGCGCAGAAATGGTGGCAGGCAAACCACGGGGGCCAACAGCGGCCGGGTGATGACAAAGAACTCCTCAAACGCGCCGTGGCCGCCATGGAAGATGACCGGGTGGATAGTAATAAGGATTTTCTGGATCAGTTCATTGATATAACGGCAAAAGCGGAACAATTCGTCATAGAGCATGATCTGGCGACGGTACCACAACCGACCACCCTGTATATCGCCCTGTCACCGGATCATTTTTCAGGTGCCGCCGTTGGCGGTGTTTATCAGGCCGGTCCCTTTGCTCCCGATTTAAACACGTTATTTTATCTCCCCTCTGTGCCGGAGAATGCATCTGACAAACAGCGGGAAGGATTTTACCGTTCTTTTAACAATCATTTTAATGCCATGATTATATCCCATGAAATGTTCCCCGGCCATTATCTGCAAGCTAAAGTCAGCGTGGTCCATGCCTCAAAAATACGCTCCCTTTTTGCTGATGGCACTTATGTGGAAGGCTGGGGCAGTTTCAGTGAGCTAATTATGCTGGATGCGGGATGGTCGGAAAATAATCATCTGACACGTTTGGCCCATTTGAGAAAGCGGCTGGAAAATGCCACCAGAGCCTATCTCAGTGTTATGGTTCATACGGCGGGGTGGGACAAGGAACGACTGACGGCCTTTGCGACGACAAAAGGCCTTCTGGCCCCTCAGTTTGCCATTAATTTATGGCGCAGAGTGATTAACAGCCCGCTGCAATTGCCAACCTATTTTATGGGCTTTCATGGTTTCAGCAAACTTTGGGCTGCAGAGCAGGCGCGATTGGGCAAGGATTTCAGCACCCGTGATTTTGTCGATGGTGTTTTACGAACCGGGCCAATTCCCCTGAAGGCACTGGAGGCTGTCTTCCAGCAAAAACATGCTATGACAGAAAAATAAACGAGGATTATTCTGTGTTAAAATACCCAAAAAATATTCTGCTGATTTCTTTTTCGTTTCTGTCCCTGATGTTAAGCGGTTGTGTGGTTGAAGAGCGTACAACGGATCAATCGCAAGATTTTGCGGCATTTGTGGAATCTGTTTATCAGCGTAGAATCTCCGATCACCCCATGCTTGCGGCGCAATTGGGTGAAGATAAGGATCAGGATAAGTGGGATGATCTTTCCCTTGAAAATATGGATAGGGAGGTTGCTTTGCACCGGCGTGACCTTAAGACATTGCATGAGGAATTTGATTATTCAAGGCTGGATAAGGAAACACAGTTGAATTACCGTGCCTTTGAAGCCGATCTTCAATTGCGGCTTGAACGGGACAAATGGCGTTATCACATCAGCCCCATAAACCAGATTGTCGGGGTTCATCTGGAAATAGCCGGCATATTGAAGAATTCTCATAAGATTGAAGGATTAAAAGATGTAAAATCCTATATTACCCGTCTGAAATCTGTTGGCACGCCCATTGACCAATTTATCCGGTTCCTGAAAATCCGTGAGGACAAGGGCTTTTTCCTGTCTAAAAGTGTGGTGCCGCGATTAATTGATGCGGCGCAGTCTATCATTGCCGATCCGCGTGAGGGGGAACGACAAGACAGTAATGTCATGCTGGTTGATTTTAACCGGAAAATTGACAAGCTTGATTTGACGACAGAGGATAAAACCCGGCTAAAGACGGAAATGATGCTGGCCCTGCGGCAGTATCTCATTCCGGCTTACCAGCGTCTCATTCAGGCCTTTAAGGATCAC
>NVTJ01000021.1 GCA_002401545.1 Alphaproteobacteria bacterium
AGTCCTGCCGCGCCGTTTCCATTGCCCCATGGTTGCACCCATGGCACCCGGCCTTGTTCCAGTTCCTGAATGATGCGGGCGGTCACTTGTTGGTAAACTGTTTGCCGCTTGTTCGGTGTTCGTTGGTTATGTTTGGGCATCGCGTCTTGTTCCTTTCTCTTCGCCGCATTTTCCCCCGGAGGATGGGGGGCGGTGAAAAGGCCGATTAGCCCCAAGCTTCAGGGCGCGGCGCAATATTTTTGGTAGGAGAAATGAAATGACTGAGACGGATTTAAAGCCAAAACTGTTGCGGCGTGACCGCTTGGGGCTATAAAGGCCGACCGCCTCCCAGCCGACAGGGGAAAATAATCTCAAAGCCACCGACTTTAGTCGGTGTCCGCATAAACTTGGGGCGTTGCGGGGTGTCCCCGCTGGAAGGGGGTGTGCTGAAAACAGGCTGTTTCAGACTGGTTGAAGTCAGGGGGAAGGCTTTCCCCCACAAGAATTAATTCCGAGAAGGCAGACGAAACTGGCTGACTTTAATTACAAAAAAGACGTATCAAACTTTATCTGGAAACCATCAAAATTGCTTGAGCAGTATTGCCTCGCAGGCCTTATAGGAAAGATTTGGGTCTGCCTGCAAGATATTCTGATCCGTCAAACGACGAACTTCTTTATGGGCCCATTTATCAAGATTTTGCGTTTCAGGTTTTAGTATTTTACCGGCATTAATGGCAGACTTTAGAATATGAACTACCCAATGTTCAAAGGACGCATTTTTATCGGAGTATATGGTTTTAATCCCCGTCTCACACATCCATTTTGCCCGCACCAAATAGGACTCATAGAGTTTTCTGGCCATTTCACTATTTTCATCCGGGTCGATTTCCAGCAATTTCCGGGTGGTTTCTTTCCAGCATTTCCCTGCTGAATCCAGATCAAGGATTTGAATATAGATCGGGAATAACCGCCTGTCTTCGTCGGTTACTGCTGACGCCGTTGGCGCCAATTCCATTTTGATAGGTGCAATATTACCCATTTGTACCGATTTCCGGTTCATCATTCACCCAAGAGAATTCTCCGCTCGGTATAGCATTAACCACTTAAAATTTTAATCAAATTCTAGTGAATTTTCACCGATCTCCCTGTCGATTTAAACGATACAGACGCTTGTAACGGGTTTTATCCTGAGAAATGACTGCTAACAATGATAATTCTTGCAGTTTCATCAAGGGTATATTATACTACCAAGTAGGAATTATACGATGTTGGAGAATGAATTATGAGCATGGTCAAGAAGAGCATTTCGGTTACCGATCAGCAGAATGGCTGGATCAAGGCGCAAATCAGAACCGGGCATTTCGGCAATGAGAGCGAAGTGATCCGGGAGTTAATTCGCGAGAGACAAATCAGGGAGCAGGAAACACCGGCGGAAATCGAGGCCATTCGTGCCGCCCTGATTAAAGGGGAGAAAAGCGGTTTTACGGATCAATCCGTAGATCAAATCTGGGAAGATGCACGTCAGTCCCACAGGTCAGAACATGGCTGATTACCGGCTCAGTCAAGAGGCCAGAAAAGACCTGATGGACATTGCTGTCTATGGTGATGAGAATTTTGGTGTTGCGCAATCCAACAAGTATCGCGATCAGCTCAAACTGCACTTTGAGCTATTGGCAGAACAACCCAAGCTTTTTTCTGCCGTCGATTATATCAAGCCGGGTTATCGCCGTAGCGTCTACAACAAGCATTCGGTTTATTACCGGATTGATAATGAAGGCGTGGAGATCATCCGTGTTTTGGGACGCCAAGATCATAGAAAAGCGCTTTGACCCCGAACCCGTCCTGATTTGTCTGATGTGAGATTGAAACATTAGGCGTAAGATTGAAAGAGATAAAAATAGTCATAACATATTGGTATGGTTGATGAATATTGATTTTTACCACACTTTATAGTATCATTTATCCATGCCCGCCTTCTTATATGAGAAGGCAAATGGATAAGAGTAAAAATAAAAGCAATACCGCTAGGAGAAGTCTTCCCGGCGATATTGAAGTCAGAAATGGCATGGAGGTTCACTGCATTGGTTTGGAGAATATTCCTGTGACCAATGCCGAACTTGAGGTTCTGGAGACCTATGCCAGCGATTTAATCCGTATATTGGTTGCGGAACATATGAATAAACAAAGGGAATAGTCATGCGTGCGGCAATCTATGTCAGAGTATCAACAGGGCAACAAGCGATGCAGGACCTGTCAATCCCTGACCAGGTTTCCCAGTGTGAGGCTTATTGTAGCAAACGGGATTGGGAAGTTGCGGCCATCTTCACGGATGCGGGGGTCAGTGCCACCAATGACAACCGCATAGAGTTTCAGGCGATGATTGCCGAAGCCTGCGCCCGCGATAAACCGTTCGATGTTGTGATTGTGCATTCTCAGTCACGCTTTGCCCGCAATACACTTGATCTGCTGCATTACACCAAGAAACTGGAAAAGGCCGAAGTTCAGTTTGTTTCCATCACGCAGGATATTGGGTCCGGTGATCAGGCGGATGTGTTGCGAACCATTCTAGGGGCGATGGATGAATATCAATCCAAGGAAACATCCAAACATGTCAGCCGTTCCATGTGTGAGAATGCCCGGCAAGGATTTTGGAACGGGGCGCAACCACCTTTTGGTTATCGCACCTATGTTGCAGAAAAACGCGGCAAGAAGGATAAGAAAAAGCTGGAGATCAATCCCGTTGAGGCCGAGATCGTGCGGCGTATTTTCAAGCTATATATTCATGGCGAAGGGAACAAGGGTCCCATGGGCATGAAAGCCATTGCCAGTCTGTTGAATACAGAAGGCATTCCAACCCGCAAGGGCGGCAAATTCCTGATGCAATATATCCATAAAATCCTGACCAATGAGGCTTATGTCACGCGGCATGTGTTTAACCGCCGCGACAGCAAAACCAGAAAGCTCAAGCCAGAGGATCTATGGATTTTACTGGAAATACCGCGCATTATTGAAGATGCCGATTTTAATGCTGTTCATGACCGTTTAGAGAGAAATCACCCGCTCACCACCTCACCACGCATCGTAAACAGCAATATCCTGCTGACCGGGCTAGCCCATTGCGCAGAGTGTCACTCTCTCATGCGCATTCAAACCGGTAAGGGCGGGGCATATCGTTATTATAAATGCGGCAAGCATGCGGATGCGGGCAAAGCCGTTTGCACTGGTTGTTCCGTTCGTATGGAGAAGCTGGATAAAATCGTTCTGGATGTACTTATAGACCGCACTCTGGCACCGGACCGCCTTGATGAACTTATCTCGCCATTGTTTGAGCGCAGCCTTGACCGTGAACGAACCATTCAGAACCGTATCAAGCAGCTAAAGAGTGACAAAAGGGAAATGAAGAAACAGCTTGATGCGCTTTGGCGGCAAATTGCTACGGAAGATTTACGGCTTGATTCGTCACTCAAGTCCTATATCGGAAAAATGCAGAATAAATATGAGAATATTTTACGGGCGATAACCCGCCTTGAATATCAAAATGATATGCCGCTTGGAAATTTCACCGCAAAGAGCGTGCATAATTTCTCTAATGCACTACGGGACCGTTTGAAGGCCAAGGGCCAGACACATTTCCGCCGAACCTATGTTCGCTCACTCATAAGCCGCATCGATGTGACCCGAGAAAAAATCAAAATATGTGGCTCAAACGCTGTACTTGCGGGCCTTGCAAGCAGTTATAACCAGTCTGGAAGACTGGTGCCCACTTTTGCCAAGGAATGGTGCACCCGACAGGATTCGAACCTGTGACCTCTGCCTTCGGAGGGCAGCGCTCTATCCAGCTGAGCTACGGGTGCTAGTGCAGGGAGTGAGCCGGAGACTACTTTTAAATTACCCTAAAGGCAATGGCTAATATTGTGGAATCCAGATTTTTTCATATTGACTTTTTAATCCAAAAGAACGGCCCTGAGATGGGGCCGTTCTTTTGTTTATATGGAAAAACCTAATTCCGGTTGCCCATGAAACGCAGCAGGAACAGGAACATGTTGAGAAAATCCAGATAGAGGCTAAGGGCTCCCATAATCGCTTTCTTGGTGGCGGTTTCATTGCCGTCGCTTTGAAGATACATCAGTTTGATCTTCTGTGTGTCATAGGCCGTAAGCCCGGCAAAAATCAAAACACCCCCCACGGAAATAATAAAATCCATCATGCCGGAATGCAGGAACATATTGACAATAGAGGCGATGATAATGCCAAATAACCCCATGATCAGGAAGGAACCCATGCCGGTTAAATTACGCTTTGTGGTATAGCCATACAGGCTGAGTGAGCCAAAGGCCGCTGCGGTCACAAAGAATGTTTTGGCAATGCTTGTACCCGTATAGACAAACAGGATAGAGGCAATGGCCATGCCAACAAGTCCGGCATATATCCAGAATACCATCTGAGCGGTCGACGCCTTCATATGATTGATCCGGAAACTGAGGAAAAATACCAGGCCCAGCGGCGCGAACATGACAATCAGGCCCAACATGGTTTGCCCGGTCAGGTGAACGGTCCCGTCCGGCGCGGATGCAAAGGTGTAAAGCAGGGAATAAACTGCCGGTACATTCGCCGTGACATAGGCCATCAGCCCGGTAAGAACCAGAGCAGATGCCATATAATTATATACGGTTAACATATAAGACCGGAGGCCTTCATCAATGTCGGCGGCAGTACGGGCGCTTGCCGGTGCTCCGGGACGGTATTTATAGTCTTCAACCATTATTGTTTATCCTTACTGTTCTAAAAAGTTTCCTGACGTATATATTGGCAGAATCAGGGGTTTTTTCAAGTCCTTCCCGAAATATTCGACTATCTTACAGGGTATAATGAGCCAGAAGATATTTTAACAGGCCATCACTGCCCCGGTCAATAATGTCATAAACCCGCTCAAAGCCTTCTCTGCCGCCGCCGTAAGGGTCAGGGACTTCGGTGATGCCGGGGCAGTTTTCCGCATAATTCATGAACAGGGAGATTTTACATTGTTGATCCGGCGGACAGATGGCCTTCATATTGCGAATATTTTCCCGGTCCATGCCTAGAATATAATCATAATCGGCAAAATCCTGCCGGGTGATTTTCCGGGCGCTTAAGCTTTCAAGGCCGACCCCGTATTTCAATGCCATTTCACAGGAGCGTCTATCGGGTGATGCCCCCACGTGCCATGCCCCGGTTCCCGCTGAATCGATGAAGATATTTCCAAGATAACCATCCTGGATACCCGCCTGATGTAATTTATGGCGAAAGACGCCCTCAGCCGTGGGGGAGCGGCATATATTTCCCAGACATACAAATAAGATTTTTATCATTTTATGCTGTTATTTTTACCGATGTTTTCGTAAATAATAAATTCTGACTTTAATCAAATAGCCATTTTCTGATTTCCTGTGTCACGCGGTCTGCGGTTTTGCCGTCCCAGAGGTCAGGTTTTGTGCCGCTCCGCCACTTGTTCGCAAGGACAAGGTCAACATTTTCCTGCAGATTTTTCATTGTGACCAGCTTATTGGTGCCCTCGGTTATGGTAATCGGACGTTCGGTATTTTCCCGCAGCGTCAGGCAGGGAATATTGAGGTAGGTTGTTTCTTCCTGTATGCCCCCGGAGTCCGTGATGATCAGCTTTGCAGATTTTACCAGGCTCATAAACGGCACATAACTTACCGGTTCCACCAGTTTGAGCCGGTCAACTGAGTGGACGCTGTCCCACAGGCCATGTTTCTGCAGACTGTTTCTTGTGCGGGGATGGACGGCAAAAATCAACGGGATTTTAGCCGATACCTCTATCAACTGATCCACCAGCGCTTTAAGTGTGTCATAGTCGTCTACATTTGACGGGCGATGCAGGGTGACTACACCATAATTACCGACCTCAAGGCCGTATTTTTCCGGGGAGTTTTCTGCTTCAATCTTTTCCCGTAACAACTCAAAGCTATCCATCATGATGTTGCCGACCCTGACAATGCGGCTCTGTGGGTGCCCTTCATTTTTCAGGTTTTCATCCGCATCGGGTGAGGGGGTCCATAATGTATCGCAAATGGCATCGGTCACCAGGCGGTTGATTTCTTCGGGCATGCGCCTGTCGCCACTTCTGAGGCCCGCCTCCAGATGAGCCACCGGGATGTGAAGTTTTGTCGCCACCATGGAACAGGCTGCGGTCGGGTTCACGTCTCCGACGACCACAAGGAAATCGGGTCGTTCTTCTTCCAGGACTATTCTTTCGTATTTTAACATGACATTGCCGGTTTGATGGGCATGGGAGCCACTGCCTATCCCCAAATGAAAATGTGGCTCAGGCAGCATCAGGTCGGCAAAAATACTGTCAGACATATTGGCGTCATAATGCTGCCCGGTATGAATGATATGGACGGTGCACCAGTCTTGCTTTTTCAGGGCATGATACAGGGGCGCTATTTTCATAAAATTGGGCCGTGCTGCCGCGATAAGGTGAATTATTTTTTTCATAGCTTTTATGTCCGGGTTGGTTTCTTGGCTTCTGGAGGTGGTTTTGCCATTTCGATTTTTATGTGGCTGATCAGGAGAACAATGAACGCCAGAATATAATAGTATAAATCAAGATATGCCACGTTAATAGTCAGCCCGTTAAAAGCAAAACCAATAATACTGAACTGTGCGTAAAACAAAAATTTTGAAGCCCATATTAAATCTTCTCGCCGGGCACTTGTCTTTGAGACCTTGTTTGCGGATATAACAGCGGTAATCATGAGGAGTAAATAAATGAATATTCCCACATAGCCCTGTTCTTCCAGCACCTGAAAATAAACGCTGTGAACGGCACGGTTTGTATCAATGCCCACCATGTATTTTTGGTAATAGGGTTGATAATAGCGGGCGTAGAAACCGTTGCCGAGGATGGGACTCTCGGAGGCTAATTGCACGGCATATTTCCATTGAAGAATTCTGGTTGAGGCAGAACTGTCCTGCTCATATGTCTGTATGGTTTCCATGCGGCTTGTCCATGACTGTGGCATGAAGGCAAGAACAGCTATACCACTGACAGCAACGAATATGCCAATGATAAACTTGTGCTTTGTTCTGATGAAGAATGCCAGGGTTGTTCCCAAAATACCGACCAGTCCGCCACGGGACTGGGTCCCCAATATACAAATGAATGACAAGAATGTACTGGCATAAACAGCGAAACGATGGCTTTTTCTATCTAAAAGATATTGCAGGGCAAATATCAGCGGTATCACCATCAACATGGCAAGGGACACGCCATTATTGTCGCCCCATGCTGTGCCTGGGGCCCCCCATATTCTTGCCCCTCCCCCGGTCAATATTGTAAAAAGACCGCCTTTTACGCCTGTGAGGCCAACTGAAAAAACAAATACCCATATGGCGGAAATGATCCAGTGTCTGCTATTTAAGAATAACAGCATCAGTATGACAAACAACATTGTTTTTGAATAGTTAACCCACTTTGGAAAAGCCAGATCATGGGAGATAGAAAAGAAGGTAGACAGACATGTCCAAAGATAAAAGATGACCAATATGACAGCAACGGGATGGAAAAGGGCTTTTTTTGCCTGTTTGAAATTGATCAGCGCACTTATCAATGTCGCCCCGGCGATGATATCAAGAACCGGCAGAGTGTAAATCCAGCCAAAGGATTCCTTATGAGGGTTCATTATTGAAAGCCATAACCAACCCAGAATTCCAATTTGAGGCTTGCGAAGGGTAGTCAATACTATACATATTATAGCTGAAAAGATAAAAATATCGCGCATGGGCTAATTTCTGATATGATTTTGATTTTCGGAGGTCTTTTTTTCTTTTTCTATTCGTGTATCTTCTTTGAATGCCCAATACATGGCGTAAAAAATACCAAGATTAAATGATAGAAACAATAAATTATTAACAAGGCCTCTTACAAAGTCCAATTTTCATATCCAATATTTATTTAATTATATCCCCAGGGTAACATCATTATCTTAATATATTACTAGGGTGTGCCAATACCATAGCATTGATTATGAATATCCTTTAGAAATATCAATAAACATAATTCAAGGCTAATTGAGCTACTCTGCCAGCTGCTGGAAAACCAAGAATTTCCTCATATTTCTTTTCAAGCAGGTTTTTGATGGACAATTTAAGCCTTAAGGATGCCCCGATTTTCTGAACAACAGTTAAATTTACGGTAGTATATCCGCTCAATTCTCTATTCCCGGTAATAATCGAACTTTCCATGAATTTTCCTTTGACATTGACGAACAAACCTACTGTCAGATCATTATTTGGTTTAAGGACTGCACCAATATTACCTTTCCACCTGGGCCTGTTCCGCAGTTTTACATCACTATTTATAACATTCGTATCTGTATAACTGATATTCATATTGACTTTAAGTTGGTCAGATACAGATAAATTTGAAGAAAATTCAACGCCTTTCACTGTAACCAGGTCTCGGTTCACATTTTGAAATATTTCAGGGTCGAAGTCGATCAGATCAGTAAAGCGGTTGCTGTAATATCTCAATTCAAGCCATATTTTATTATTTAATAATTTTTGCCTTAACCCTATTTCAAAATTAGAACTTTTTTCTGGTCTTAATTCCGCATTGCCGACCAGAGGATTCCCCAGAGCTGCGAAGCTTGGTAATTTGAAGCCTTCACCCCATATGGCAAATATTGACGCGCTTCCGTCATTGAGTGAACAATCCAGACCCGATTTGAAGTTTAACTCACTTTTAAGCAAATTAGGGTCATCCAGCCGGCCGCTGGCAGAAACTTCACAGCCATAAATTTCAGAAATACGTAATTCGGCGAATATGCTTTTTGTATTTCTTTTCAGTGAGAAATTTGTCGGAATGACGAAGCCAAAGTCAACAAATCCACTATCTTCTCCCTTTTCCTGCAAATAAGCGGCGCCAAGATTAATTTTTACATTGTCGGATAGCTGGTACAGCCCGCTGAGAATAATTTCATCACGGTTATAATTTGTCACGGTTGTAAAGGAAGGCACGCCGTTAAATACACCCGGTGCGATTGCCGGTGAAAAAACCCGCTCATCAATGCGCGTCATATTATAAATAGTATTTATCTGGATTTTATTATTGACGGAATATATTGATTTAATATAGCCGGAAAAAAAATCTCCATTTCTCTCCTGGAGGTCTCTTAAGACGGCAAGTCTCGGACCGCCACTGTCTTCGGGAAAATTTTTGGCATCTCTGTCGCTGTAAAATAACCCCATTCGGATATTAAAATTTTCTGTAATATCGCCCCCGGCACCAATATTAAGGTTCAGCCTTTCCAGTTCATTGCCTTCAATTTCATTTCCTCCTTGGGCATAACTGGCGGACATTGAGATATCACCATCCTCTCCCAATGGCCTTGAATAGGAAGAAGACAGGGCAAAACTCTCATCTGTGCCTGCCCGGCCATTCATGGAAAAATATTGTTGTCCCTTTGTCTTGCGGGTGATGAGATTAATGACACCGCTGACGGCGCCAGAGCCAATGATTGGCGAAGCGGGTCCCCGGACGATTTCCACATGGTCAATCATTGCGGGGTCAAGTGCTGAAAAATCAAATCCCCCGCCGCGACTGTTGGTCGGATTGTTAACTTTGACGCCATCGATAAGGATTGCTGTGAAATTAGGATCCCCACCACGGACAGAAATTAATGTGATGCCCCCATCCCCGCCAATTTGGGAAACATCAATGCCTGCTAAACCGCGAAATATGTCTATAAAATTTCCGTCAATTTTATGGTCGAGCAAACTTGAATCAAGGATTTCTGTATAGACTGAYTCCCCGGCCTTTCGATATGGAATATTACTTCCGGTTACGACCATATTTTCAATTTCAGCTTCATCTGCGAAGGCGGGCGTTTTTGAGAAAAAAGACCCCAGAATTAGTAAATACAACAGGCAACAAGAACTATAATTCACTATCGTATTTCCCGAAATTATATGAGTTACGTTTTCCGAAAAACAGATGACATATCTGGTTCTGAATTACAAATCTTTTTTGTTTTTAAATTTTGAGAATTAGTATAATATTACAAAAAACTTGTCCATAGGCCCTAGTAATTTTGAGCCTGAAAGTAACAAATAATAAGAGGAACGCCTTAAATGCAGAATCGTCTTGTAAAGAATATTTTCCTTGTATCTTTTCAGTTATTTTTATTGGTATGTGCGCTGTATCTTGGAAAAGAATGGAGCAATTCCTACAATATAATTCCCAAGTTTCTTTTCAGATTGCCCGGGCAACCGATCACGCCAGAGATATTTTCGCGGGTTCTGAAAATTTTTATGGTTTTTGGGATAATTTTTTATTCTTTGGCGGCTTTAAAACTTGGACCAGTTAACTTCAACAGCATTAAAAGAACGATACAAGAACTGTTCAGCACCCTGCTCGCGTTTACTTTTTGTACGCTTTATATTTTCTTTGCGACCAACTTACCCTTCAGTCCGGATCATTTTGTTGGAACGGGGCTGGTATATTTTCTGCTGCTTATCATTGTTCAGATCATAGTTGATTTTTTTGGGCAGAAACTTTCAACAGCCGTCTCATGGCGGGAACTCCTCAAAGCAATCGGGGTTAATATTCTAAGGACAGTATCCTCTGTGGGGGGTATTATAATAATCCTTTTTGCCATGTCTCCGCTTATATTAATGAAAGCATATATCAGCAACAGGGATGTCGCCAATATTGTTACTCAGATACGACTGTCCATCAATCAGGAAAAATATGAGGGTTGGTTGTTGATTAATTCAGTGCCTGCCCTGACTTTCCAACAACCCATAATGGCACAATTTTCTCCCCATGATGCAGGGGTTATCTATGTATTGGAGCGGCATGGCCGCCTCTATAAAGTCAACTATGCTCCTGATGGTGAGAAAGAACTTGTTCTTGATTTTTCCGACCGTGTGGGTGAGGTGGATATGGAAAATGGGGCTCTGGGATTTGATCTTCACCCTGAATTTGGCCAGACTTCATCGGAAAATAGCGGATATGTATATATTTATTATACAGATTTCACCGATATTACAGATGACCAGCAAACCAATCGTCTTGCCCGATTTAATCTTGCCAAAAATTCTGCAGAGGCACGGTTGGCATCTGAATATCCGTTGATTGAATTTAAACGACTGAACGATGGTTATCATAATGGCGGGTCGGTTGAATTTGGCCCTGATTCCTTTCTCTATTTAGCCATTGGTGAAGCCTCTAACCGGAAAGCTCACCAGAAAATAAATGCTAAATTAAATGGGGGAATATTCAGAATTGATGTTGATCAACGCGGGGGCGATATAAGTCATCCGATACCGCGACAGGCGCGGGACAGTATTACCCAGGGGTATTTTATACCCTCGGATAATCCTTTCGTAGGGCAGGACGGCGTATTGGAAGAATTTTGGGCTTTGGGACTACGCAACCCTTTCAGAATTTCCTTTGATCCCAAAACAGGTAAACTCTGGGCTGGTGATGTTGGCTCAACACGGTTTGAAGAAGTTAACATCATTGAAAAAGGAGGCAATTACCAATTTCCATATATTGAGGGGGTAACCGTGGCTGCGGGGACAAAGCCGAAAAATTTTATCGGTGTGGAAAAAGGACCGGTATTTTTCTATGAACATACGGCATACGAGCGTTCTATCATTGGCGGTTTTGTTTACAGGCATGATAAAAATCCGGCCCTTACCGGAAAATATATTTATATGGATAATTATTCGGGAAGAATTTATACCCTGAATGCAGATGATGATCTGCTGAGTGATCCTCAAACCCTGATCCGAAGCGAGCAAGTGGCCCAACGCGGTATAACTTCATTGATAGAGGCCCCTAATGGTGATGTTCTGATGACAGCATTAGGACGTTCGCAGGACCAGTCGGGGCGGTTGTTAAAGCTGGTGCCTTCCTCCGCAGATACTATGGCACAAATGGAAAATCAACAGGCCACTATGCCTTCCCATTCTCATGAGACAGGGGATGTCAGAAAATTATATAATATAAATTGTGCCCGCTGTCACGGCACTGCCGGAAAGGGGGACGGACCGGATAAAGAGTACCTCGAGACGTCGTTACCCGATTTTACCAGTACGGAATTTCRCGCCACACGCAAGGATGATGATTTATACAGGATAATTTTTAACGGTGGTGAAGCAGAAGGCATGAGTTTTGAAATGCCACCCTGGGATGGTATTCTGGAAGAAAATGAGATTAACGGGATAATTAAATATCTCAGATCATTTAAGAAAGCAGAATAGGCGGTGAGTGCTAAAGCTTTGATGTTATTTTATGTGGAGTGATATTTTGTTATCTGATAAAAATCGTGCAGTTCCCTTCATCAAGAAACCCTTGCTCACCGTGATCATTGATACGGAGGAGGAATTTGACTGGGCGAAACCTTTCGCGCGGGCCAACAGGTCAGTGGATAATATAGCCCATCAGCATCTGGCACAGAAGATTTTCAGGAAATACGGCATTGTGCCAACCTATTGCATTGATTATCCCGTGGCCCGGAATGATCAGGCGGTGGCTATCCTTTCGGCATGGGCCGATCAGGGGGAATGCCTTATCGGCACCCACCTGCATCCCTGGGTCTCCCCCCCCTATGATGAAGAGGTCAGCAATGTTAATTCCTATGCCGGAAATCTGCCTTACGAACAGGAGAGAGATAAGTTAGCAATTCTGACAGATTTTATCGAGAAAAGATGCGGACGGCGGCCAGAGATATTCAAGGCGGGAAGATATGGCCTCGGGCCAAATACGGCGCGGATTCTGAAGGAATTGGGTTACAGGGTGGATACCAGTGTGGTTGCGGGCACCAGTTTTTCCCATGATTCCGGTCCAGATTTCATTGGCTTGCCGACACAACCCTATTGGTTTGATGTGGCGGGCGAGAAAATCCTCGAACTTCCCCTTACCAGGGGCTATGACGGATTGCTGGCAAAATGGGGCGGTTTTTTATACCCCAGGCTGGCCGGGCCGACGGGACTGCGGTCACTGATGGCCGGGGTTCTGGTCAAAAGCGGCTTGCTGGAGCGTATCCCCCTGACACCGGAAGGGATCAGAGCCGAAGATCAGATGCGGATGGTCCGGCGCGAGGTCACCTTTGGCCATAATTATTTCAACTATGCCTATCACAGTTCATCTTTGATGGTGGCCGGGGCGCCCTATGTGAGGAATGATCAGGAGCTGGAAATATTTCTTGCGGATATGGATGTTTTCTTTGACTTTTTCATCAATCAGTTGGGCGGCGAGCATAAAACGCCGCTGGAGATGTATGATTTACTGTCCTGAAATCAGCCAGTCGGCAGTGCTTGTTGCGACCTTGACACGCCAGCTTTCGCTGGAGAATGTATGATCGGTTTCTGCAATATCAATCCGCTGTGATATTTTCTCCCGGATGGTTTTTTGCCATGCTTTATCTGAGGAAATCAGGTCATCAAATTCACGCGCAACCAGATCCTGTTCGCTCATGATAAGCAGGGTTTTTCCCTGAAAAGCGGCGAGGCCGGACAACATCCGTTCCGGGAAGGGACGGACATCTTTTTCGGCAAGGGCTTTTCCGGGGGCAAAGGCCTGTCTGATATTTGACAAAAATCCGGATAATGCTGATTTTATATTGAGATGGCCGGAAAATATCTTCCGCCAGAATGCCGGGTTTTTCAACCGGTCCAGATAATAATGTTTGATCGTGGCGCGGGCGAGACCGCTTGTCGACCTGACCCAGGGGTTGGCCAGAATAATATGGGAGACGGCCTTGTGACGCGCTGCACCCAGAAGCAGGGCAGAGGCCCCCTCGCATAACCCCCATATGGCCACTGATGTTATCCCGGATGTTCGTTTCAGGAACTCATCAATAGCATGATCTATATCCGGCGTGACATGTTCAAAACCGGCAGGACTGCCATCACTGTCCCCAATGCCCTGATAATCAAAACGCATGACGGGAATACCGCGCGCCGCACAATGGCGGGCCATATGAACATATTGGCGGTGGGCGCCGATACGATATTGGGGACCACCGACAACAATCAATAATCCAACTTTACCTGTATATTGCTCCGGATTATGGATAATCCCGATGAGCAGGTTTTGCTGGTCGCCTGAGAAGGTAAAAGCTGTTTCTGTAAAATTCATTGAACCTGTTTTCTTGATTTTCCGGTGAATTTTAGCTCAGATGGATAAAGAATGCATGAATAATTTCTTTTACATTTAAAATTCTGTTACGATAAATTGATTTCGATCAAGGACTTTAAAAGGTGTATTTACTAAATATCTTTATGGGAAGGGGTGTATCAACTTGATTTTCGGGGTGGAACAGGGGTGATGACCTTCTTCTGAAATAATAATAGTGAGGAGAAATCTATTATGTCGGAAGGAATGACCAAGACGGCGGCTCGCAATATCTTCTTTGGCGGGACGATTTTCTTTTTTGTGATATTTGTGTCTCTGACGGTTCAGAGCCATTTTTATATCCTGAATGAGAGTACGGACGTGGCCACGTTGACAGAATCTGTCGAGCGCGGCAAACGGGTATGGGAGAAGAATTCCTGTATCAATTGTCACACCATATTCGGTGAGGGCGCGTATTTCGCGCCGGAACTGGGCAAGGTCTGGATAAAATTTGGCGGTGATGAGGATGCCGAAGGGGGCCGTGAGGCCCTGAAAGCCTGGATGGAAGCCATGCCGACCGGTATCGAAGGCCGCCGGCAAATGCCTCAGTTCAATCTGACGGATCAGGAACATGAAGATTTGGCCGCTTTTTTTGAATGGATCAGCCGAATTGATACTCAGAACTGGCCTCCTACGCCAGATGATGAATAAGGGAGAGGAAGTAATATTATGAAATATCAAACACAAAGATTGGCCTATCCCTATTTTATAGCGGCGATGGGCCTGTTCGTGGCACAGGTGCTTGGCGGATTGATTGCCGGGACGATTTATGTCTTTCCGAATTTTCTGTCGGAAATTCTGCCCTTTAATATCATTCGCATGATTCATACCAACGCGCTGATTGTCTGGCTTCTGATGGGCTTTTTCGGGGCGGCTTATTTTTTGCTGCCGGAAGAAACCGAAACGGAAATCCACAGCCCGAAGATTGCATGGATTCAATTCTGGATGTTCCTGCTGGGGGCTGTGGCCACCGTTGTTGGTTATCTGTTCGGCATTCACGAAGGCCGTGAATTTCTGGAACAACCCTTATGGTTCAAAATCGACATTGTGATTATAGCTCTGTTGTTCATGTATAATATCAGCATGACCCTGTACAAAGGCAAGAGGACGGCGGTGGCCATTATTCTGGTCATGGGCCTGTGGGGTCTGACGGTGTTCTTCCTGTTTGCTTTCTATAACCCGGCCAATCTGGCACTGGATAAAATGTACTGGTGGTATGTTGTTCATCTTTGGGTGGAAGGTGTATGGGAACTGATACTGGCGGCTATTCTGGGCTTCCTGTTGATCAAATTGACCGGGGTTGACCGGGAAGTTATTGAAAAATGGCTTTATGTCATCGTCGGCCTGGCCCTCTTCTCAGGATTGCTGGGCACGGGGCACCATTATTACTGGATTGGAACCCCCGGTTACTGGCAATGGCTGGGCAGCATTTTCTCGGCTCTGGAAGTCTTTCCGTTTCTGGCGATGGTGATCTTCTCATTTTATGTTGTGAAGAAAAGCAGTCGCAACCATCCCAATAAAGCCGCCCTGCTCTGGGTGCTGGGTTGCACAGTCCTGTCTTTCTTCGGGGCCGGGGTCTGGGGTTTCATGCATACGCTGGCACCGATCAACTATTATAGCCACGGCACACAGGTTACCGCCTCTCATGCTCATCTGGCTTTTTACGGCGCTTATGTGATGATCAATCTGGCGATTATTACCTATGCCATGCCGCATCTGCGCGGTCAGCAGCCCTATAACCAGAATCTGAATATGTGGGCCTTCTGGATCACCAGTGCGGGGATGTGTTTTATGACCTTCACCTTAACGGCGGCCGGTATTCTGCAAACCCATCTGCAACGGGTTCTGGGCATGGACTTCATGGAGGTTCAGGAACAGATTGCACTGTTCTACTGGATGCGGCTTGGGTCTGGACTTGTTGTGGTTCTGGGTGTGTTGCTTTTTGTTTATGCAATCTTCTCCAAAGCCCGCGAAGAACAGGCAACAGCCGGTTAACCAATCGGTTTTCAACCCTTATCAAAGGCGGTGGCGGTTTTACTGTCACCGCCTTTTTCAGGTAAAGAAGTTATGGATGCACAAATAATGAACAAAGAAGAAATTCCTTTCTATATGCCATCGGCGAATGAATGTGAGCTTTTCGAGGTTGCTTTCCGGTCCCGTCTGCCGGTGATGCTGAAAGGGCCGACGGGTTGCGGCAAGACCCGCTTTGTCGCCCATATGGCGGCGCGTCTGGGATTGACCCTGACCACCGTTTCCTGTCATGATGACCTGACAGCAGCGGACCTTACGGGTCGTTATCTGCTCAAAGGCGGCGAAACCCATTGGGTTGACGGCCCCCTGACCGGAGCTGTGCGGGGGGGCGGCATATGTTACCTTGATGAAATTGTTGAAGCCCGCAAGGATGTGACGGTTGTCCTCCATCCTCTGACCGACGACCGGCGCATGTTGCCATTGGAGCGCACCGGGGAATTGCTTGAGGCCCCCGATGATTTCATGATGGTGATCTCCTATAATCCGGGCTATCAGAATATCCTGAAATCCCTGAAGCCCAGTACAAGGCAACGTTTTATCGGCATTCATTTTGATTATCCGCCAGCCCAGCAGGAAGTGGATATTATCTGTCAGGAAACCGGACTTGACCGCGTTCGCTGTGTGCCATTGGTCAATCTGGCCCGCAGTATAAGGAATTTAAAGGACCTTGATCTGGAAGAAGGGGCGTCAACAAGGCTGCTGGTCTATTGCGCCACCCTGATTATGGCCGGGGTTTCGCCGCTGGAAGCCGCCGAGGCCACATTGATTGAACCGCTGAGCGATGATGAGGGGGCCAAGGCGGGGTTGATGGAAGTGGTACAGGCTACTTTTGGATAGATGATGTTTGACATATTTGAGCCGGAAGAACTGGTGGGAAAGAAATGGCATATGCTGGTCCGCGACCAGTCCAGCTATCCTCACCACAATCAGGCCGCGGTTCATCTGGAAGACATCAGGGATGTGATCAGCATTTTCTTCCGGGCCATTGGCGGCGATCCGGGGGTTGATGTGGCCAGTGTCAGTGCGACGTCACAAAGTCACCGGCTGTCATGGCGTATGCGGCTTGGCATGGACAGGGAACGGCTTGCCGTTGCCCGGCGGGATAATGACAGTCTTCTGCTTCCCGGCACGATTGATTATTTTCCGGAAAAACATTTGAACCGGTCCCTGTATATCTGGCTGGCGGCTTTTCTCGCCCATGCCAGTGACAAGCCTTCGCTCAAGCCGGATAATTCTCTTCATGCGGATTTGATTTTCATTGCTGAAGCCTGGCAAACCACCCGGATGGTTATCGGAAAATACCCCGGTCTGGGCAAGAAACACGCCGAACTTTGCACGGCATTGGAACAGGCGCGGCCCCGGCGCAGCTTACCCACCTATGAAGCGCGTCTGGAAAAAATCATTCAGGATTTACTCTTTGCCACCGGGGCGGCTCATGCAGAAGCCGCAAACCTCGTTCAATTGATTATAAGGGACGCAGACTTGCCCGCTTTCCCTAAAATTCCCCGGAGATATAAGGAGTTTCTCTCCATCCCCCTGTGGGGCGAAGTGGATATTGTTCATAGTGATGTCATTGACACCACTGAATTTCCCGGGGAAGATGAAAGTGCGAAAAATATTTATAAAGACCTGCGGGATGGCCGCAAACATGCTGGTGTGCGCGAAGAGAATGATCAGGTGGACAAGGAAGACCCGCTGGCCCTGAACCGTTTTGAAAAAGTGATTTCCATGGCGGAAATGGTCAATGTCAACCGGGGGGTTGATGATGAGGAGGACGAAGATGTTCAGTCCGCCATCGATGATCTGGATGAAATGTCCCTGACCCGGAACAAGAGGACAGCGGCATCAACCATCAAGCTTGATATGTCGGTGGCAGGGCAGGCTATTGATACAGGGCAGGTGATTGCGGAACATAGCTACCCGGAATGGGATTATCGTTTGCAAAGCTACCGGGAGAATTTTTGTGCGGTTTTTTCCGCGCGTGCCGAAGAGGAAGAAGAAGATAAATGGCAACCGGATGATGCCGCACGGCGGCGCATCAAGCGGATTCAGCGGCAGTTTGAGGCTCTGCGTCCCCGGCGGGAGCGCGTTACCCGGCAGCAGGATGGCAAGGATCTGGACATTGATGCCATGATCCGGTCCGCCTGTGATCTGCGCGCGACGGGCGCGGGGAGCGACCAGATTTATATTGATACCCGCAATCAGACCCGTGATCTGGCCGCCGCTATTTTGGCGGATGTGTCCCTGTCGACAGATTCGTGGATTGACGGGCGGCGGGTGCTTGATGTGGAGAAAGAGGCTCTTATGGCTCTGGCATTGGGCCTGAAGGCCAGCGGCGATGACCATGCCATCTATTGTTTTTCATCCCGCAGGCGCCATAATATCAGGGTGGATTGCCTGAAAGATTTTGACGAAGAAATGTCCGTTCATGTGCAGAACAGGATCTCTGCCTTGAAGCCCGGATATTATACCCGCATGGGGGCCGCCATCCGTCATGTGACAARACAACTTGCTGACCGCCCCAATCATCACCGGCTTCTCCTGCTGATCAGTGACGGCAAACCCAATGATATGGATCATTATGAGGGCCGCTACGGCATTGAGGATACCAGAATGGCCATCCGCGAAGCCCGCAAACAAGGGGTTGCCGTCTTTGGGGTCACGGTTGATGAGAAGGCGCGGGATTATTTTCCCTATCTTTTCGGGCCGGGCGGCGGGGCAATCATCCCCCATATCGAAAATCTGCCCTCAGCCCTGCCGGCGATTTTCAGGAACCTTCTCGCCTGATTTTTCCGCACAGATCGCATAAAAATTACGTTATCTGAATAGTGCGGATGGTATAGTATCTGTATTCATTGTCCGGAACAGGAGGAAATATGATGCCACTCACGTCCAAACGTAATGTCATAGCATTATTTGCTTTCGCTCATCTGATAGCCCTTGGCGGCTTTGCCGTTCTTGGTGACCTGACCCAGCTTGTCGTTCAGTTCCCCCGCTCTGTCACGATGACGGTTTGGGATTACAGAATGGAGATTATGGGGGTGGGCCTGATGGCCTTCGTCATTGCCGTTTTTTTCAGTATCCGGCACCGTTCTTTATCCCGAGCCATGCTGGCGGTTAATATTATTGTTTTTTCCGGCTTGTTTTTCAGCGGTTTTATCAATGTGCCTTATTTTATGTTCCGGACCCAGCAGGACACGGCACAATATATTTCCATCGCGGAAGCCCGGAAATATCTGGCGCAGGATGAAAATGTCATGGTGGTGGAGATTAACGGCGATGCCCGTGCCTTTCCCCATAGCTGGATCGCCCGGCCCCATGTGGCGGGTGATGTGATCGGCGGCGAAGACGTCACGCTGGCCTATTGCAGCCTGAGCCATCTGGGAACGGCCTACAGCCCTTATGTGGGCGGTCAAAAACTTGACCTGAAAGTTATGCTCCAGCTTGAAAATAATCTGGTGCTGTTTGATGAAAAGACAAATATTCCCATACAGCAGATATACGGCGCGCTGGAACGGAGCGCGACAAAGCTTAAGAAATACCCGACACAGGTCATGTCTCTGGGCGTCTTTGGGCAGATATACCCGGACGGCAGGGTATTTTTCAATCCGGCGACAAATATATGGGACAGGATGGTGCGTGCCATGGTGTCCGATGTGACACAGCGGCAATATACGCAAGACAAACCGGCCTTTCCGACCATGAAACACAAAGACAGCCGCCTGCCCCCCAAAGAACAGGTTTACGGGGTCGTGATCGGCGACGATGCCATCGCCTATACCAAAGATTTTATGAAACGCAATCCCCTTATAAATACCTCAATTGGCGGCAAAGATGTGGTCCTGGCCTATTACGCCGAGTTTGATACGGYGGCGGGGTTCTCCCGTATTGTGGACGGGCAGGCCTTGACGGTTACGGAAATTGATGTGCTGGGCAATACATCCGGCGGAAAGCTTAAAAGAATTTCGGTAGACAGCGAAGTTCTGTGGATGATCTGGAGCAATTTTTATCCGGCTACGAAGCTGAGAAATTAGGGTGCCGGGTATAATTCATCACTGTGACCGCTGATGTAATAGGCCAGAAGCCCAACCCATTCATGGACCGCAAAGTCCAGTTCATACAGGTTTCGCCCGGCGTTTGGGCTGCTGATCAGAGAGGTGCGTAACGCGGTACGGTAGTCAACGGGATAGGGTTGTATATTGATGCCTGCGGTTCTATAGGCTCCCGCTGCGCGGGGCATGTGGAAGGCACTTGTCACCAAAAGCCATTTTCCTGTTTCATTCTTTTTAATAAGTTTTTTCGCTTCGATGGCATTGGTATAAGTATTGTAGGATTGATCATCAAAACGGATGCGGGAGAGGTCAATCCCGGCCTCGGTGAAGAATTTCCGCGCAATGTCCACCTCTGTCAGCATGCCTTCAATGCGACCCCCACCGCAATATATGACGGGCAGGTCGGGGTATGCCCGCGCCAGCTTTGCCGCCTCTATCAATCGTTCTGCGGCCCCGTCCAGATTAACCTGATTACTTTCTGTGCTATAGGTCAGGCGTTCTGCCCCGGCAAGGATGATGATCCCGCTATAGGGGCCTTGGCTGACATCATTGGTATAAACAGAAAAACGCTTTTCCAAAGGCACCATGAGCCAACCGGTTAAAGGGCCTGCCATGATCAGCGCATAGAGGATCATACAGGTTGTGAGTATGGACAAGCCCGATTTTCGGCGGCCCCGCCAAATGAGGAGGAGACTCACCAGCGTGAAGATAAATATCAGGTTGCTTGGCTGCATGAGCATCCAGAGGGTTCTTGAAATCAGGTTATCCCAGGCCAATGATGCCCCCTAGTTAATGTGATGATATTGCTTATACCAATGGATGAATTTTGGAATGCCGTCCTGAATTCTGGTTTTTGGCTCAAAACCCAGGTCATTCTGGATGGCGGTAATATCGGCGGCGGTTGCCGCAACATCCCCCGGCTGTATGGGCAGCAGGTCCATTTCTGCTTTTTTACCCAGCGCCTCTTCCAGAACCTTGATCATATCCAGCAGCTTTACCGTATTATCATTGCCGATGTTATAAATCCGGTGTGGTGCGTTGGAGCCTATGGTATGCAGGGTGCCATCGTCTTTCGGCGGGTTGTCCAGACAGCGGACGATGCCGTCGATTATATCATCAATGAAGGTAAAGTCCCGCAGCATATCCCCGTGGTTAAACACCGGGATTGGCTCACCGGCCAGAATTTTTTTGGTGAATATCCACATGGCCATGTCCGGGCGGCCCCACGGACCATAGACGGTAAAGAACCTGAGGCCGGTTTGCGGCATACGGTACAGATGGGCATAGCTTTGGCTCATCAGTTCGTCAGCCTTTTTGGTGGCGGCATAGAGGGATACGGGATTATCAACCCGGTCATCCACCGAAAAAGGCATATTTTTGTTGCCGCCGTAAACGGACGAAGAAGAGGCATAAACCAGATGTTCGAACCCTGTCAGGTGCCGGCAATACTCGATGATGTTCAAATGCCCGATCAGATTTGTCTGGGCATAGATAAAAGGATTGGTCAGGGAATAGCGGACCCCGGCCTGTGCCCCCAGATGAATGACTTTATTGATATTATGCTGATCAAGGGCGGTTTTAAGCGCCTCAAAGTCTGAAAAATCCAGCTTTAGAAAGGTGAAGGCCGGATTATCTTCAATCTCAGCCAGCCGGGCTTTTTTAAGATTCACATCGTAATAATCATTCAGATTATCAATGCCGATCACCTCTTCACCGCGTTCAAGAAGAAGTCTTGAAACGTTAAATCCGATAAATCCTGCAGCACCCGTTACGACTATGGCCATTTATATCCCTCATCTGTTATGAGTTATCTTCTAGCGTAATTACCTTGTTAAATCCTTAAAATCTTTTTTTTGCCAAATCATCGTTGCAAGTTGACTGGAATCTGCTTATGTTCGCGGCATCTTTCAGATATTGACATGTCTGATGGGGTGTAGCCAAGCGGTAAGGCAACGGGTTTTGATCCCGTCATGCGCAGGTTCGAATCCTGCCACCCCAACCAACCAACCCTGAATATCAACAGGTCCAAATATATGCCCAAATATATTTCCATTGGAAATTTACAGGTTTCCGCTGTCCTTCACGACCTGATCAAGAATGATGTTTTGCCTGGAACCGGTATTTCTGAAGGGCAATTCTGGTCCGGGCTGGAAGATATTGTCAATGATCTTGCGCCAAAAAATAAAGCGTTACTGGCAAAGCGTGACGCAATTCAGGCCCGGCTTGATGATTGGTATCAGACCCGGAATCCTGACATGGCGGCCTATAAAGGCTTCCTGAGCGAGATTGGTTATCTGGTGCCGGAAGGTGGTGATTTTCATATCACGACGGACAATGTGGATCCTGAAATAGCACAAGTTGCCGGGCCGCAATTGGTGGTGCCGGTCATGAATGCCCGCTTTGCCCTTAATGCGGCCAACGCCCGCTGGGGCAGTCTCTATGATGCGCTTTACGGCACCAATGTGATCGCTGAGAAAGATGGTCTGGCAAAGGGGGCAGGTTATAATCCGGTTCGCGGGGCTGAGGTGATCAAACAGGCGGCAGAATTCCTTGATATGGCCGCGCCGCTCACGCGGGGCTGCCACGGGGATGTTACCTCCTATGACGTGGAGTCCGGCGCACTGAAAATGACCTTGAAAGACGGCAGCGTGACCACATTGGCTGATCCTGCACAGTTGGTCGGCCATATTGGTGCTTCTTCCCTATTGCTATGTCACAATGGTCTGCATATGGATATTCAGATCGACCCGGATCATCATATTGGGTCACAGTCACCCGCCGGAGTTAAGGACGTTATTCTCGAATCTGCCCTCACCACCATTCAGGACTGCGAGGATTCCGTTGCTGCCGTTGATGCCGGGGACAAAGTCATTGCTTACCGCAACTGGCTGGGTCTTATGAAGGGGGATCTTGCGGACAGTTTTGACAAGGGCAGCCAGACAGTCAGGCGGACATTGAACCCGGACCGGACCTATACCGCCCCGGATGGCGGCATGATAACAGTGAAAGGCCGCAGTCTGTTACTGATCCGCAATGTGGGCCATCTGATGACCACAAACGCGGTTCTGGACAAGAACGGCTTTGAGATTCCCGAAGGCATATTGGACGCGATGGTTACCACGGCCTGCGCCATTCATGACTTCACCAAAAAAGGTGTCAATGCCAACAGCCGCAAGGGCAATATCTATATTGTGAAGCCGAAAATGCACGGGCCGGAAGAAGCCGCCTTCACTAACGAACTATTTGACCGGGTGGAAGATGCTCTCGGTTTGCCGCGCCATACCATGAAGGTGGGGGTGATGGACGAGGAACGCCGCACCACGGTCAACCTGAAAGAATGTATCCGGGCGGTATCTGGTCGTCTGGCCTTTATCAATACCGGGTTTCTGGACCGGACCGGCGATGAAATTCACACCAGTATGGAAGCTGGTCCCTTTCTGCCCAAGGAAGACATCAAGGCAGAGGACTGGATTGCGGCTTATGAAGACTGGAATGTGGATATCGGGCTTGAATGTGGCCTAAAGGGCCGCGCCCAGATTGGCAAGGGTATGTGGCCAAAACCTGATGAAATGGCCCAGATGATGGCAACTAAAATTGCTCATCCACAGGCCGGAGCCAACTGCGCATGGGTGCCGTCACCCACGGCAGCAACCCTTCATGCCATGCATTATCATATGGTCAATGTTGTGTCCTGTCAGGAACAACTGGTCAGGCGGGGTCGGGCCAGCCTGGATGATATTCTGACCATTCCCCTGCTTGGGGACAGAAAACTCGCTGATGAAGAAATTCAGGCTGAACTGGACAATAATGCCCAGGGCATTCTGGGTTATGTGGTGCGTTGGATTAATCAGGGCGTGGGATGCTCCAAGGTGCCGGACATTAATGATGTGGGGCTGATGGAGGACCGGGCCACGCTGCGCATTTCCAGCCAGCATATGGCCAATTGGTTGCATCATGGCATATGTGACAAGGCGCAGGTTATGGAGACCATGAAACGTATGGCTGCCATTGTTGATCATCAGAATGCGGCGGACCCGGATTACCGTAATATGGCGCCGGATTTTGAAAACAGCATTGCTTTTAAGGCGGCCTGTGATCTGGTGTTCAAGGGCCGTATGCAGCCCAATGGCTATACGGAGCCACTACTGCACGCCCACCGGATTACGGCGAAAGCTATATATAATTCCTGATGGTGATTGCGGGGTCGTATCCGGCTTTATAATGAAATGAGTTTGTCAGTTAGGGCGGATATTTCCTTATCTATATTTCTGATATCCGTCACCAGAGCTTTTCCATGTTCCGGCGATAATTCCAATACCAGCCGCAGAATATTCATCCAGTTTAAATTATTTCGCGCTCTGGCGGCTTCAATCTCATCAAGAGGGTGCTTCTTTTTGTCTGGATTATCTTTATTCCACTCAATGGTTATGGAAAATTTATTGAATAGTTTGTTGTATTTCTCAAAAATCTGATCTTTACCATTATCCCAGTCTTTTTTTGTAAGACCCAGAAGATGAACCCCAACATATTTTCCTTCCTTTAGGATATTGGATTTTCTGAATCCCTCATCCTGAAACAGAAACTTCTTGTGCAGTTTGACAACGGCTTTATTGCCCTCAATAACTTCACAATTTAATTTCTGGAGGCCCAGTGAAGCGAAAATAAAATTAATAAACGAATATTCAATCACAGAGCCAAGACCGCCTCTTGCATTCTGGGTTAAATAATAGGCCCAGTCGGCTTTCTTGTTAATCGTGTCAATTGCACTGACATTGGCCACCCCGAGGGGACATTGATCTTCATTCATGATAACAAAAACGATTTGGCTCTTGTCTGTTTTAATTTTGTTAATCCAGCCTAAATGTTCATTGAGTTTAATGATATGATCCATAAACATCCACTTGCGAACATTATCTTCATTCCGGATTTCACGTATTTTTAATTGTGATTCTGTTGTTATGAAAGCTAACGGGACCAATTTAATTTCCCGGGTTCTTTTTCCGTTCTGTTCTGTCATGACGTATCTCCTGAAACCGGTTAATTACGGGCAATTCTATGCAAGACAATCTTGTTAAGGCGCGGCAAATATACTGACGCAGAACGCCCCTGTTGGCAAGTCTGTTTCAGGCACCGGCAATCATCATGCCGTCAACGCGCAATGTGGGGGCATCGGTGCCGTATTTAATCTCCAGGTCATCGGCGGCGGTCATATTCAGGAACATGGATTTCAGATTGCCGGCAATGGTCACTTCATTGACCGGGTAAGTAATCTTTCCGTTCTCAATCCAGAAGCCGCCCGCACCCCGGCTATAGTCACCGGTAATGCCGTTCACCCCCATGCCGATCAGGTCGGTGATATAAAAGCCTGATTTTATATCTGCCATAAGTTCTTCAGGGGAAAGACCGCCGTTCGCCATAAACAGATTGGTCGATGATGGTGACGGCGGTGACGAAGTTCCCCGGCTTGCCCGCCCGTTGCTGACAAGCCCCAACTGCCGGGCACTGGCACTGTCCAATGTCCAGCACCGCAATATGCCATCCTCTATGATGCTTAAGCTGTCATTGCAGCACCCTTCGCCGTCAAAGGGTTTGGACGACGGCCCCCTCAGGATATGGGGATCATCATTCACGGAAATTCCCTTGCTGAAAATTTGTTCTCCCATCCGCTCCTTCAGGAAGCTGGTGCCGCGTGCGATGGCCTGACCATTGATCGCCCCGGCCAGATGGCCCAGCAGGGTACGGGAGACACGGGGGTCAAATATGATCGGCACCTGACAGGTTTTTGCCTTGCGCGGGCCCAGACGGCGCAGGGTTTTTGTCGCGGCTTCCTGCCCAATGGCGGCGGGATCGCGCAGGTCGGAAAAATGCCGTTTGGAGGAATAGGCATAATCCCGTTCCATGGTGGCGTCTGCTCCGGCGATAACGGAGATGCTTAAGGAAAAATGGCTGGAGCGATAGCTTTGGGCGAACCCGTTTGAATTTGCGGTGGCGATCAGTCCCTGACTTGCGCTGGCACTGGCGCCCTCGGAATTGGTGATGCCACTAACCCCAAGGGCAACATCCTCAATGCTTCGGGCAAGCTCTTTTAGCTCATCGGCGGATTTTTCCGTATCATCATAAAGGTCCAGTTCTGGAATGTTAGAGGTTTTTAGGGCCAACAGACCCGGGTCAGCCAGTCCCGCGTAGGGGTCTTCGGGTGCGTTTCTCGCCATATCCATGGCCCGTTCAACCAGCAGGTCAAGGGTGCTGTTGCTGATGTCACTGGACGAGACAATGGCCTGTTTTCTACCCATAAAAACCCGCAGGCCAAGGTCGGCGCTTTCCGAGCGTTCCACATCTTCCAGCTTGCCCAGCCGCCAGGAAACCGATTGTGACTGACCGGAATAAATAATCCCGTCGCAGGCATCGGCTCCGGCTCTGGTTGCGGTCCGGATCAGATAATCCAGCTTTTCCAGATATTGTTCACTCAGGTCTTTTTTATTTGTCATCGTTTTTCCATATGGGCTTGCCAGAGGTGGGCAATTTCATTTCCTGCCATTTTTCCGTCACCCGGTCGATAATATCCTGATCCATAGCAATTTCCCGGCCCCATTCACGGTTTGTCTCACCGGGAAATTTATTTGTGGCATCAAGGCCTATTTTACCGCCCAGCCCGGATACGGGAGAGGCAAAATCCAGATAGTCTATCGGGGTATTTTCAATCAGTGTCGTATCCCGCACCGGGTCCATGCGGGTGGACATGGCCCACATCACATCCTTCCAGTCCCGGCAGTTGATATCCTCATCCACCACGATGATAAATTTGGTATACATGAATTGCCGCAGGTACGACCAGGTTCCCATCATAATCCGCTTGGCATGACCGGCATAGCCTTTGCGGATGGAAATCACTGCTATGCGGTAAGAGCATCCCTCCGGCGGCAGCCAGAAATCAACAATCTCCGGGAATTGCTGTTGCAGCAGCGGGATGAAAACCTCATTAAGGGCCTCGCCGAGGACAGACGGCTCGTCCGGTGGCCTGCCGGTATAGGTGGACAGATAAATGGGGTCACGGCGCATGGTGATGGCGCTGATGGTAAAGACTGGAAATTTTTCCACGCTGTTATAATATCCCGTGTGATCGCCGTAGGGTCCTTCGTCGCGGGTATCCTCCAGCGATATATGGCCTTCGAGGACGATTTCCGCCGTGGCAGGAACTTTTAGCGGAATGGTCTTGCAGTCGACAAGTTCAGTTTTTTTGCCGCGCATCAGTCCGGCAAACTGATATTCGGACAGGGTATCAGGCACGGGGGTCACCGCCGCGAGGATCGTTGCCGGGTCGGCGCCCAGAACAACGGCAACGGGCAGGGGGTCGGATTTTTGTTGTTTCCAGCGGCGGAAATGCTGCGCTCCGCCCCGGTGCTTCAACCAGCGCATGATGGTCTGGTTTTTGTTCAGAACCTGCATCCGGTATATGCCCAGATTGAAATCATCTTCCCGGGAGGTGCCCGGGCCTTTTGTCACCACCAGCGGCCATGTGATCAGCGGGGCAGGCTCACCGGGCCAGCAGCCCTGAACCGGCAACAGCCCAAGGTCAATATCATCCCCGGTGAGGATGATTTCCTGAACCGGGGCTTTTTTGACGGTTTTTGGCCGGGCCATCATAGCCGCTTTCAGGATGGGCAGCATCCGCGCAGCATCTTTAAAGCCGGATGGTGGTTCGGGCTGCCGCAGGAAGGCCATGGTCTCACCCAATGCGCGTAAGCCTGACGGCTCTCGCCCCATACCCCATGCCACCCGTTCCACGGTTCCGAACAGATTGACCAATACGGGCATATCACTTTTGCTGCCATCTGATTTGATAACATTTTCAAACAGAATCGCCGGCCCGCCTTCGGCCAGCACACGGGTCTGGATTTCGGTCATTTCCAGATGGGTGGAGACCGGTTGCGTGACCCGCACCAATCGTCCTTTTTCCTCAAGATGGGAAAGGAAATCCCTGAGCGACTTATATTTACAAGATTTATCAGCCATAGGATTCTTATAAGTGATTGTAGCAGAGAGAAAAAGGTATTTTCTTGCTATGGGTCATATTATCTGCAAAGGCCCTGTCCACACGACTTAGGCCGTTATACATAAGCACTCGATAACTTAATATTAATAATTTATAGCATAAACTATCTCACATCTTAAACAAAAAAAATACGGTGTCTACCTGGGATTTACATTTAACATTATATGGTGAGCAATATGAGTATTAACCTAAACGTCTTAAGTGCAGTCAAGAACATGAAAATCAGAAATCGCCTGTTTATGGGTTTTGGGGCTGTATGTGCCATATTGGTTCTGGTTATTGGCATAACTATTTTTCAGTTAAAATATATTGATGGTCAA
>NVTJ01000022.1 GCA_002401545.1 Alphaproteobacteria bacterium
TAACCTTTTGGGAGTATAGAATGACTATCCGTGATTCTGGACTGAAGTCCAGTTCTACCGACTAAAAGTCGGTGGTTTAGTACCAAAGGCTTGGAAAATTAAAGCAGAAAGGCTCTAATGAATTGCCAGCCATTCCCGTGCCATACGTTGTGCGGTGGAGATTTCATTGAGTGACATATCCCCGGCAATCTCTGCCCGGTCTATCTGCGCAGACTTCATCCCCCGGACTACCGCCAGATTAAACCATTTATGAGCCTCGATAAAATCCTGATCAACCCCCTGCCCTATGGAATAGAGCAGCCCTAAATCATAAAGAGCCTCTTTGGTGCCGGATTCGGCCTGCTCAATACGGTCCACCACATATGAATGATCTATCTGTCCCATTGCCTTAACTCCATTGTCCCTGTTACCATTCGAACTGTTGCCGTTGATGGCTTTTCCAGCTCTTTACAATTAACAGGGTGCCCCAATTTAGGTAAACATAAAGTTAACGCTAATTAAAATATTACAAGTGGTTGATTTAATGGTCCTTTTAAATAAAAAAAAGCGAACCTTAATAAGGCCCGCTTTTAAATATTAACCATTTTGAGGCATTTATTGAGGCAATTGTTTCTGTAATTCCTCTTCAGCTTTCTTCTTGGCTTCATCCAAAGCATCACCCTTGGCTTCATCCATTGCATCTCCCGCTTTTTCCTTGATCTCCTCAACCACTTCTTCAACCACTTCACCGGCTGCCTCTGTAGCTTCTTCCACGGCAGAAGGTGCGGCAACTGCGGCATCATCAGCGGCTTCTTCCACCGCCGCCGGGGCCGATGCCTTGTCATCATCACCACATGCCGAAAGCCCGAATGCCGTAATAACAGACACAGATGATACAAGTATAATTTTTTTAAGTTCAGTATATGACATGGTTTTAACCTACCCTTAGTGTTACACAAAAAAGATACCACCTGTATCTTTCTGCAATCACACTACAGTATATGCATAATTATGGCAAATATATGAAAAAAAGGTCGAAAATCCGGTCTTTTTCAAAATAATCTACCCATCAAGTTTCGGTCTGAGCAGTTGATTAACCACTTGTGGATTTGCCTTGCCTTGAGTTTTTTTCATCACCTGACCGACGAAAAAGCCAAACAGCTTGTCTTTACCGCCGCGATACTGTTCGACCTTATCCTGATTATCGGCCAGTATCTCATCAATCATGGCTTCAATCGCCCCGGTATCCGACATCTGTTTCAGGCCTTTTTCCGCCACAATCCGTTCCGGGTTATCGCCACTCTCCAGCATAATCTCGAATACATCCTTGGCAATACGGCCTGAAATCGTGCCGTCAACCTGAAGGGCAAGAAGTTCCGCCCCATGCTGCGTGGATATGGGACTTTCCGTAATTGATTTACCGGCTTTCTTCAAGGCACCAAACAGGTCAACGATAACCCAGTTGGCCGCCCGTGTGGCCAGTTCGGCTTTGTTCTGACCCACCTTCCGGGCCAAATCCCCCAGCAGGTCTTCAAAATAATCGGCATTTTCCTTATCTGCCACCAGAACAGAGGCATTATATTCAGACACACCCAGATCAGTGACCAGACGGCTTTTCTTGGCATCCGGCAGTTCCGGCAGGCCTTTCGCCAACTCATCAACAAATTCCCGGGTGAATTCCAGCGGCAGCAGATCAGGGTCCGGAAAATAACGGTAATCATGCGCTTCCTCCTTGGACCGCATAGAGCTTGTGGTGCCGGTTGCCGGATCAAATTTGCGGGTTTCCTGGGCAACCGTGCCGCCGTCTTCCAGAAGATCAATCTGGCGGCGGCTTTCAAATTCGATGACCTGCATCATGAAGCGAATGGAATTGACATTCTTGGTTTCACTGCGGGTACCAAGTTCTGCACCCGGACGACGGACAGAGACATTGACATCAGCCCGCATGGAGCCTTGATCCATATTGCCGTCGCAAGTACCCGCATAGCGCACCAGTGTCCTGATCTTGCGAAAGTAAGCCCCGGCTTCTTCTGCGCTGCGCATATCAGGCATGGAGACAATTTCCATCAAGGCCACGCCGCACCGGTTCAGGTCCACATAGGTCTGGCTGGGATGCTGATCATGCAGGGATTTACCGGCATCCTGTTCCAGATGCAGCCGTTCCACACCGATGGCTTTGGTTGAACCGTCTTCCAACTGAACTTCGATAACCCCTTCACCGACGATAGGGTCTTTAAACTGTGATATCTGATAGCCCTGCGGCAAATCAGCATAAAAATAATTCTTCCGGTCGAATACGGACCTCAGATTGATTTTACAGCCCATGGCAAGGCCGGTACGCACCGCCTGACGGATACATTCTTCGTTAATGACCGGCAGCATACCGGGCATGGCACTACAGACAAAGCTGACCTGTGTGTTTGGTTCTGAGCCGAATTTGGTGGATGAGCCGGAAAAAAGCTTGGCTTCGGAAGACACCTGAGCATGAATTTCCAGCCCGATAACAACTTCCCATTCGCCGGTGGCACCCTGAATATATTTCGCCATTATTTCTCTCCCCACCAGATTTTGGGTTTTGCGCTAAATCCTGTGGCATGTTCAAGAACCTGTGCCGCTCTCAACACTGTTTCTTCATCAAATGCCCGGCCGATAAGCTGTAATCCCAGCGGCATGGCATCCTCGCTCAGTCCCGCCGGAACCGAAACCGCCGGCAACCCGGCAAGGCTGGCCGGAACCGTAAAGACATCATTGAGATACATGGCAATGGGGTCGTCGCTTTTTTCGCCCATGGCAAATGCCGCGCTTGGGGTGGTCGGGGTCAGGATCACATCCACTTTTTCATAGGCTTTGGCAAAATCCCGGGCAATCAATGTGCGTATCTTCTGTGCCTTCAGGTAATAGGCATCATAATATCCCGCCGACAAAACATAGGTGCCGATCAGGATGCGGCGCTTGACCTCGGCCCCGAAACCTTCTGCACGGGTATTCTTATACATGCCGTCAAGGCCATCGCCCTCAACCCGAAGACCGTATTTCACCCCGTCGTAACGGGCAAGGTTGGACGAGGCTTCTGCCGGGGCCACAATATAATATGTGGGCAGGGCGTATTTTGTGTGAGGCAGGCTGATGTCAATGATTTCAGCACCGGCATCCTTCATCCATTCTATACCCTGTTGCCAGAGCTTTTCAATCTCGTCCGGCATACCGTCCATACGGTATTCTTTAGGGATACCAATTTTCATACCGCGAATATCACCGGTCAGGGCATGTTCATAATTGGGCACCGTGCGCTCAACAGATGTGCTGTCTTTCACATCATAGCTGGCCATGCTTTCCATCATGATCGCCGCATCGCGGACGGTCTTGGTGATCGGTCCCGCCTGATCCAGTGATGAGGCAAAGGCAATCATGCCCCAGCGTGAACAACGGCCATAGGTGGGCTTCAGGCCAACCAGCCCGGTAAAGGCCGCAGGCTGACGAATGGAGCCGCCGGTATCAGTACCCGTAGCGGCAATGGCCATACCAGCCGCCACGGCGGCAACGGAACCGCCGGATGAGCCCCCCGGCACATAATCCTTTGTCTCCAACTCGCCATTTTCTTTTGTCGCGCGCCACGGATTTTTCACCGGGCCGTAAAAGCTCGTTTCATTGGAAGACCCCATGGCAAATTCATCCATATTGGTCTTGCCCAGCATCACCGCCCCGTCGGCCCACAGGTTGGCGGTCACTGTGGATTCATATTTCGGCTTGAAACCATTCAATATGTGGCTGGCAGAACAACTATGGACATCTTTGGTGCAATAAAGGTCTTTCACCGCAATGGGAATGCCCGTCATGCCGGTGGCATTTCCGGCCCTGATCATCTCATCAGCTTTATCTGCCATATTCAGGGCAATATCACCGGTTTCCACGATATAGCTGTTCAACTCCCGCCCCTGTTCCATATTGGACAGATACTGCTGCGTTAATTCACGGGACGTAAAATCACCTTTAGCCAGTCCGTCACGAGCTTCTGCCAAAGTGAGTTCCGTTAATTTTGTCATGATCTCTCCCCTACTCAATTACTTTTGGAACTGTGAAAAAACCATGTTCTGACTCCGGCGCATTGGCCAGAACCGCGTCGCGGTATCCGCCATCCGTCACCTTATCCGCGCGCCAGGGCAGGTCAACTTCCACAACGCTGGTCATGGGGGCAACACCATCCGTGTTGACTTCCGACAATTGTTCAATCCATTCGAGGATATTATTCAACTCACCAACCAATGGCTCAAGCTCATCTTCGGTGACCGCGATACGGGCCAAATCCGCGATTTTCGCCACGGTCCTTTTATCTACAGACATTTTCTTTCCGGTCTTTCCTGATCTTCACATATTCAGAATATTTTTGGCGAAATTAGCACCCGCAACAGGCTTCTGCAAGCATAAACTCAGGCTATTCTGCGAGCAGATAATCTTTGGGGAGTATCCAGAAATTTCCCCTGTCTAATATGAGCGGCCGGCTTTGCGTTCCGGGCCGGACACATTCCCTTATGGTGACGGCAATATCCGACAGCACACCCGGATGGGTACGGTAATAATCGTGACCGAAAAAGCTGCTGACGTCTTTCACATTGACAAAATTAACATTCTTCACCCGGCTGAAAATCTCCCGTTCCGGCGTGGTAAGCCCATCACTGTTCAAACGTCCAAACCGCAGGCCGGACATCAAAAACTGGGAGAAACCAAGCGCACTGTCACCGCCGTTCATATAGACAGTAATCTGGCCAAAAGCCGGGCCGAACTTCTCCGCAATCAAGCGCTGGCCAACGACACCAAAATCCATATCAGGCGCGGCAAGGAAAAGATTCTCGATTTTATATTTCTTCCGGGGACTTAAGCCTGCTGCACGGGCCTCAATCACAAGTTCCCGCAAAGCTGTGGTGACAATATCCGTACCCCTGCTATGGGCGACGATATGAATATTTCTCAAGCCCTCGGTCCGACTGAGCATACGCAGCAGTTCCTTGAAGTGAAAAACTGTAAACTCACCGGATTCGCGGTCTTTAAAATAGCCGAAAAGACCGCCACTGGCGGCGGGCCAGGTGTAAAATATCGGCACTCCGATGCGGCCGGTAAAATGCCAGATATCCGCTAATGCCAGCCCCGCATCACGGAATTCATTGTTAAATCCGTGGACAAAAAGAACCACATCTTTACGACTGACCGCGGCCAGGCGTTCTTTCAGGATGGCCTGAAATGCCGCCTCGGCCTCAGCGTAATTTGTCGCTTCCGGCTCCAGAGCTATAATCTTTCCATCCTGCATCCCAAATGGCAGAGGGATTTCCGGAAATTTTATTAATTCCGTGATTTTTGAAATTTCCAGCAGGATTCTCTTTTTTCTATGGGGGGTCTGACTGGCATCTGTTAAGTCTGCCCATGAAATATCCTGTCCGTAATCAACGGTGATTTCACCGACCACCATGGCTTCGGACCGTTTGGCCTTATATAAAAGGTTTCCCTCTTTATCCGACTCTGCCAACCGGTCCGTAATATAGAGAAAATCAAAAGACGTCGTGCGATGAACCTGTGGTATTTCCTGAACCGGATAGCCCGCCCCCCCGACATAGATATTAGGCGTGGGCACAAGGGGGTGACGGGAGCTACAGGCAGAAACCAGAAAAATCAATACCAACAGAAGCGGAAAATGCAAACCCGTCCTGATGCCTGCAACCGCAGGAGGCCTGGGCAGTGTGATATTCATGGTTCAAAATTCATTTTACGAAATTCCACAGTCATAAAATGTGCTAAATAACAGATTAATACAAGGACAAGTTTTAATGGCTTGTAAAATATAGCCTTTCCGTTAAATATTTTTTTGGGTTTCCAAGGATTGCGGCTATAAATGAATTATAAATGTTATTTTACCAGTTTACGGTCCGAAAATATGCAACTCGCCCTTTACCAGCCCGACATTCCCCCTAACACCGGCACCATCATTCGCATGGCGGCCTGTCTGAATGTTCAGGTCAATATCATCGAGCCATGCGGTTTCCCCTTTGGCGAAAAATCTTTCCGCCGGGCAGGCATGGATTATATTGATCAAAGCCGAATCATCCGCCACGCGTCATGGGAAATCTTTCTGGACAACATCGGGCTGTCGCGCCTCATCCTGCTGACCACCAAAGCGACAGAAGCCTATACGGACATAGCTTACCTGCCGGATGATATTATATTGCTGGGCCGGGAATCTGCCGGGGTGCCGGATGATGTCCAGACAAGAGCCGACAGGCGGGTGATCATCCCCATGACCCCCGAAACACGATCGTTGAATGTTGCCCTTTCTGCCTCTATGGTGCTGGGTGAAGCCTTGCGGCAAACTGCCCTCTTTCCCCCCCTTTCAGGAAAATAAATATGACACTTCTGGATCAAAACACCACCAAAGACCATCAGAAACGGGCCCGCGCATGGTTTGAARATTTAAGAAATCAGATATGTGCCGCCTTTGAACAGCTGGAAGATGAGATGACCRGCACCTATTCTGACCGCGCACCGGGCCGCTTTGATCGTTCCTCCTGGCACCGCAATGATGACCCGGAATGTGGCGGCGGGGAAATGTCAGTGATGAAGGGCCGGCTTTTTGAAAAAGTCGGCGTCAATATTTCCACCGTTTATGGTGAATTTGCCCCCGAATTCGCCAAATCCATGCCCGGTGCCGACAAAGACCCGCGCTTTTGGGCCAGTGGCATTTCCCTTGTCGCCCATATGCATAATCCGATGGTCCCCGCTGTTCATATGAATACCCGCCATATCATCACCGCCAAAGACTGGTTCGGCGGTGGCGGTGACCTTAATGCTGCCTTTCCCAACGCAACTGACACCGCAGACTTCCATGCCAGCTATAAGGCGGCCTGTGACAAACATGACCCGGAATATTATCCAAAGTATAAAAAATGGTGCGATGAATATTTCTATATCAAACACCGCAACAGGGCGCGGGGCGAAGGCGGCATCTTTTATGATCAACTGAACTCGGGCGACTGGGAAAATGACTTTGCCTTCACCCGGGATGTGGGCCGAGCCTTCCTTGATATTTACCCAAAACTGATCCGCCGTCATATGAATGAAGACTGGACAGCGGAACAGCGCGAAGAACTGCTCTATTACCGGGGCTATTATGCAGAGTTTAATCTGGTTTATGACCGGGGAACCTCATTCGGCCTGAAGACCGGCGGCAATGTCGATGCCATCCTCATGTCCCTGCCGCCCGAGGCCAAATGGCGATAGACTTATAAGACCAGCAATTCTTGCTTTGAGAGTCTGAAATCGCTCTCCACCCAGGCGGTTTCAAGGCTCTTTAATTTAACCCCCAGCGCCGGTCCGGCAGCAAAGCCCGCCCTGATCAAATCCCGTCCCTGCACCGGCATGGTCGGAATGGTCCAGTTTTCGGCATACCGCAAAACCTCATCGCCTGCCCAGCTTTGCAGCAGAGCAAAAATAAAGACCTGCCGCCCGGATAGATAGACACTTTTGCGAATATCCTTCTCATTCATGCCGGGATATACGGCAATATCCTGCCCGGCATATTGCCGCAGGGTTTTTGCCTGGCTGTTGGACAGCTTTAAATGACGGCTAACGTCCCCGGCACAGAGGCAGGACAGGCGCATCAATATATCACATCGTCCCAGATCATTTTCCAACCGCACAAAATCATTAAATTTATCCAGGGGCTTATGGCCCGGCAGGACTTTCTCCAGAATACCACTGTCGGCCATGACCTCTATTATGGGCAACAGGTTTTCGGCCTGCAAAATCTTGAATATCTCCTGCGCCAGACGTTCCCCGGACAGATTATCAATCAGACCCTTGTTACGTATGCAGGCGGCTAACCCAATAGGGTCGAGCTTGCCCTCACCGATCTGGGCGGCAAATCGAAAGAAACGCAAAATACGAAGCGCATCTTCCTGAATACGTTTATGCGCATCGCCAATGAAACGCACCCGCCCGGCTTTCAGGTCCGCCAGCCCGCCACAGGGATCATAAAGGCTGCCGTCCCCGTCCAGATAGAGCGCATTGAAGGTAAAATCCCGCCGCCGTGCATCCTCCGCCCAATCGTCAATAAAAACCACTTTGGCATGACGTCCATCAGTTTCCACATCGCGCCGCAATGTGGTGATTTCATAACTGCGCTTATCTATCACGGCGGTGATGGTGCCATGCTTCAGTCCGGTCGGAATGACCTTTATTTTGGCATTTTCCAGACGCGTCCTGCTGCCCTCCGGTGTCAGGCTACAGGCAAGGTCGATATCGATAATCTCCCGCCCCAGCAATGCATCCCGGACACATCCGCCAACCATTCTAGCATTAAGTCCATCAGTGTTCAGAATATGCAAAAGCCGAATGAGTGATTTTGACCTGAGCCACGGATGATCTTCCAGAATGAGCGCCTTGACCACTTTCATCTTAAGGTTCCATTGATCAGTCTGGCAAAGCGCACCAACATGGCCGCCGTCGCCCCCCAGACATTGTGTTTTTCATTCATCAGAACATAATAATAACGTTCCTGATCATTCCAGACCCAGCTCTGTAATTCATGGTTGCTCTCATCCAGAATATAGTCCAGGGGCAGTTCAAAAGCCTCTTCCACCTCGCCCGCATCCACTTTCAGCTTAAAAGACGGTTGGAGTATGGCGACCACAGGCGTAATCACATATCCGGTGATGGTTTCATAATCCTCCATGGCCCCCAGAACCTCCATGTGAGACCGCTCAATACCCACTTCCTCTTCCGTTTCCCGAAGCGCCGTTGCCATGGCATCAGCATCCTGTGCCTCACAGCGCCCGCCGGGAAAGCTGACCTGACCGGAATGGGTCTTTAAATGCTGCGCCCGCTTGGTAAGCAACACGGTCATACCATCCTTATGGTCAATCAGCGGAATGAGTACTGCCGCAGGCTTCAAGGGTAATTCAGAGCCATGATAATCCTCATCCGGGCGGTAGATATTAAAGTCGCCATCAACGGGCCGCCGCATACTGCGGAATTCTGCCGTCTGGTGGGCGCGGGCAAGACCCGGATCATAAGCCACAAATATTTCGGTGATCTTTTGCCTCATTCCACACTCCCCAGAGCAAAGAAAATGCCGCTGCTCCACACCCCGTACTGCCCGCCCCGTTCCTCAACCATTTCGGCAAGCTCATAATAAACCGACCGGGTGATCAAGGCTTCCAGCCGGTCCCGAACCAGAATATAGGGGGATGGCTCACCATTGGCCGCAAATTCAAGCCGCAAAGGATGGTCTTTATCCAGGGTGACCACGTCATCCACATTTGTCCTGAAATGCAAGGTCTGTTCACATCCTTTGCCTTCGGTCCTGAGTTCAACCGCAACAAAGGGCACGTCATCAACCCGGATGCCGACCTTTTCAACCGGGGTCACCAGATAATATTTTCCATCATCATCATGACGCAATATGGTGGAAAACAGCCTGACCATAGCCGGACGGGATATGGCCGATCCCATATAATCCCAACTGCCATCGCGCTTGATATGCATGTCAATATCGCCACAGAACTCAGGATTCCACAGATGAACCGGCGGCAGACCTTTTTTGCCGGATGCTTTCCTAGCTTCCATCGCAAAAAGATCGGGGCGGAAGGATGCTGCTTTGTCTTTTGTCATAAACTTAGTATAGGAAGTTCAGATGACAATTTGAAGGCTATCTCAATTATTTTATTTTTGAAATCATGCCTTTGATCCCATTCATGGCACCGGGAACCAGTTCCTGAGCCAGCAGACGGTCCTTATTGACCGGCCCCGGCATCTCAAGCCCCACGGCCAGACTGCGGGAAAATCCAACCTTTTGATAATAAGACTGATCCCCCACAAGAATGACTCTCTGATACCCTAGTTTTCTGGCCGTTTCCAAACCATGTTCCATAAGTTTCAGGCCCATCCTCTGCCCCCGGCAATCCTTCGCAACCGCTATGGGTCCAAGCAATAATGCTGACGCAGATCTATCCCCATCTTGGATCTCTATGGGCCAGAATTGCAGACTTGCCTTGAGACCCCCATCACTGCGAACAACAAAAGACAATTCCTGCACCGCAGGCACACCGTCCCGCAAGCGATAAGCCGTCTTTCCCAAACGGTCACCGCCAAAGGTTTCATCAAGCAGGATATTTATTAATGAAATATCCTGCTGTTTAATGCTATTAATACAAAACATTATTCTGCTTACTCTAAATAATTACACCTATTATGCGTTTATCACATTCATAAGTTCAGAGCAAGCCACATGGTTTTTTAAGGTGCAGATATTATAAAATACTACCAGTCAACCTGAAAACGCAGGCCGAATGTATCCACATCGGTGACCGCTTCGGGACTGTCTTCAATGTCGGAATGGGAATAATTAGCCATGAAGCGTGTGTAATTATTCAGATGCCAGTTCACACCAAGAACAATAGTATCCTGTTTGCCACCCATGATCAGAGCCTCTTCATCATTCAGGTCAATGGTATCATACCGGGCGGCAACCTGCCATGCGCCCATACCACCTTCGTTAACCGGATTTTTGACTTTCACACGGTCCATGGCACCTTTTTTATAGCCCCGGCTTTCTCCGGTAATAAAATAACTCAGATCAACATACCCCCCACTGAATGAGGCATCCCCGGCTGAACTGTCAAGCGCATCCGCCTTGATCCAGGAATATTCGGCCTGAGCAGAAAATGGTCCCATAATACCGGCAAGCTCAAGACCGAAAAAGGTGTCTTTGTCCGCAGCGAAGCTTCCGGTATTGACATACCGGTTTGCGGCAAGATGGGCAAAGGGACGCTGGCGATAACGGATTATGTCATCGCCCTCATCATTTTCACGGGTAAACCAGGATGCCCCCACATGGATACGGACATCGCCCAATTTGGGGCCATAGGTGATGCGGGCGGCATAAGTGCGGCCTTCTTCATGGGCGTCCGAGCCATTTCCACCCTGAAAAATACCCGCCTTGAAAGTAATATCATCCTGTGCGTAACCAAGGGCAATACCAATATTGCGGCTCAAACCGAAAGCGTCCGTAAAGGCACCGCGTTCCATGAAAGTGATATAACGGGAAGAGGTTTGTTCTTCCAATGAGGCCGGAACCTTGAACTGTCCGACCAATAACGAGACAGTTTTCAGATTCCATTGCAGATAAGCATCCTTGACCGTGACGTCATTGCCAGAAAAATCGACTTCAAATTTATATTGAATATCCCTGAATAAAACCCCCTCAACCCCAAGACGGGCGGTGCGGAATTCTGTGGCATCAACATTCTCACCGGCAATATCTGTTCCGCCATTACTTACGGAAATATTTCCATAGTCCATAAAGATACGGCCCCGGACCTTGAATTTGAAATTGCCATCAGTACTGGAGAATTCCGGCGCCCCTTTCCATTTCACCACCAGGTCACGAGAGCTTCTTTCGGCTTGTTTTTTCTCAAGCTGCTCGATTTTTTTACTTAAGGCATTGAGCTGTTCTTTCAACTCCTCCAGTGTTTGTGCAGATGCAATTGGTGCGAATATAACACTACATAATACTATAGAAGCCAACAGGCCTAAAACAGGTTTCCTCGTCATTATGATATCTCCTTTATCATCGCAGCTTGCTATAAGATTTATCACAGTATTATTACGCTCAAATTTTTGATCCAGAATGGCAGGAGCAATCCAAAGCGAATATCAGTCCCGGTATTTTTGACAATTTATCTATCGGCGATATAGGGGAAGGCTCTCATCTGTCGAAACCTGATATTTGACGGAAAAATCCTCAAATGCCTTCAGCGCATCGTTAATATCTTTACCCGCCTTCACCTCATAGGAAGTGAAGCCACAGCGCTGCATGTAAAATATCTGATCCCGCATCACGTCACCCACCGCCCGGATTTCTTTTGTGTAACCAAACCGGTCCCGTAATATCCTGGCGTAAGAATAACCACGACCGTCATTGAAGGTGGGGAAATTTATGGCGATCAGCTCAATTTTGTCCAAATCATCCCGGATTTCTTTCGGATGCTGGTGTGGTTCAAGCTGCAAACCAACCCTGCGCCCGGACAGATCTGTTTCCTGCCATACCTCAAGCGAAACAATGACATCGCCGTCCGGCAGTTCGCCCTCACCGGAATAGTGAACCCAGTTATCTTCAATGATGATTTTATCCTTGATGATTTTCATAATTTTGCCCCCTTCAGCGAAAATTCTTCGTAAATGACTTTAAAGGGTTCTGCACCGGCCCGGCGGTAGGTATCTATGAAACGTTCCCCTGGCTGGCGAATATCAACGTAAATTTTTAAAATATTCTCAATGGCCTGAACAACCTCATCTTCCGGGAATGCCCGGCCGAGTATTTTGCCAATGGCCGCATCATTGGTGGCATCGCCGCCCAGCGTGATCTGATAAAATTCAACGCCCTTCTTATTGACCCCCAGAATGCCGATATGGCCCACATGATGGTGACCACAGGCATTAATACAGCCCGACATCTTCAATTTCMGTTCCCCCAGATCATACAGATAGTCCATATCATCAAAACGGCTGGTTATCTTGTCGGCAATGGGGATTGACCGCGCATTGGCCAGCGTACAGAAATCCAGCCCCGGACAGCATATCATATCCTGCAGGGTGCCTATATTTGGCGCGGCAAATCCTGTATCCCTCAAAGCCTGCCACAGGTCGAACAAATCATCTTTCTTCACATCTGCAAAGACAAGATTCTGTTCATGGGTGGACCGAAGCTCACCGAAGCTGAATTTATCAGCAAGGTCGGCAACCTCCAGCATCTGCCCGTCGGTAATATCCCCCGGCGGCACACCCGGTTTCTTCAGGGACAGGTTAACAATGGCATATCCTGCTTTTTTATGGTCCAGAACATTCTGTTTATACCAGAATGAGAAATCCTTGTTATCCAGCANATTTNTGCKCAAACCCAGCACTTCTTTCCGGTAAATCCACATAGTCAGGATCGGTGAAATGAGCTGATACCCGGTCAATTTCAGCCGCGTCCAACGGCACGGCACCCTCTTGCCACAGTAAAGAAAATTCTTCTTCCACCCGGCGGGTAAATTCCTCGACCTTTAATTCATGGACCAGTATTTTTATGCGGGCCTTGTATTTATTGTCCCGGCGGCCAAACAGGTTATAGACCCGCATGATGGCCTCGCTATAGATCAGCAGGTCTGCCTCCGGCACGAATTCATTGACCAGCTTGCCAATCATCGGGGTCCGGCCCATGCCGCCGCCAACATATATTTTAAAGCCAATCTCGCCCGCGTCATTTCTCAGAGCCTGATAGCCAATATCATGAAACAAAATAGCCGCCCTGTCCTCTGTGGCGCCAGTAAAGGCAAATTTGAATTTCCGGGGCAGATAAGCAAATTCCGGGTGGAAAGTTGACCATTGCCGCATAATTTCAGCGTAAGGCCGCGGATCAACCACCTCGTCCGGGGCCACACCGGCAAACTGATCAGCGCTGATATTACGAATACAATTGCCGCTGGTCTGAATGGCGTGCATCTGCACCTTCGCCAGATCATCCAGAATATGCGGCACATCTTCCAGCGCAGGCCAGTTGAACTGTATATTCTGCCGCGTGGTCATATGGCCATAGCCACGGTCATATTTTTTTGCAATATGGGCAAGCATGCGAAACTGCGCCGAAGAAAACAGGCCGTAAGGCACCGCAACCCGCAGCATATAAGCGTGAATTTGCAGGTACAGACCATTTTGCAGGCGCAATATGCGGAACTCGTCTTCCTTTAACTCACCGGAAAGGCGTCTTTTCACCTGCCCCCTGAACTGGGCCGCACGCTCTTCGATTATACGCTGATCATCTTCATTATATTTATACATTTAACCTGATCCATTCACTTCAGTATTTGAAGTATTTACACTATTTAATTGTGCAATAATATATTCTACATATATATACGATACTTTTTGTAAAATACAATAAGGCAGCAAGAATTTTTACGCTTTCACGTCCTTATAGCAAATCCTGATCATAAAAACGGAAATTTTGATGCCGACATCAGGCATGGCAGATTTATATATTAACCATTTGTAAAGGATTCGGGCCTACCATAAGGTTATTAGACATTTTCCTCCCCAGACTTGGGCGGTTTTCATAGATGAGCCGCCCTTTCTTTTGCCTTTTAAAAACTTCCCCGCAAGTTATAATAGTCAATAACATAAAGGCCGTTAATGACTAATTCCCCATTACCCCCGCCTGTGAAAGGCCCGACTTACAATCTGGAACAAAAGTTCGGCGGCCGGGTTTGTGGTGTGGACGAGGTGGGGCGTGGCCCCTGGGCTGGTCCGGTACTTGCCGCCGCCGTCATTCTCGACCCGGATCATATTCCCCCTGGACTTGATGACAGCAAAAAACTGACCAGAAAAAAACGTGAAACCCTCTGTCCCCTGATCATGAAATCGGCCCATGTTGGCTTTGGCGAAGCCACAGTGGAAGAAATCGACCACCATAATATATTGCAGGCCACGCTCATTGCCATGGGACGGGCCGTTGAAAATCTTGGGATCATCCCCGACCATGTCCTTGTGGATGGGCTCCAGAGTCCAGAATTGATTTGCCCCACGTCATGCATCAAAAAAGGTGATAGCATATCACTTTCCATCGCCGCAGCCTCCATAGTCGCCAAAGTCAGACGGGATTTTTTGATGAAAAAACTGGGTGAAATTTACCCGGAATATGGCTGGGTGCACAACGCAGGATATGGTACCTCGCACCATATTCAAGCACTAAGGCTTGTGGGTCCGTCACGTTTTCACCGGATGTCATTCACCCCTATTCGCAACCTGATTTCTCAAGGAATCGCTATAAGAGATTGATTCTACATAAAAAAATAACTTGACGAGATTCTTTTTTTGATTCAGAATCACCCTGGAAATTCAAAAACAGAGAGTCAAGTTAAAATGAAACTGTCCAAAAAAACAAAGACAGTAGTAAAAACCAGGAAATACACCGAACTGCCCCTGGACCAGATTTTACAAGGTGATTGCATAAAATTGATGAACAGCCTGCCGGAAAAATCCGTCGATGTGATTTTTGCCGACCCCCCCTATAATATGCAGTTAAAAGGCGATCTGCACCGGCCCGACAATTCCCGAGTGAGTGCAGTGAATGACGACTGGGATAAATTCACCAGCTTTGAAACTTACGACAATTTTACCAGATTGTGGCTGACCGCCGCCCGGCGCATATTAAAAGACACCGGCACCATCTGGGTGATCGGCAGCTATCATAATATTTACCGGGTTGGTTCCATCTTGCAGGACCTTGGCTATTGGGTGCTGAATGATATTATCTGGCGCAAAACCAATCCCATGCCCAATTTTCGCGGCACCCGTTTTACCAATGCCCATGAAACCCTGCTCTGGTGCAACAAGGGGGAAGGATTTAACAAATACACCTTCAATTATAATGCCATGAAGGCCCTGAATGAAGATATTCAGATGCGCTCCGACTGGCTTCTGCCCATATGCTCCGGCAAGGAGCGTCTCAAGGTCAATGGCCACAAAGGCCATTCAACCCAAAAGCCGGAAGCCCTGCTCTACCGGGTATTGCTGTCCTCCACCAACAAGGGCGATGTGGTTCTTGATCCCTTCTTCGGGTCCGGCACAACCGGGGCAGTGGCCAAAAAACTGGGCCGTCATTACATCGGACTTGAGAAGGAGAGTAAATATATCACCCTCGCCACAGACCGGATAAATATGGTCGAACCCCTGACAGGTGATGCCTTGGAAATCACCCCGGCAAAACGGGCGCAAACCCGTATTCCCTTTGGCAACCTTGTGGAACGCGGCATGATCAAGCCCGGCGACATCCTCCTTGATCCCAGCAGAAGGCATTCCGCCAAGGTACGTGCGGACGGTACAATCATCAGCAAGGATGACAAAGGCTCCATCCATCAGGTTGGAGCGCGAATTCAGGGGGCGCCTTCCTGCAATGGCTGGACCTTCTGGCACCTCAAAGCAAAGAATGGTCTGATCCCCATCGACACCTTGCGGCAGCAGATGCGCGCAGAGCTGCAATAACAGATAATAATAATAATAATAATAAACTCCGGTAAAACTGACCCGCCTTCTCATATGAGGGCGGGTTTTTCATTTTTACCGGCACATATTGTTAAAGACTTTGATTCCATCGGCCTCAGCTTCTATTATGCGCCCCGGAACAGAAAGAACAAAATTATGACATTTCCCAGATTTCATCTGGCTTTTCCAGTGACTGACCTGGAACAGGCAAAAGAATTTTATACCAAAATCCTTGGCTGCAAGACCGGCCGTGAAAGCAAGAATTGGATTGATTTTGACTTTTACGGCCATCAGATCGTTGCCCACTATAGTGCCGATATTCCCGACTGCCCCACAAGTCTGGTGGCGGGCAGGCAAGTCCCTATCCGCCATTTCGGCTTGCTTCTGGGACGGGGTGACTGGCAGAAACTTGCAGATTCCCTGGCAAAAAAAGGGGTTGAATTTCTCATCCCGCCCCACATCAGGTTTGTGGGACAGCCCGGAGAACAAGCCACCATGTTCATTCAGGATCCGGCAGGAAATGGGCTGGAATTCAAATCATTTGCCACGAATGAGGCTATTTTCGCCACCGGCATTTAAACACCAAGGTTACATATGGCCCTCTTAATCCTCATGCCCGACAGGGACAGCAATGATCTTGCCAAGGCCCTGAAAAAAACATCTCCCGGTCTGGACATCCGCATATGGCCAGAGGTGGGGGATGAAAAGGACATTAAATATGCCATAGTCTGGAATCATCCGGCGGGGGCGTTGCGGCAATACCCCAATTTGAAAGTGATTGCTTCATATGGTGCCGGGGTGGACCATATTTTTAAAGACCCCGATCTGCCCGGAAATATCATTATTACCCGGCTTGTGGATGACAGTCTTTCCCGGCAGATGTCTGAATATATTGCCGGTGTAGTTCTGAACCACCGGCTGCGCCTGACCGAATACCGGGAATATCAGGCCGCCGGTGTCTGGTCACCAAAGGCCGCAAGACCGGGCAACATTGTCTGCCTTCTGGGGCTGGGAAATATAGGACGCGAAGTTGCCGGCTATCTGTCAGGGCTGAATTTCACCATTCACGGCTGGAGCCAAAGCCACAAAGATATTGAAAATATAGCGACCTTTCACGGTGACGCCGGATTATGTGAGGCTCTCGGCGATGCTGATTATATCGTCTGCCTGCTGCCACTGACTCCGAAAACGGCGGATATTCTGAACAAGTCCCTGTTCAGCAAAATTAAAAAAGGCGCTTACCTGATCAACGCCGGACGCGGCGGACATCTGAATGAGGACGACCTGCTGGACGCTCTGTATCAGGGTCGCCTTGGCGGGGCCTGCCTTGATGTCTTCAGAACAGAACCCCTGCCCGATGACCATCCCTTCTGGCGACATCCGAAAATCAGCATCACCCCCCATACTGCCAGCCTGACAAACATTGATCAGGCCGCGAGCCAATTCCATGAAAACTACCTGAATATGGTGAATAACCGCCCCCTGTTTAACCGGATTGACTCTGCAAAAGGATACTGATAGCTTGCGCCCGAAAGTGGTCGCTCTTTAAAAGGTTTGAAAATGAAAATCGATGGTAACAACATTCGTCCCGGCAATGTCATTGAACATCAGGGGGGACTTTGGGTCGCAGTCAAAACGGCACATACCCAGCCCGGCAAAGGCGGTGCCTACCTGCAGGTGGAACTGAAAAACCTGCGCGATGGCCGCAAGCTGAACGAACGGTTCCGGGCGGCGGAAAAAGTCGAACAGGTTCGCCTTGAACAGAAAAATCATTCCTATCTGTTTGAAAATGCCGGTATGTATACTTTCATGGACCTTGAAACATATGAACAGATCGAACTGACCGCTGAGCTCATCGGTGACCAGACCATATTCCTGCAGGACGGTATGGAAGTGACCATTGAATCTCATGACGGTAGCCCGCTTGGGGTGAAATTACCCAAAAATATCACCCTTGAAGTGGTTGAGAGCGAACCCGTATTAAAAGGCCAGACTGCAACTTCGTCCCCCAAACCGGCCATCATGGAAAATGGCAGCCGGGTCATGGTGCCACCCTTTGTTGGTGTTGGCGACAGGATTGTGGTTAATATCGAAGACTGCACCTATGTTGAGCGCGCCAAGTAAACCTTATTGATTTTTATTTTGAAGGATTTGTCCTATGGCTTTGAAGTCAGCCGTCATTAACGTCATGGAAATGGCCGCACAAAAAGCGGGCCGTAAGCTCAATCGCGATTTTGGCGAGGTGGAACATCTTCAGGTGTCGCGAAAGGGTCCGGCGGATTTTGTCTCATCCGCCGACCTGAAAGCGGAAAAAATCATCAAGGAAGAACTGTTCAGGGCCCGGCCCAATATCGCTTTCCTGCTTGAGGAAGAAGGGGAAGTAAATTTGGGTGATGGCAGTGGCCGCTGGATTGTCGACCCGCTGGACGGCACCACCAACTTCCTGCATGGCATCCCTCATTTCTGCATTTCCATTGCCCTTGAACAAAATGGCGAAATTACCGCAGGCCTGATATATAATCCGATCACGGATGAAACCTATTGGGCAGAAAAAGGCCGGGGTGCCTATCTCAACGACATGAAGATCAGGGTGTCCGCCCGACGTGATATGAAATACAGCCTGCTGGCCACCGGTATCCCCTTTCACGGCACTCCGGGCCATAAATCTTTTATCCACAGCCTGGACACCATAATGGGCGAAGTCTCCGGCGTACGGCGATTTGGTTCCGCCGCCCTTGACCTTGCCTATGTGGCAACGGGTAAATACGAAGGCTTCTGGGAAGCCAATCTCAACAAATGGGATATTGCCGCCGGAATATTGCTGGTCCGGGAAGCCGGTGGCAGCGTGACCACCTTCAACGGCAAGGACAAGGCCTATGAGACCGGGGAAGTCCTTGYAWMKRWSRGYGTMATCCATGGCCCCCTGACCCGACTTCTGGCCACCGCCCGCAAATCAGCCAAAGACGCGCAAACATAAACAAGCCTGTTGATTCGGTCTGGTCAAAATTGATAATGGCATGATTATTTATCATCCGGAAACCGTAAAGCAAGCAAGAATATTTATTCTATATTTAAAGCATAAAATAAATATTGCCGGAAATTAAAAGCACAGGCCATTGAATATTTCCCATGCACACACCTCCTGTTTATGGCCATTTTTTCTTAATTAATAAATACTTATACATTATATCATAATAGCTAGGCCATCTGGACAGGTCTTATATATATATGTATCTAAATTATTTAATATGCAACCTATTGATTTAAATCAATCTTGATTTAACCCCTTGTTAACAGGCGTCAAATATCTTCTTGAGCAAGAGTGATAAATTTAACATTGGTGGTAAGTAATATGAGTATTAATCTAAATATCATAAGTGCAGTCAAGAATATGAACATCAGAAATCGCCTGTTTATGGGTTTTGGGGCTGTATGTGCCATATTGGTTCTGGTTATTGGCATAACTATTTTTCAGTTAAAATATATTGATGGTCAAATAAATCGGATTGATAACCTGCGGGTGCCGACCTCGGCGGCAAGCTCATCACTGGTTAAGGATATTTATGCCTCTTTGGCCAGTTTGCGGGGGTATATGCTCACTGGAAATGACAAGTTCAAAACTCAGCGTGCAGACGTCTGGGCTGACATTGACCAGTCAAAAGTCAACATGGATGTTTTATCCAAAAACTGGACCAACCCGGCCAATGTGAAGGCATGGACGGATTTCAAAGCCACTCTGGAAGAATTCCGCACCGCACAGGTGACGGTCGAAAATATAGCCAACAGTGTGGAACAATATCCTGCCAATATAATATTGGTCAATGAAGCCATGCCGCGGGCCGCTGTGATGTTCACAAAAATCACCGCCCTGATTGACATGGAAGCAAAGATGCCGGCCACCGCCGAGCGGAAAAGGCTTCTGGGTATCATGGCCGATGTTCGCGGTACGCTGGGCCTTGGCCTTGCTAATATCCGGGCATTTCTGCTGACTGGTGACAGCGTATTCAAAGATAAATTTGGCACATTATGGGCTAAAAACGCGCGGCGTTTTAAAGATTTGCAGAAGGCCGCCGCACTTCTTGGTCCCAAACAGTCTGCGGCCTTTGGTATTTTCTCCAGACAGCGGGCAGAATTTGACTCTATCCCCGCCAGAATGTTTGAGATTCGCGGCTCCAAGAAATGGAATATGGCCAATTATCTTCTGGTGAAGGAAGCCGCACCCCGTGCTGGAATTCTTCTTAAAACGCTTGTCGGGGCCGATGGCAAGGGCGGTATGGTCGCTAACCAACGCAATCTGTTATCGGAAGATGTGGCTGATACTCTTTCCCGCTCTGAGGGTCTGATGACGCTTTTATGGATACTATTGGCCGTTGGGCTGGCCATGGCGGGCGGCATAGTTCTTGTGGTGGCAGGCTCCATCACCAAACCGGTTGCTGCCATGACGAATGCCATGTCAAAGCTGGCAGAGGGTGATACAGGCGTTGATGTTCCGGGCCTTGACCGCAAGGATGAGATTGGCGAAATGGCAACATCGGTTAATGTCTTTAAAGTCAATGCCATTGAACGCATACGCCTTGAACAGGAAGCTGAGGAAAACCGGATCGCTCAGGAAGAAGCTGAAAAAGCCCGCGCCATTGAGAGAAAAACTGCTGAAGAAAACAAACTTGCTGAAGAAAACCGTCTGGAAAAAGAAGCCGAAGAAAAACGTCAGGCAGACCGTCTGGAAATGGCCCGGAGATTCGAGGAGCGTGTCGGAGGCGTACTGGAAACCGTATCCAGTGCTGCCACGGAATTAAGCGCCACATCTGAATCCATGAGCAGTTCTGCAGACACTATGAAGCAAGAAGCCGTATCAGCAGCCGCAGCCGCAAACCAGGCCGGACATAATGTACAACTGGTGGCCAGTGCCTCCGAAGAAATGACCGTATCGGTTCAGGATATCTCCGGCCAGATAAACAATGCCTCTGCCGCATCGAAAAACGCGTTGAATTCTGTTAATAACGCCTCAACCAAGGTTACTCAAATGGCCCAAAGTTCCGACAAGATCAGTGAGGTTATCCTGCTGATCAACGATATTGCCGAACAGACAAACCTGCTGGCCCTCAATGCCACCATTGAAGCGGCCCGTGCCGGAGAAGCCGGAAAAGGGTTCGCGGTTGTCGCATCAGAAGTGAAAAACCTTGCCAGCCAAACCGCAACGGCCACGGATGAAATCAGAGCGCAAATCAACAATATGCAGGAAACCACCAATGATACCGTTGTCGCCGTTCAGGAAATTTCCGCAACCATTGGCGAACTGGATACCATATCATCTTCCATTGCCGTTGCGGTGGAACAACAGGCGGCGGCCATGCAGGAAATCAGCCGCAACTCTCTGGAGGCGGCATCCGGCACGGAAGCTGCCGGTGAAAATGCCAAAAATGTCAGCGAACTGGCCGAGGAAACCGGCAATGCGGCTTCGGATGTCCTCACCGCTTCCAATGAATTATCCGGACAGGCCTCTAGCTTAAAGACTGCCGTTGACGAATTCCTGACAGAAATCCGTACCGCGTAGAAAGGGTGAAATTAACAGAAGCTGACCCTAAGTCTTAGACTCTTGGGAACTGTCCTGATACTATCAACTTATTTTAAGGAAGAAAAATAAAATAAGGACTTATTCGGCATGACGCGACCTCAGAAATATCTGACAAGAATTACGCTTTTTCTTATACCTGTTATTATTCTATGTGTCTTTTTATACCCCAGACTGGAGGAGGCTTTTGCCACAAATCCGGGATTAAACGGATTAATTGCCGGCGTTCTTGTCATTGGTATTATCTTCTCAATCCGTCAGGTCACCATGCTCAGTCCCGCAGTCAACTGGATTGAAAGCTACCGGAAAAGCGATGCATCGGAAAATACGGGTAACGCGCCTCAAATCATTGCCCCCATGGCCGCTATGATGGGGGAAAGTGATCGCAAGCTGTCTCTGTCTGCCCTATCCCTGCGCACCATACTGGACGGCATTGCCGCCCGCATGGACGAAGGCCGCGAAATTACCCGCTACCTCATTGGTCTTTTAATCTTTCTGGGACTGCTGGGCACATTCTGGGGCCTGCTGGGCACCATCGGTTCCATCAGGGATACCATCGGTAACCTGACCGTGGGTTCCAACGATATCGGCGTCCTGTTTGAAGATTTGAAAGAGGGTCTTGCGGCCCCCCTCGGCGGCATGGGAACGGCCTTCAGCTCCTCTCTGTTCGGCCTTGCCGGTTCCGTTGTCCTTGGCTTCATTGATCTTCAGGCCGGTCAGGCCCAGGGCCGGTTCTTCAATGATCTGGAAGACTGGCTGTCCACGGTTACAAAATTGTCCCGGGGCAGTAGTCTTGCCGTCGAAGGCAGCGAGGCGGGTGTGCCGGCCTATGTGGGCGCCCTGCTGGAACAATCTGCCGATAGCCTCGAAAACCTGCATAATGTCATTGCCCGCAGTGAAGAGAGGCGTAACGACGTCAACACCGCCATGCTGGCCTTGTCAGAACAGCTTTCCACCCTCTCGGACAGCCAGACAGAGATGGGGAATGTACTGAAAAAAATGCTTGAACTATTCTCGCGCCAGATTTCCGGCGAAGATGATAAAATCCAGATCAAGCATCTGCGCAATATTGATATCCAGATTAAATATCTGACTGAAGAGACAGTGAAAGGCCAGAACCAGTTCAATGATACCCTGAAATCCGAATTCAAACTTCTGGCCCGCACCCTGGGCGCCATGGTTGATAATCGGCCCAGAACGACCAGTTCACCCCAAAAGCCTGAACCCGCCCCTGCTGCCCCGGTGGTCAAGCCCCCCATAGATAACACCATGGATTATGACATGCCGACCCCCAAGCCAAAGGGCAATAAAAAACCCATCTTCACCACAGATAAGAAACTGACCGCCAGAAAGGATGACTGATGGCCCTTTCGCGCTCAGGCAGGCGGCCCGGCTCATCAATGGACAACAGCTGGCCCGGATTTGTTGATGCCCTCAGCACCATGCTGCTGGTTATTATTTTCCTACTGTCAATCTTCATGCTGGCCCAGTTCTTTCTCGGGCAGGCCCTTTCCAGCAAGGACGATATACTGGACAGGCTCCGGGCCGAAATTTTCGACCTTCAGGACAGCCTGTCCATTCAGGAACAGATTACCAATGATCTGAATGTTGAATTTAACCGCATTTCTTCCAATTTGCAGGAATCCAACATTTCCAAAGAAGAACTGGCCGCCCGCATATTGGAACTGGAATCGGATCTGGCCGATGCCCAGGGCCGCTCAACGCGGGTTAAAAGAAGCAGCAAACAGCAAATTCAGGTCATTCGGGATCTGGAAAAAAGATACCGCGCGACAACGGCAACCCTCGCCCGTGAGAAAGAGATGACCGACGCCGCCAAGCGGAAAATTGACCTGCTCAACCATCAGTTAACCACATTGCGCAAGCAGCTTTCGGTGCTTAATGCCGCCCTTGAAGCCTCTGAGGAACGGGACAAGGATCAACGGGTATCCATCCAGAACCTGAGCCAGCGCCTAAATGCCGCCCTCGCCTCCAAGGTTCAGGAACTGAGCCAGTTCCGGTCCGAATTCTTTGGACGGTTGAAAAAAGTTCTCGGCAGTCGCCGTGATATTCGCATTCATGGCGACCGGTTTGTTTTCCAGTCAGAGGTCCTGTTTTCATCCGGTTCTGCGGTTCTCGGGCCGGAAGGACGGAATGAAATGTCCAAACTTGCCGATGCGTTAAAGGAAATATCCGCAACAATCCCGAAAAATATTGACTGGGTGTTGCGGGTGGACGGCCATACGGATGTCCTGCCCATCAGAACCCGGCAATTCCCCTCCAACTGGGATTTATCAACGGCACGGGCCTTGAGCGTGGTTAAATTTCTGATCTCGAAAGGTATCGCCCCGAAAAGACTGGCCGCCACCGGTTTCGGACAATTTCATCCGCTGGACAGCTCTAACAGCCCGCAGGCGCTTAAAAGAAACCGCCGCATAGAAATGCGCCTGACCCAGAGGTAGGGATTATGACCCAGAGGTAGGGATTATTTATCATCGCCGAACTGAAGCCTGGACTTTCTTTAATCATCGCCAAACTGAAGTTTGGCTAGGCGGGCATAAAGGCCACCTTTTTTGATCAGTTCCTCATGGGTGCCTATATTGATAATACAGCCCTGATCCATCACCACAATCCGGTCGGCCTTCAGCACGGTGGCAAGACGGTGGGCGATCACAAGTGTGGTTCTGTCCTGCATAAGCTTTTCCAATGCTTCCTGCACCTTTTTCTCACTTTCTGCATCCAGTGAAGAGGTGGCCTCATCCAGCAGCAGGATCGGCGCATCCCTGAGGATGGCACGGGCAATGGCAATCCGTTGACGCTGCCCCCCGGACAGGCGGCTGCCCCGCTCGCCCAGATAGGTTTTCATGCCGTCAGGAAGCCTGACAATAAATTCATCGGCGCGGGCGGCAACAGCAGCAGCCTGAACCATTTCATCACTGGCTGCCGGGTTGCCGTAACGGATATTTTCTTCCACACTGGTGGCAAAAATCACGCTTTCCTGAGGCACGATGGATATCCGTTTACGAACCTGTTCAGGATCAGCATCCCTGATATTCACCCCATCAATCAGAATTTCGCCGTCCTTTGGGTCATAGAAACGCTGAATCAGCTGAAAAACCGTGGATTTTCCCGCCCCCGAAGGCCCGACAACAGCCAGTTTCTCGCCCTTGGCCACCGAAAGGCTGAATTGATCAAGTGTTTTGTCTTTGGGCCTTGAAGGATAGCTGAATGTCACATTGCGGAATTCAATCCGGCCTTCATATTGTTCAGGCAGGGACACAGGGGTAGTCGGCGCCTTTATGTCAGCCTCGGTATTTATAATTTCCATGCAACGGCTTATGGCACCCGCAGCAAGCTGCAAGCCGCCATATACTTCACTCAAAGACCCGACGGCCCCCGCAACCATGGCGGCATACATGACAAAAGAAGCCAATTCTCCTCCGGTCATTTTTCCCGAGATCACATCGGAAGCCCCGATCCACAAGACAAAATCCATGGCGGCAAAAATCATCATGATAACAAGGCCGGTAAGCCAGGACCGCACCTTGATACGGCGAATGGCCATATCAAAGGTTCCTTCCACAAAACCACTGAACCGCACCCTTTCCCGCCCCTCCTGAGTGAAGGACTGAATGGTCTGTACAGCCCCAATGGTTTCATTGGCCACCGCACTGACCTCTGCGGTTTTATCCTGAGTCCGGGTTGACAGTTTACGGACTCTGCGGCCCAGAAAAATAATCGGGACAACGATTAACGGCACCACAAGCAGAACAAGCCCCAGCATCTTGGGGCTGGTCGCAGCCATAAAGATCAGACCCCCGGTCAGGGTTATAATATTGCGCAGGGCAATGGACAGGGTTGAGCCGACCGCCGTCTGTATAACGGTGGTATCGGTGGTCAGGCGTGAAATAATATCGCCGGTGAGATTTTTTTCAAAAAAGGTCGGGCTCAAACCAATGACATTGCCAAATACAGCCTGCCTGATATCCGCAACGACTCGTTCCCCAATCCACGAAACATAATAATGACGGGCGAAGGTCGCAATGGCGAGAACAAAGGCCACCGCCAGCAGTGCGGCAAAATAAATATTGATCAAATCCGTATTTTTTGCGGAAAACCCCTCGTCTATCATGCTGCGAAACGCCAGGGGGATCAGCAACATGGCCCCTGAAGCGATGAGCAAGGCCACCAGTGCAGCGGCAAGAATTTTCTTGTACTGCGAAAGAAATCCCCATAACAATTTGATTTCGCTTGCTTTTTTACGGGGAGCAAAATCTTTCTCCGCCGTTGAAGCCTTTGTCGCTGTTGATCCTCGCATTGATTCCTGAACCCTTTCCGTTTTTGGTGATAAAGCATATAACAGGCCTCGCAGCCCACCACAACGGCCATGGATCAAGAAAGTATAAACACCCCTTGCTTTCATAATAGGGGTTCGCTATATAAGCCCAATAATTTTTCGCGGAGAACAATAGCGATGAAACAGAATATTCACCCGGACTATCACGAAATTAATGTACTGATGACGGACGGCAGCACCTACAAAACCTTTTCCACATGGGGCAAGGAAGGTGATACTATGACCCTGGAAATTGACCCGAAATCCCATCCGGCATGGACGGGCGGCAGCAAGAAAATTGCTGATAAAGGACGTGTTGCCCAGTTCAACAAGCGTTTTGGCAATTTCAAACTGTCCAAATAAGCTGCTATTATATAAATTTCAGATCAGGGGCGTTTATTCAGGCTTGTCCTGCCCCTGAATTCGGTTAAACATTTCATGAACCGGATTCGCAGTATCTTGGCCGCCATAAACCATTCGATCCATCCGGGCCACCTGCCGATAGAGGTTTTGGGCCTTATGCAGAAATATAATGAATTGTTTCGGCAAATTTCCTTTGCTGGTATCAACTCTGGCCAGACAAATATCCCCCGCCCCCAAGCGAAATTTTGAAGACCCGGCCTGTTCTTTGGTAATTTCCCCGGTGGCAACCCCCTTTTGAACCAGAAACCAGGACATTACCTGCATCAGACAAGTGGACACCCGCATACTTTCGCTGGCATAATAAACTTCTGTATCGGCCGTTAAACCGTGATTCCTGATCTGTTCATGTTCGCCCTCAAGATAACTGGCAACGGCCTGAGTGAGTGCCATCGCTTCCTGATATGATTTTTCCAGAAACCGGGAATCCAGCAAGGCCTCTTCATCAAGATCTTTCTGCATGGTATATTTATACTCGCTTTAAGTTCAACATGCATCCTAGAATGAATTCCTTAAAGGTGAGTTACTTTTTCCCTTGATATTTTGTCATTTGTGGTCATTTCTATGGCATAACCAAATAGACACCCAAAAAGAAAGCCATCCCATGACGAATCTTATGCCAGAGTTTATGACAGCCATTGAAATTACCAGATTTGGCAATCCTGATGTCCTGAAACCCCGGCAAATTCCCCTGCCACAAACAAAAGCCGGCGATGTGCTGGTCAAGGTTGCCGCAGCGGGCGTCAATCGCCCCGACATCATGCAAAGAACCGGCACCTACCCCGCACCAAAAGGCGCGTCCGAAATACCGGGACTGGAAATATCCGGTGAGATCATTGAACTGGGGCCAGAGGTTTCAGGCTGGGCCATAGGGGATAAAATCTGTGGATTGGTGGCCGGCGGGGGCTACGCAGAATATTGTACCGTTCCGGCGACCCAATGCCTGCCTGTTCCACAAGGGCTTGACATGATAGAAGCCGCCGCCCTGCCGGAGACATTTTTTACGGTCTGGTCCAATGTCTTTGACCGTGGCGCTTTGAAAAAAGGGGAAGTCTTCATGGTTCACGGCGGTACTTCCGGCATTGGCACAACGGCCATTCAAATGGCCAAAGCATTTGGCGCCACCGTCATCACCACATCCGGTTCCGATGAAAAAGCGGCTTTCTGCGCAGAACTGGGCGCAGATCTGTCCATAAATTACAAAAGTCAGGACTTTGCCGAGGAAGTGAAATCCTTCACCGGTGGCAAAGGGGTTGACGTTCTGCTGGATATGATCGCCGGCGACTATATGAAACGGAATTTTATGGTTATGGCCGTTGAAGGCCGCATCGTCATGATTGCAGTCCTGCGCGGTCCGAAAATCAAAGCCAATATCCTGCCCATCATGTTAAAACGCCTGACTTTTACCGGGTCCACCCTGCGGGCACGGGAAACAGAATTCAAAGCAGATATTGCACAAAATCTTAAAACCAACGTCTGGCCGCTCATTGAACAGGGAAAAATAAAACCGGTTATCAGTAAAATATTTGCCCTCAAGGACGCCGCAAAAGCCCATACGTTTCTGGAAAGCGGTAAAAATATGGGTAAAACCATTCTTAGAGTGTCAGGATAATTCTCTGATTATACTTGAAACTTCAACTATATTGAGTTAACATGCCTCAGAGCCTCCACAGCGGATAGTCCCATGCGCCTTTTTTCCTATAAAAACCGTCCGTTTCACCTTGGCCC
>NVTJ01000023.1 GCA_002401545.1 Alphaproteobacteria bacterium
CGCGCGTTATCTGGCTAAAAATGTGGTGGCGGCGGGTCTGGCCAGCCGGTGCACCATTCAATTGGCCTATGCCATTGGTGTGTCACACCCCTTGTCATTATATGTGGATTTTCACAATACGGGTAATGTTGATCCGGTTCGTCTTGAAAAAGCCCTGTTTGAACTTATGGATTTGAGTCCCCGCGGTATCCGGGAACATCTGAATTTGAACCGGCCCATTTATGAGCGGACGGCCGCTTACGGTCACTTTGGCCGTGCCCCGGAATCTGATGGCGGTTTCTCGTGGGAGAAACTGGATATGGTGGATCGCCTGAAAAGCCACTTCTGAGTCTGATGCGCGATCTTGAAAAAATCAGGGGCAGCCGGGTTTATGGTCGTCGGCAGGGTCCTGCCCTCACCAAAGCCCGCCAGGCCCGGCTTGACGAATGGCTGCCAAAAATTGAAATAACCCTGTCCGCTCAGGGGCCATCGGCGGCTCCGGAAAGTCATTTTGACCTTTCCCTGAAAGACCATTGGCTGGAGATCGGTTTTGGCAAGGGCGAGCATCTGGCGGCGCAGGCAAAAACTCATCCGGATATTGGCATGATCGGCTGCGAACCTTTCTTGAACGGGGTTTCCGGCCTGGTGGACCTGGTGGATCAGGAAAATCTGGCCAATGTGAGAATATTCACAGATGATGCCCGGCTGTTGATGGACAGTCTTCCGGACAGGTCCATTGGCCGGGGCTTTATTTTATTTCCCGACCCCTGGCCCAAGGCCCGCCACCATAAACGCCGCATGGTGAGTGCCGGTAATATCGTGGTTTTGTCCCGTATTCTTAAAGACGGGGCCGAGCTTCGCATTGGCACGGACCATATGGAATACTGCCGCTGGATCATGGCCCACATGCTGGAAAATCCGGACTTTATCTGGATTTCGGATAGCCCTGATGACTGGCGTCGCCGCCCTGATGACTGGCCCGCCAGCCGGTATGAAATCAAGTCACTGGCGCAGGGGCGTAAAAGCAGTTATCTGCGTTTTATTCGCCGTCCCCGCAGCACATAGTGGCAATGGAATGACTATTCGCTTGAAGTTCCCAGATTTTCGACTATATATGTAACAACCGAATCACTTGAAAAAATTGTAAGTGCGGGCAAGTGTTTCACTGGCCTGCTTTTTTATTGGTGAAAGCCTGAGTGGAAATAAAGTGTCATCACAGATGAAACTATTGCATAATATTATTGACCCTGTTGCCGAGGCAATGGGGTATGAGGTTGTGCGCATTGCCCTGCAGAATTCGGCACGGGCCGGGGCGGCGGTGACATTGCAGGTCATGGCGGAACGGCCAGACGGCACCATGCTGGTTGAGGATTGTGCAAAATTGAGCCGCGAAATTTCCGTAATACTGGATGTTGAAGATCCGGTCCCGGCGGAATATGTGCTGGAGGTCAGCACGCCGGGTATTGACCGGCCCCTGACCCGGCGCAAGGATTTTGCCAATTATGCCGGATATGATGTCCGGATAGAATTGTCGGTTCCCGAAGACGGCCGGCGGCGTTACCGGGGAAAATTACTGGATATTAACGGGGATGCGGTCAGGATTGAAGTGGACGGTGATATTTTTGAAATTGATTTCAATAATATCAACCGGTCAAAACTTATATTGACAGATGAATTGCTTAAACAGGCATCAATTGGAGCTTAAGGTTATGACAACGGCAGTGAGTGCGAACAGGATTGAATTACTGCAAATTGCTGATGCGGTGGCGCGGGAAAAAAATATCGACAAGGAAATTGTTCTGGAGGCTTTGGAAGAGGCTATTCAGAAGGCGGCCCGGTCACGGTACGGTGCAGAAAATGAAATCAAGGCCCATATTGATCGGAAAAACGGCGATATTAAACTCTACCGGGTTTTGGAAGTTGTGGAACATGTGGAAAACCATGCCACTGAGCTGACGTTGAAAGAAGCCGGGAAATTCAAGGAAAATGCCGAGATAGGTGATCTTCTGGCCGATGAATTACCGCCCATAGATTTTGGCCGGGTTGCGGCCCAGACCGCCAAGCAGGTCATTGTGCAGAAAGTACGTGATGCGGAACGCCAGCGCCAGTTTGATGAATATCAGGACCGCATCGGCGAAATCATCAATGGCGTGGTCAAACGGGTTGAATATGGCAATGTGATCGTTGATGTGGGACAGGCCGAGGCCATCATCCGCCGGGACCAGATGATCCCCCGCGAACATATGCGCAACGGTGACCGGATCAGGGCCTATATCGTCGATGTGCGCCGGGAGCTTCGCGGACCGCAAATCTTCCTGTCCCGGTCCCATCCCGATTTTATGGCCAGACTGTTCACCCAGGAAGTGCCGGAAATCTATGACGGTGTTATCGAGATTGTCGGTGTCGCCCGTGATCCGGGGAGCCGGGCGAAGATTGCAGTGACCAGCTCGGATGGTTCCATTGATCCCGTTGGCGCCTGTGTCGGTATGCGCGGCAGCCGGGTTCAGGCGGTGGTTAATGAACTGGCCGGTGAGAAAATAGACATCATTCAATGGTCTGCGGATCCGGCAACTCTGATCATCAGCTCCCTGGCTCCGGCAAAGGTGTCCAAGGTGGTTCTGGATGAAGACAGAAAACGCATTGATGTGGTTGTGGCCGAAGATCAGCTCAGCCTTGCCATTGGCCGACGGGGCCAGAATGTGCGTCTGGCCTCACAGTTGAGCGGATGGCAGGTGGATATCATGACCGAGGCCGCCGAATCGGAAAAACGTCAGGCAGAATATAAAATTCGTACAGAATTATTTGTTGATCAGCTCGATGTGGATGAGACACTGGCCCTGCTGCTGGTGGCCGAGGGCTTCCGTAATATGGAAGAGGTGGCCTATGTGGCGCCGGAGGAATTTGCGGGGATTGAGGGTTTTGACGAAGATCTGGTGGCAGAGTTGCAGAACCGCGCCCGTGAATCTCTGGAACGGCAGTCTGTCGAATCTGAAAAAACCCGTGTTGAACTGGGTGTTTCTGACGAGATTGCCGCCATAGAAGGACTGACCCCGGCAATGATGGTGATATTGGGTGAAGCCGGCATCAAGACACTGGATGACCTTGGTGATCTGGCCGCAGATGAACTGACCAGTCAGGAAGATGGTATCCTGCGCGGCACCGGATTGAGTGAGAGCGAGGCCAATGATATCATTATGGCGGCCCGCGCTCACTGGTTTGATGACGAAGAAACAGAAGACGTTGCAGAAGAAGAAAAGGTGGAAACAGAATAAATTCAGGAACGGATGAATATCCCGTGTCAAAGAATATCCGCCCAAAAAAAATCAGAACCAGAAAATGTCTGGTGACGGGGGAAGCATATGCGACCCATAAGCTGATCCGGTTTGTTGTGGACCCGCAGGGTAATGTGATCCCGGATGTGGCGGTAAAGCYGCCCGGGCGCGGCGGTTGGGTTCTGGCGCAGGGAAGTTTGCTGGAACGGGCGGTGAAGAAAANTATATTTGTTCGTTTTGGCCATAAGGTTTTGGCCTCACCAGGCAGAAAACCGGGTGATGTGAATATGCTCACGGATCAGGATAAAGGGGCTGTTGCGGGCGAAAAACGGCAGATTTTTGTGGATGATAACCTGCCGGACCTTGTGGCGCGGCTGCTGCGGCAGAGATGCCTGAATTATCTGGGCCTGGTCAATCGGGCCGGACGACTGGTGTCAGGATTTGAAAAAGTACGGTCGGCATTAAAGGCGGGTAAATGCCGGGCGCTGATCACAGCGCAGGATGCCGCAGAGGGCGGCCGTGGTAAAATATGCTCCGGTCTGGGGAATGTGCTTGAAAAATTGCCGGTGATTGATATGTTCACCCGCGATGAGTTAGGACAGACTCTGGGTTTATTCAATGCCGTGCATGTGGCATTGTTGTCTGGTGGAATGACGGAAAGCTTTTTGAATGAGTTTTCCCGGTATGAAGATGTGGTTATGCGATAACAGCCAAGCATGACAATCTTTGTTATTTAAGGGACTGAAGGCGAATATAGAATGAGTGACGATAAAACAAAAAAACCATTATCGGTTTCGGGCAGGAAAACATTGCAGTTGAAGCCATCGACTGCCACGTCGGCTGTTCTGCGGGCACCGGGTGGTGTGGTTGTTCAGCGCAAGAAAAAATTAATGCTGAAACCGGGGGAAAGCCCCGCTGCGCCGCCGGAAACGCTGGCGCCATCTGTGGCTTTTCAGAAAAAGAAAGTCTTGTCTTCGGCTCCGGTGGAGAAAAAAACCGCCAGATCCGCCGCCAGATCCGATGGCCGTCAGTTGACGGAAGGCGAATTAAAGGCCCGGGCCCATGCTTTGGAACTGGCGAAGATAGAATCTGAAAAACATGCTGCCCAGGAAGCAGAAATCGCAAAAAGACGGGCTGTTGAGGAAGCCGCCCGCTCTGAAGCTGATAAGGAAAAAGCCGTTCTTGATGCCAGGACGGCGAAAAAAGTCGCCACCGATGATGCAAAATTCAAAGCTGATATGGAAGTTAAGAAAAAAGTTGAAGCCGGGCTGAAGGAAAAAGCCGAACAGGAAGAAAAAAGCGCGGCGGAAAAAGCAAAAAATCAACCGGCCCCGGCAGCGAAGAAATATACGGCGCCGGCAAAAGCGGCAGAAGAAAAACGTCCGGCTCCAAAAACATCCCGTGGCCGGGGGGAACCGGTACGGCGGACAGGCCGTCTTACCGTGACCCAGGCCCTGTCCGGCGGCGGACGGGAGCGTCAACGCAGTTTTGCGGCCCTGAAACGCGCCCGGGCAAAGGAAAAGCGCAAAGGTGGTCAGGGCATTCAGCAAAAGATTTTCCGCGAGGTAATCATTCCGGATATGATCACCGTGGCAGAATTGTCTAACCGGATGACGGAAAAGACGGTTGATGTGATTCGCGTACTCATGAAAATGGATGTTATGGCCACCGCCAATCAGGAGATTGATCAGGATACGGCGGAGCTGATTGTTGAGGAATTTGGCCATAAAGTAAAACGGATAAGTGCGTCGGATGTGGAGATTGATCTTTCCGGCCCCGAAGATAATGAGACTGATTTGACAACCCGCGCACCGGTGGTGACGGTTATGGGTCATGTTGACCACGGCAAAACCTCGATCCTTGATGCTTTTCGCAAATCTTCTGTGGTGACCGGAGAGGCCGGGGGGATTACCCAGCATATTGGTTCCTATCAGGTTCGCATGAAAAGCGGCGAGAAGGTTACGTTTCTGGATACGCCGGGTCATGCGGCCTTTTCCGCTATGCGGTCCCGCGGGGCACGGGCCACGGATATCGTCATTCTTGTGGTGGCGGCGGATGACGGTATTATGCCCCAGACAATTGAAGCCATCAGTCATGCCAAGGCGGCAGAAGTACCGATCATTGTGGCCATTAATAAAATTGACAAGCCGGGGGCCAACCCGGACAAGGTTCGTCAGGACCTTCTGCAGCATGAAGTTTTTGTGGAAAGCATGGGCGGCGAAATTCTGGATGTAGAAGTTTCCGCTCTGAACGGCACCAATATGGACAAACTGGCCGAGGCCATACAGCTTCAGGCGGAATTGCTCGACCTGAAAGTCAATGCTGATCGTAATGCTGACGGGGTTGTGGTTGAATCCCGCCTTGATAAAGGTCAGGGTTCCGTGGCGACAATATTGGTTCAGCGCGGCACACTTCGCATCGGCGATATTTTTGTCTGTGGCAATGAATGGGGCCGGGTTCGCGCTCTGTTGAATGACCGGGGCAAAAATGTGAAAAAGGCCGGGCCCTCTTTGCCGGTGGAAGTATTGGGACTGAACGGTATGCCGCGTTCCGGTGACAGCTTCATCGTGGTTGATACCGAAGCAAAAGCCCGTGAAGTCTCTGAATTCCGAAAAAACCGGGAAAGACTGGAAAAAGAAGCCGCGCCGAAAGCAACGCTGGAGGCCATGTTTGAAAAGCTGAGTGCCAAGCAGGCGGAAATAGTGCCATTGGTGATCAAGTCTGATGTGCAGGGGTCTTCGGAAGCCATCACCGGTGCGCTGGAGACGATGAATACCGAAGAGGTTCAGGCGAAAATCCTTCATTCTGCAGTGGGGGGTATTTCAGAATCCGATGTGACGCTGGCAGCGGCCTCCGGGGCACCAATCCTGGGCTTTAATGTGCGTGCCAGCCATAAGGCCGCCGATCTTGCCCGTCAGGAAGGGGTTGAAATCCGCTATTATTCAGTGATTTATGATCTTGTGGATGACATCAAGGCGGTCATGTCTGGCAAGCTGGCACCGGAATTGCGCGAAACAATATTGGGTTCCGCAGAAATCCTCGATATCTTCTCTGCCGGGAAAACCGGCAAGGCCGCCGGTTGTCTGGTGCTGGAGGGTGTCATGCGCAAAGGGGCCAAAGCCCGGCTTCTCCGGGATGATGTGGTGATCTTTGAAGGTGATTTGGGGTCGTTGCGTCGTTTCAAGGATGATGTGGAAGAAGTGGCATCCGGCGTTGAATGCGGCATGAATTTTGCCAGCTATAACGATCTGAAAAAAGGGGATGTCATTGAATGTTACTCTGTCGAAGAAATAGAACGGTCACTGGATTAAACCGTTAAGGCAAGGATTTAACATGTCCAGATCTCGTCAAGGTGAAGGCAAGGATGACCGTGGCTCCGGCCACCGGCTTCTTCGGGTCGGGGAAAATATTCGCCATGCCCTGTCAGAAATTTTTTCCCGTGGGGAAATTCGTGATCCCTCCCTTGAGGGCATATCCGTGACCGTGACAGAGGTTCGTTGCAGCCCCGATCTTCGCCACGCCACTATTTTTGTCATGCCGCTGGGCGGGACCCATGAAAAAGATGTTGTGGAAGGCCTGAACCGGAACTGTAAATATATTCGCGGCCAACTGTCGCGCATGGTATCCATGAAATATCTGCCAAACCTGAAATTCACCAGTGACAGCAGTTTTGGCGAGGCAGGTCATATCGAAGAATTGCTCCACAGCCCCCATGTGGCTCAAGACCTGGACCAAGATATGGACCAAGATATGGACAAGGATTGATTTTTGGCCCGCAAGCGCAAAGGGATCAAGCTGAATGGCTGGCTTGTCATTGACAAACCGCTTGATATGGGCTCAACACAAGTGGTGGGGAAATGCCGCTGGCTGACCAAGGCCCAAAAGGTTGGTCATGGCGGCACGCTCGACCCGCTGGCCACGGGTATTCTGCCTATCGCTTTTGGCGAGGCGACAAAAACTATTCCTTTTATCATGGACGCCCGGAAAACCTATGAATTTACCGTGACTTTTGGTGAGGCCAGATCGACCGACGACGGGGAAGGTGAGGTGATTGCCACCAGTGATCATCGCCCGACAGAGGCCGATATCCGGGCCGCCCTGCCCGCCTTTATGGGCCGGATCACACAGGTTCCTCCCATCTATAGCGCCGTGAAAATTGGTGGCAGGCGGGCTTATGACCTTGCCCGGGCCGGTGAAGAGGTGAAAGTAAAATCCCGGGAAGTGGATATTTTCAGCCTTGACCTCATCTCCTGTGACGGGCATCAGGCAAACTTGAGAACCACTTGCGGCAAGGGCACTTATGTGCGGTCTCTGGCACGGGATCTGGCAGTAAAAATCGGCACTGTCGGCTATGTTTCAGCCCTGAGGCGAACCCGTGTTGGACCTTTTGATTTAAAGCTGTCGATTTCACTGGAAAAGCTTGAGGAATTAAGCCATAGTGCGCCGCCTGAGACATGGATTCTTCCCGTGGTGACCGTGCTGGACGACATCTTGGCACTGGCCGTTACGGAAGAGCAGGCAAAAATATTGTCCCATGGGCAAAAGCTTGCTGTCTCAGATCACCTGGAACCGGGGATCATCAGGGTGATGACAGGCACACGTCTTGTGGCGTTGTGTGATGTTGAAATCACCCCTGAAACGACGATCATAAAACCGGTGCGGGTGTTTAATATTTAATTTTTTATAAGGAGTATTCGATGTCGATTACAGCTGAAAAAAAACAGGAACTGATTAAAGAATTTGCCACTTGYGACGGCGATACCGGTTCCCCGGAAGTACAGGTTTCCATTCTGACAACCAGAATTCTCAATCTGACGGAACATTTTAAAACTCACAAAAAAGATAATCATTCACGCCGCGGTCTATTGATGCTTGTTAACAAGCGCCGCAGTCTGCTGAGCTATCTGAAATCAAAAGATGACGCACGCTATCAGTCATTGATCAAGCGTCTTGGTCTTCGTAAATAATAGAAAAATACGGCATGACCATAGGGGTTATGCACAGGTTTTCCATATGCTCTGGTCTGGGATGGGCCCGGATCAGAGCCCGAAAACCCCAGAGTCTGAAAGCTCTGGATAGAAATAAAGTTTAAGGTAAAATATATGTTTGAAATACATAAGAAAGAAATTAATTGGGGTGGCCGGACATTGGTTCTGGAAACCGGTCGTATCGCCCGTCAGGCAAATGGTGCCGTGATGGTAACATATGGCGAAACATCCTGTCTGACAGCGGTAACGGCGGCCAAGACCCCCAGAGTGGGCATCGATTTTTTCCCGCTCACTGTGAATTATCAGGAACGTGCTTATTCCGCTGGTAAAATACCGGGCGGCTTTTTCAAGCGCGAAGGACGCCCCGGCGAAGCAGAGACATTAACCTGTCGTCTGATTGACCGCCCGATCCGTCCTCTGTTTGTAAAAGGATTTAAAAACGAAACTCAGGTTGTCGCGACTGTGATGTCTCATGATCTGGAAAATAACCCGGATATTACCGCATTGATTGGCACGAGTGCTGCCCTGACCCTTTCCGGTCTGCCTTTCATGGGCCCTATTGGTGCGGCACGCGTGGGTTATATTGATGGCGAATATATCCTGAACCCCACCTATGAACAGCTGGAAACATCCGAACTTGATCTGGTTGTGGCTGGCACAAGAGATGCGGTGCTGATGGTGGAATCAGAAGCCAAAGAGCTTTCTGAAGATATTATGCTTGGCGCGGTCATGTTCGGTCACGAGCAGATGCAGGTGGTTATTGATGCCATTATCGAGCTTGCGGAACTGGCAGCGAAAGAGCCGATGGAAATGCCAGAGCCGGTCGATCATTCCGAATTGGCGGCTAAAGTTGCCACCCTTGCCGAAGCAGACCTGCGGGCCGCTTACGGCGAAACCGTAAAACAAGTTCGTTCCACTCAACTCCACGCTATCAAGGACCGGGTTGTTGTCGAACTTACCGAAGCGGATGAAAACATTAATGCCGGCGTGGTTGGTGATCTGCTGAAAAATCTGGAAAAAGATATCGTTCGCGGCGACATTATTAAAACCAGGAAACGCATTGATGGTCGTGATCTGGATACTGTTCGCGCTATCTCATCCGAAGTGAATATTCTGCCCCGTACCCACGGGTCGGCGCTGTTCACCCGGGGGGAAACCCAGGCGACTGTCGTGGTCACTCTGGGCACCGGCGATGATGAGCAATTCATTGACGCTCTGACCGGAACCTATAAAGAACGCTTCATGCTGCATTATAACTTCCCGCCCTATTCAGTTGGTGAAGTTGGTCGCATGATGGGCACAAGCCGCCGGGAAACCGGACATGGCAAGCTGGCCTGGCGTGCCCTGCGCGCGGTTCTGCCGGATCATGATGAATTTCCCTATACCATTCGCGTGGTGTCCGAGATTACTGAATCCAACGGCTCGTCCTCCATGGCGTCTGTATGTGGCGGATCATTGGCCCTGATGGATGCGGGGGTTCCGCTGACACGTCCGGTTTCCGGTATTGCCATGGGCCTGATTAAAGAGGGTGATGATTATGCGGTTCTGTCCGATATTCTGGGGGATGAAGATCACCTGGGCGATATGGACTTTAAAGTGGCCGGTACAGCAGAAGGGCTGACCTCATTACAGATGGACATCAAGATTACCGGCATTACCCGGGAAATCATGGATGTTGCCCTGAAACAGGCTGCGGAAGGCCGAAGCTTTATCTTGAAAGAGATGGAGAATGCCCTGTCCGGTGCCCGTGAAGAAATGAGCGAGCATGCGCCGCGCATCGAAACCATTCAGATCAATCGTGAGAAAATCCGCGAAGTGATCGGAACCGGTGGCAAGGTGATCCGGGAAATCTGTGAAGTGACCGGGGCCAAGGTTGATATTGAAGACGATGGCACCATCAAGGTATCCTCTTCTGACCTGTCGGCCATTGAAGCGGCTCTGAAATGGATTGAAGGCATCGTTGCCGAGCCGGAAGTTGGTAAAATTTATGAAGGTAAAGTCGTTAAGACCGTTGATTTCGGTGCCTTTGTTAACTTCCTTGGCAGTCGCGATGGTCTGGTTCATATCAGTGAACTGGAAAATCACCGGGTTAACAAGGTTACCGATGTGCTTAGTGAAGGCGATATTATCAAGGTCAAGGTTCTGGCCGTTGATGACCGGGGCAAGGTTCGCCTGAGCCGCCGCGCTGTTGATCAGGAAAGCGGAGAGGATCTTCAGGAAAAACAAGGTGAAGAGGAATAATTTCCCCTTTACTATATAATCGGCCGGATGGCATTGCTGTCTTGTAGTGGGGGGTGGGGACCCCATATAAGAAAGGATACATCCGGCCCGTTTTTAGCAGAAGCCGGAAAACGGACACTGGCTGTTATGTAGGGTAAGACAGTTATGAGTTTACTAGAACCGTTAATTATGTCAGGGAAAGAAGTGATGCCGCTTGTGGAAGGCGGCAAGGGGATTTCCGCAACCAATGGCATGAGCGCCGGGGCGTGGGCGGCGGCCGGGGGCGTGGGAACCGTCAGCTGTGTCAATGCAGACAGTTTTGATGACAAAGGGAATGTCATTCCCCAGATTTATCACGGTAAAACACGAATAGAGCGCCATCAGGAACTGATAGATTATGCGATCGATGGTGGCGTGACACAGGTGGAGCAAGCTCATGATATGGCGAACGGCAATGGCCGTATTCATATCAATGTCCTGTGGGAAATGGGCGGGGCAGAGGCTATACTTGAAGGTGTTTTGACCAAAGCCAAAGGTTTGATTCACGGGGTGACCTGTGGGGCGGGTATGCCCTATAAGCTCAGCGAAATTGCGGCAAAACACGAAGTATTTTATCATCCGATTATTTCTTCCGCCCGCGCTTTCGGCATTCTCTGGAAACGGGCCTATAAAAAATATGGCAACTGGCTGGGCAGCGTGGTTTATGAAGACCCGTGGCTGGCGGGGGGCCATAATGGTCTGACCAATGCGGAGGATCCCCGCGAACCACAAGACCCCTATCCCCGGGTGGCAGCCCTGCGGGTGATGATGAATAAATTTGGTCTGCATAAGGTTCCCATTATCATGGCGGGTGGGGTCTGGTATCTCCGTGACTGGGCGAATTGGATTAATAACCCTGAAATCGGGCCGGTGGCTTTTCAATATGGTACAAGGCCTTTGCTGACCAGAGAAAGCCCGATCCCCCAGATATGGAAAGATGCCCTGACCAAACTGAAGGAAGGTGATATTCTGTTGCATCGTTTCAGCCCCACTGGCTTTTATGCCTCTGCGGTGCGCAACCGTTTTCTGCGTTCTCTTGAAAGTCGTTCCGAACGTCAGGTGAGCTTCAGCGCCAAACAGACAGAAGAATTCTCGGCTGAAATTCAAGCGCGCAAGAGAAAATATTTTGTCCATTCCGAAGATAAACCAAAAGCGGATTCCTGGATTATGGATGGCTATTGCGAGGGCATGAAAACACCGGACGGAACATTGGTGTTTGTGACCCCGGATGATGCGCTGGAAATTCGCCAGGATCAGAAAGACTGCATGGGTTGTCTCAGCCAGTGTAAATTTTCCAACTGGTCCCAGCTCCCGGAAAAGAAATATTCCACCGGACGGGGAGCCGATCCGCGCAGTTTTTGCATTCAGAAAACCCTGATGGATATTGCCCATGGGGGGGCGTTGGAAAATAATCTGATGTTTGCCGGTCATTCGGCGTTTAATTTTGCTTCTGATCCTTTTTTCAGCAATGGCTTTGTCCCCACAGTCAAGCAATTGTTTGACCGCATATTAACCGGGGATTAGGTCCTGATCCCAGACCATAGAGACAGATATTTGTTTTCTTGAAAATATGGTCTATGGTAGGATCATAAACGGATGGATGTGAAATGCCGGACAAAGACAAGAAAAGACGCTATTCACAGGCGTTGCAAAAATTAAGGCAAGTGGGCCTGCGTCCCACATGTCAGCGTCTGGCTTTGGCAAAAGTTTTGTTTGAAGGCCCCAACCGCCATGTGACGGCGGAAAGTCTTCATGGGGAAACCACGGGGGCCAACATCAATATTTCTCTGGCCACCATATATAACAGCCTGCACCAGTTTACCAATGCGGGTCTTCTGCGGGAAGTGGTGCTGGGTTCAGGCCGGACTTATTTTGATACCAATATTTCGGACCATCATCATTATTTCATGGAAAAGGAAGGCTGTCTGGAAGATATTCCGGACGGGGTGGTAAATATTGACAAGTTGCCGAACGCACCCAGAGGCAAGAAATTTTCCCGGATCGAAGTGATTATTCATGTTGTCGAAGACATTTAATCCAGCGTTTCTCTATCCAGCGTTCCCCAGAAAGTTATCTGTTTCAGCCAGCCTTTAAAACCATTAACATCCAACTCGCACCAGCCATATTGACAGGTGCGGATGCGGCCAATGACACCGGCTTCGGCGATGACCGCGACCGGTTGGTTGTTGTCGGGGCCTTTCAAAAGAGCCTGTTGTTCGGCAACGATCAGGCCGGTTCGCTTGCTGGATAACAGCGGTCCCCAAATCCAGCCTTTGGCCCCTTCCGAATCGACTATTTTGCGCCAGTCTTTATATTCCGCAATTACCTTGACCGGAAGTCCGGCTTTTTTAAACACCCATATTATGGGATATTTTCCGTCCGGCCCGGTTCTGACATTGACCGTATTTCTGGCCAGAGAGACATAGCGCGGAACGGGATAGCCACTCTCTCCCGGGGTTGTTTTTTCTTCGGCCTGCGCTGGAAATTCGGCCTGGACAAGAACCGCGAGGCTGATCACCATACTTATGAAGCGGTCTGTGGCCATTCGGCTTTTTCTCCTGAATATTGATTGAGATGTTTGAATCTACGGGTTACTTCTGCTAGACATGATAAAGAATGAAAAGGTGATCACAAGCCTTTTTATCTGTCCAATGATAATAAAAAGCGGAGTTCTGAATGACGTCAAAGAAACCACTGGTAATCGTCACCAGAAAATTACCCGACATTATTGAAACGCGGATGATGGAATTATTTGATGTCCGTCTTAATCTGGATGACCACGCCTTTACAGCGGTTGAAATGGCCGATGCGGTCCGCCAGGCAGATGTTCTGGTGCCTACGGTAACGGACCGGCTGGATGGCAGAATACTGGCGCAGGCCGGAGAGAATTTGAAACTGATTGCCAATTACGGTGCCGGGGTGGATCATATTGATCTGGCCTCTGCCCGTCAGCGCCGTATTACGGTGACCAATACGCCGGGCGTTCTGACAGAGGATACCGCCGATATGACACTGGCCCTTATTCTTGCAGTGCCGCGCCGGCTGATTGAAGGCGAACGGCTGTTGCAATCCGGCGAATGGTCCGGCTGGTCGCCCACCGGGATGACCGGCTCACGGATCTGGGGCAAACGGCTGGGTATCATTGGCATGGGCCGTATTGGACAGGCGGTGGCCCGTCGCGCCAAGGCGTTTGGCCTGTCTATTCATTACCATAACCGTCACCGGGTCAATGCGGATATGGAGGAAGAACTGGAAGCCACCTATTGGGAAAGTCTGGATCAGATGCTGGCGCGGATGGATATTATTTCCGTTAATTGTCCTCATACACCGGCCACCTATCATCTGCTGTCGGCCAGACGGCTGAAACTGATGCAGAAACATGCCTTTGTCATCAATACCTCGCGCGGCGAAGTGATTGACGAGAATGCCCTGATACGTATGTTGGGGGCGGGTGAGCTGGCCGGAGCCGGGCTGGATGTGTTTGAAAATGAACCGGCGGTCAATCCCCGGCTGCTGGAAATGCCCAATGTGGTGGCCCTGCCCCATATGGGTTCAGCGACCACGGAAGGTCGTAATGACATGGGTGAAAAGGTTCTGATTAATATCAAGACCTTTTCCGATGGTCATAATCCGCCGGACCGGGTGCTGGAAGACTGGGTTTAATTGCAGAATTTACAACCCGGGTCCTTGGGCAGTTTTATGGTTCGGCTGGTGGCGCTCAGCGCATCATAAAGCACCAGTTTCCCGGCAAGACTGTCACCCAGGTCCAATAATTCTTTCAGAACCTCCACCGCCTGCATGGTACCAAGTACGCCCGCGACCGCGCCCAATATTCCGGCCTCTGCGCAATTGCCCACATTACCCGGATGCGCGGGGATGAAGCACCGGTAACAGGGTTTATCCGCAAGGTAGCCTTTAAAGGTGCTGATCTGCCCGTCAAACTGGCTTAAGGCTGCTGAAACAAGGGGTTTTTTTAGCTTAAGGCAGGCATCATTGACCACGAATCTGGTGTCAAAATTATCACAGCCATCGGCGATAATGTCATAGTCAGAGATAATCTTTTCGGCATTTTCCGCCGACAGGCGGCAGGGATGCGCAATGATATTCACGTCCGGGTTTATTTGCTTGATCATATCCCCTGCGCTGTCGGTTTTCAGATTTCCGATTTGATCCGTGGTATGAAGAACCTGTCTTTGCAGATTGCTTAGATCCACCACATCATCATCAATGATGCCGATGGTGCCCACCCCGGCGGCGGCCAGATACAAAATCAGCGGACTGCCCAGCCCCCCGGCGCCGATCACCAGAACGCGGGCGGAGAGCAATTTCTGCTGTCCGGCACCGCCCACCTGTTTCAGGATGATATGGCGGGCATAGCGGTCAAGCTGGTCATCATTTAATGTCATTGGCAACGTCGACCGTGATTTCCACATCCTCATAATCGGCAGGCAGGATGACAAACAGATCGCCGTCCTGCACCATAAAGTCATCGGGGTTTTCCACTTCTTTGCCATTTCTCATGACGGCAAATTCGTCCAGTCCCACCGCGCGGGCCTCGGCCAACAGGCGTTCAGGGGTCAGGTCTTCAAGGGGCAGGGAGCATTCCGTGGACTGCACTCTGAGAATTACTTTTCCCATGGTTTTACAGCCCGTCAAACATTGCCGTGGACAAATAACGTTCGGCGAAAGAGGGGATGATGACAACAATCTGCTTGCCCTTCATATCATCCCGTTCTGCAAGCTCCAGCGCGGCGGCAACCGCAGCACCTGAAGAAATCCCCACCGGAATACCTTCATATTTTGCGATAAGGCGCGCGGTTTCAAAAGAGGTTTCATTACCAATGGTCAGCACCTCATCCACATATTCAGTGGCGAGAATTTCCGGGATAAATCCGGCACCGATACCCTGAATTTTATGGGGGCCGGGCTGACCACCGGACAGGATGGGGCTGTCTTCCGGCTCCACCGCCACCATATAAAGACTGGCTTTTTTTGATTTCAGCGCCCGGCCAATGCCGGTAATAGTGCCGCCGGTTCCAACGCCGGAAACAATGACATCCACCGCGCCTTTGGTATCATTCCAGATTTCATTGGCGGTGGTAATCTCGTGGATTGCCGGGTTGGCGGGATTGGCAAACTGTTGCGGCATGACCGCATCGTCAGCGGCGGCAACCATTTCTTCGGCCCGGGCAATAGCGCCTTTCATGCCCAGTTCCGCCGGGGAAAGTTCAAGTTTGGCCCCCAGAATAAGCAGCATCTTGCGCCGTTCCAGAGACATGCTTTCCGGCATGACAAGGGTCAGGTTATAGCCCTTTGCGGCACAGACAAAGGCCAGCGAAATACCGGTGTTGCCCGACGTTGGCTCAATGATCATGGTGTTTTCCTTGATTTTCCCCTGTCGTTCAAGGTCGGCAATCATGGCGGCACCAATCCGGTCCTTCACCGAGGCCAGTGGATTGAAAAATTCAAGCTTTAACAGAATTTCTGCGCCAAGATCACAGCCCAGCCGGTTCATCCTGACCAGTGGCGTATTGCCCAGCGTTTCAATGATATTGTCGTAAATTCTGCCACGGCCTTCGGTGCCGGTTTCGGTTACAGACATGTTATTTCTCCTGCGGTTATATGGTAAATGTGAAGTCTTTTGCACTATCCGTCTCGACGCCCTCACTCATGGCCTGCTGACATAAATCCTGCAAGGTAATATTGTTAAGCTTTTCCACGATACTGTCATTGAGGCCCTCAATCAAAGGATTGATCACCTTTATGCCCATGGGGGACTGGGACATGGTGGCTTTATGGTCCTTTGAGCTGTCCACATCATTGATCACCCGTACAATCTCGCCCACGGAAATACGCCGTCTTTCCCGCGCCAGATTATAGCCGCCCCTGGGACCCCTGACACCTTTTAATATACCGGCCCGGACCAGTTGCTGCATGACCTGTTCCAGATAACGCTGGGGAATTTCCTGACGGCGGGTGATGTCCCGGGACTGCACCGGTCCTGCGCGACCATTATAGGCCACATCGACCACCGCCTCCAGCGCATAAATCATTTTTTTGGTTAAACGAAACATGTGATTTCTCTTTAAATCAGTTTTGTGTTCCCGTGGAGCCAAAGCCCCCGGCCCCGCGGGTGGTCTTATCAAGGCTGTCACGAACGTCCCAAGCGGTCTGCGTCACCGAAGCAATGACCATTTGGGCGATTCTCATGCCCCGGGTGATGATAAAATCTTCTTTGCCGTGGTTGATGAGGATCACCTTAACCTCCCCCCGGTAATCGGCGTCAATGGTGCCGGGGCTGTTGAGGACGGTGACGCCATACTTCCACGCGAGGCCGCTGCGGGGTCGCACCTGTGCTTCATATCCCTGCGGCAGAGCCATGGCAAAACCGGTGGGGACCAACAGCCGTGCGCCCGCTTCAAGGATCAATTCTTCGCCATATTCAATGGCGGCCATAAGGTCCATGCCCGCACTGTTTGCCGTTTCATATTCCGGTCGTTTCAGCCCTTCCCCGTGGGGCAGCTGTTGAAATCCAACTATTGTCATTATTTAACCCTGATGCTCTATGAAATAGTGTTCTATTTTTTTGGCCAGCCGTCTGGCGACCTCATCCTTATGGGCATTGTCCCAGTCTTCTGTGCCTGATGCAGTTATCAGACTGACCCGGTTATGGTCGCCGCCCATGACAGACTGACCATCCCGGGGGGAGACATCATTGGCAATAATCCAGTCACAGCCCTTGCTTTTCAACTTGGCTTTGGCATTGTCGTGCAGATTTTCCGTTTCGGCGGCAAAGCCGATCACAAGGGATGGCCTGTTATCCCCTGCGCAAGAGAGCATTTTCAGAATATCCGGGTTTTCCACCATTTTTAACGCGGGTATTTCACCCCCCTGTTTCTTGATCTTCTGCGGTGCCTCTGATGCCATCCGCCAGTCAGCCACCGCCGCAACACAGACCGCCACATCTGCGGGCAGGGCATTCTGACAGGCGGTCTGCATTTCCCGCGCTGATTCGATATTCACCACGGCCACGCCGTGGGGGTCATCAAGACGGGTGGGGCCGGATATCAGACTTACCCTTGCCCCTAGATCACGCAAGGCACGGGCGATGGCATATCCCTGTTTGCCCGATGAGCGGTTGGCCATATAGCGCACCGGATCAATGGCCTCATAGGTGGGCCCCGCTGTGACAATCACATGTTTTCCCGCAAGTGGACCTGTGGGGGCAAAGAAATTTTCCAGTGCGGTCACCATGTCATCCACTTCCGCCAGCCGCCCCGCGCCCACTTCACCGCAAGCCAGACTGCCGCTGGTGGAGGGAATGACATGAACACCATCCTGAACGAGCTGAGCAAAATTCCGCATGGTCGCCCCGTGGTGCCACATCCGGGAATTCATGCTGGGGGCGATCATCACTGGCTTGTCCGTGGCCAGCAGGGTCGTGGTCGCCAGATTATCGGCAAGTCCCGCTACCATTTTGGCCATCATATCTGCGGTGGCCGGGGCAACCAGTATGAGGTCAGCTTCCCGTGACAGGCGGATATGGCCCATTTCCACTTCATCGGTGAGCGAGAAGAGGTCGGTGTAAGTTTTTTCACCGCTGAGCGCACTGAGGGACAGGGGGGTGACAAATTGCTCGCCGCTTTTGGTGAGGATAACGCGTACCGTCATGCCCCGTTCCCGCAGACGGCGGATCAGATCAAGACATTTATAGGCCGCAATGCCGCCGCCAATGATCAGCAACAGGCGTTTTCCGTCCACAGGACTATGAGAATCTAAGGTCATGAAATCAATGTAGGAATAAAAAGTGGTAAAATCAAGTAAACCACCAGAAAATACTGTTAATTAAGTGAATAATAAAGTATCAGGCTGCCTGCCATGCCGCCCGCAAGACCATAGAGGAATAATTTCAGGGCACTGTGGCGCGGGGTTTGTCCCTGGGCCGCCTGTATTTTTCGGGCGGCATTTGCCAGCACTTCCAGATCATCGGCGATTTTGGGGATTCGGTTCAGCATGTGGAGTGTCGTTTCGGCAAAATCACGGATTTTGGCCTGTGGGCCAAGATTATCCAGCATCCATTTTTCTATGATCGGGCGGGAGGCTTCCCACATATTAATGTCCGGATAGAGATCAAGCGCCACCCCTTCCACCGTGACCATGGTTTTTTGTAACAGGATAAGCTGGGGCTGGGTCTGCATATTGAAAGTTTCGGTGGTTTCAAAAAGCTGGGCCAGCAAGTTTCCCACGGAAATATCCTTGACCGGCTTGCCGGCGATGGGGGCGCCAATGGCGCGGATGGCCTGTTTGAATTTTTCCAGCGACTGGTCTTCGGGCACATAACCGATATCGAAATGGGCTTTGGCGATCAGGTCATAATCCTGAGTGATAAAGCCATAGAGAATTTCGGCGAGACAGCGGCGGGTTTTTTTGTCAATGCGGCCCATGATGCCAAAATCAATGGCGGTGATTTTATTGTCCGGCCGGGCAAACAGGTTACCCTGATGCAGGTCGGCATGGAAAAAGCCGTCACCCAGGGCCTGAGTGAGAAAACTATGCACCAGACCCTCGGCAATCTTCCGCAGATCATATCCGGCCTTGACCATTTCTTGCTTTTTGGCAAAGGGAATACCCTCCACCAGGCTGGTGCAAAGCACACGGCGGCTGGTAAGGTCCCAGTCCACATCCGGCACCGCATAATTATCATTGCCCGCGCTATTGTCTTTCAGTTCGGATGCGGCGGCGGCCTCGTAACGCAGGTCCAGCTCAAGGGTGATGGTTTCAGAAATGGTTTCCACCACCGCTGTGGGTTTCAGGCGTCGCGCTTTGGCCGAAAAGCGTTCCACTATCCGCGCCAGCCACAGGAAGCTTTCCAGATCGCGGCTAAAGGCTTTTTCAATGCCGGGGCGCAGGACTTTGACCGCCACGGACCGCCCGTCCATCGTGGTGGCAAAATGAACCTGGGCGATGGAGGCGGCGGCGACCGGATTACTGTCAAAATCGGTGAATAACTGGTTTAAGGGGCGGTTCAGTTCCTGTTCAATGATGCGGATGGCTTCGTCGCCGGGGAAAGGCGGGACTTTATCCTGCAGCCGCATGAGGTCAAGGGCGACATCCGGTCCGACAATATCGGGACGGGTGGACATGGCCTGCCCGATTTTGATAAAGCTTGGCCCCAGAAACTGAAAGGCCTCCACCAGATTATTTTTGGATTTTCGCAATTTGCGAAGCCGGGTCAGGGCACGAGGCTGCTCACCAAAGAGGGACAGCAGGTCAATAAGAGCATCATGGCGCGACAGCACAAAGGCAACCCGGATCAGCCGGGCCATATGGCGCAGGCTTTTCAGCATATCAGATTTTCCATCCTGAATGCAGGGCAACAACACCGCCGGTCATATTGCGGTAAGTGACCCGCCCAAATCGGGCATCCTCAACAAGAGTTTTAAAATTTTCCTGCGACGGGAACTGGCGGATACTTTCCACCAGATATTCATATGAGCTTCGGTCCCCCGTGATCATCTGGCCAAAGCGCGGCAGAATATGAAAGCTGTAGCTGTCATATATCCTGTCCAATAGGGGCATATCCACCTTGCTGAATTCAAGGCACAGGAACCGCCCGCCCGGTTTCAGCACGCGGTGGGCTTCGGATAATGCCTTGTCAATATTGGTTACGTTGCGAATGCCAAAGGCGATCGTATAGGCATCAAAACTGTCATCGGGAAAAGACAGGCATTCCGCATTGCCGCAAACCCATTCGATATTTTTCAGAATTCCCCGGTCAATTCCCCGGTCCCGCCCCACTTCAAGCATGTTGGCGTTGATGTCACAAACGGTGACTTTGGCAGGCTCGCCTTCCCCCATTGCACGTTTATTTGCCGCCTCAAGAAAACGAAAGGCGATGTCACCGGTCCCGCCCGCCATATCGAGAAGTTTCATGCCCGGTTCCGGCCGCAAAACGCGGATCATTTCATTTTTCCACAGGCGGTGCACCCCCCCACTCATGACATCATTCATGATATCGTATTTCCGGGCAACGCGGTCAAATACATTACGAACCAGACCCTGTTTGGAGTCTTTACCCACGGTCCTGAATCCAAAATGGGTGGTTTCCGATGTGTCTTTTTGTTTGTTTTCCTGTACCATGCCCGGAACATAAACCACAAGACCACAGCGCACCAGTTTTTTTATTGATGGGGGATACTCCCCCGCGTAGTTTTTTATTAATGGGGGATACTCCCCCGTGCCGTGGGCACTCCCCCTCCTACGCTTAAGCTCCGGGCGGCCTTTGGCCTTGCCTTAGACCTGATGGTCTTCGGATTGGAGTTTTATTCGGATAAGGTTGTAATTTTCCCCGGATAAGGTTGTAATAAGGGGGGAGCGCGCGAGCGCGGGGGGAACTCAAGTAGTGAGCGAATAGCGAACGATAGTTCCCTCCATCAGATAAAAAAGAGAAAATCCATGCCTGAACTGCCCGAAGTTGAAACCGTGAAGAATGGCATCATCCCCCTGCTGGAAGGCCGCCGTCTTTTCCGGGTGATTCAGAGACGGGACAAGCTTCGCATTCCCCTGCCGGATAATTTTGCCGAACGGCTCACTGGCCGCAGGATTGAGCGCATCACCCGCCGGGCCAAATATCTGCTGCTTCATCTGGACGGCCAGGAAATTTTGATATGTCATCTGGGCATGTCCGGCAAGATGACTCTGGTCGTGGCCAAGGACCGGGAGACGCCCGACAGGTTTGAAAAGCATGATCATATTATATTGGAGACGGACCGTCATGATCTGGTAATTTTTAATGATCCGCGCCGCTTTGGCCTGATGACATTATGCCGGACAGAAGAGCTGGAGCAACACGCCTTATTCCGTCATATGGGGCCGGAGCCTTTGGGCAATGAATTCAATGCCGCATATCTCATGGGGAAGATCGAAAAACGTCGCTCTCCGGTTAAAACAATCCTGCTGGATCAGCGAGTCGTTGCGGGACTTGGCAATATATATGTTTGTGAGGCACTGTTTCTGGCGGGTATTTCACCGGAAAAAAAGGCTTGTGATCTTAGGGGGGATGAGGTGGAGAAAATGGTCCCCGTTATCCGGGATGTTCTCCGGCGGGCCATAGAGGCCGGAGGCTCAACCTTGAAGGATTACGCGCATCCGGATGGAGAACTGGGATATTTCCAGCATGAATTCAGGGTTTACGGGCGGGCGGGCGAAGACTGTTCGAATGCCTCCTGTGACAGCAAAATTGAGCGGGTCATCCAAAGTGGCCGGTCGACATTTTATTGTCCATCCTGTCAGGATTAGTTATTCTGATCTTATGTTACAGGTAAAAACCGTTTTATTATCGCTGCTCATCCTTTTTTCAGGGGGAAATCTGTCGGCACAAACCACACAGACGCCGTTGCTGTCTGATCTTGATATTCCGCTGATGAAGGGTTTTGTGGAAGAGGACGGCAGCCGCATGGTTTTTGATACGCCGCAGGGCCGGATTATCGAGGTCCGGGCTTCTGGCCCACAGAGGGCGGCGCAGGTGCTTGATTATTACCGGGTGGTGCTGCCGTCTTTGTCCTGGGTGCCAGTGGCAGAAAAGTCAGAAAAGTCAGAAAATTGTGACGGCATGTCCGCTTTATGCCTTATGGCACGGCGCGACGGGGAGATGCTGATCCTTAAAATCAGGGAAATAAAAGAGCCTTCGCAAAAGACTGTTATTTACTTTTCGCTCAATCCCGAATAAAGACAGGTCTCTATAATACCGTTGTGTAAACCAAGGAGAAAACACATGTCCTATAAGATGATTTTGGTTGATAACAAAGAGCCTGTTGGCTTGATCACCCTGAACCGGCCCGAGGCGATGAATGCCCTGAACGGGCAGCTTATGGATGAGGTAACGCAGGCGCTTCGCGCTTTTGAAGCGGATGATAATATCCGCTGTATCGTCCTTACCGGAAGTTCCAAGGCCTTTGCCGCCGGAGCCGATATCAAGGAAATGCAGTCCATCACCTATATGGATGCCTATATGAATGACTTTATCACCGCCAACTGGGAAGAAGCCTCGCGCTGTCGCAAGCCGATTATCGCGGCGGTGGCCGGATATGCCCTTGGCGGCGGCTGTGAGCTTGCCATGATGTGTGATTTTATCCTGGCGGCGGATAATGCCAAATTTGGCCAGCCGGAGATCAAGCTGGGGGTTATCCCCGGTGCCGGGGGAACCCAGCGGCTGACCCGCTTTGTCGGCAAGTCAAAAGCCATGGAGATGGTGCTGACGGGACGGATGATGGATGCGGAGGAAGCCGAACGGGCTGGTCTGGTCAGCCGGGTGATTCCGGTGGATGACCTTGTGGATGAGGCCCTGAAGGTGGCGCGCAAGATCGCCGATCTTTCCCTGCCCTCGGTGATGATCGCCAAGGAATGTGTCAATAAAGCCTATGAAACTACGCTGGCGCAAGGGGTGATGTTTGAACGCCGGGTTTTTCATTCCCTGTTTGCCACAGAGGATCAGAAAGAAGGCATGGCGGCCTTTGCCGAGAAAAGAACGGCGAAATTCAGGCATAAATAGGGTCACAACGGGTTCTGATCTGCTTTTTAGGGCAATATCTTGAAAAGTGCGCTTGACCAACCTGTTTGGCATGTTTATAAGCCAGCACTTGAAATTGGATCAAAAAAATTAAAAGTCCCTGATTCTCCTGAATATTACAATCAGTAGAGAGCAGGGATTTTATACAAGGAAAGACAGCACCCCTGATGGCTAATTTGTTACAGGCTAAGAAAAGAATTCGTGCCAACGCCCGGCGCGCCGAAGTTAATAAATCCCGCAAAAGCCGAATTCGCACATTTGTTAAAAAAGTTGAACTGGCTCTGGAAAGCGGTAACGCCGAAGAAGCCCGGGTGGCCCTGAAGGCGGCCCAGCCCGAACTGATGCGCGGTGTGACCAAAGGTGTTTTACATAAAAAGACCGCATCCCGTAAAGTTTCCCGTCTGGCGAAACGGGTGAAGGCGCTTTCTGTTTCTGCCTGAATTCTCCGAGTCGCCTGAACAAATCCGGCGAGTCCCCCATATTATCATTCTCTAAAGGCGGAATCCTGACCGCTTTTGCTTTTTCTGTGCCAAAATGAACCAGCCGGTGGCGGAATTCTGCACCCCGGCTCCTGCGTCCATATGTGATAATATTACCACATACAAGATGTGGTATATTACACCTAAGTCAAGCCATATCCAGACCATAAATTGTGATTATTTTCGGCTTCGGCGGTTGCCAGAAATTTGCCTGGGCTGTAGGCTGTATGTCGGTCATAAGGGGATGAAACGGCATTATAATCGGTAAAAAAATTCAGGCCACCGTCTTTCGGCCTGAGCGTTTCATTGTTTATGTTCGAACCGTCTCCGGGTGGAGATACCTTCTATAATTTAACATATGCTCTGTGATGGATGGGTTGCAGACAAGGGCGTTTTGCTTTGTGTTTTGAGGAAAAAGTAAATGAGTTATAAGGCCGATGTCACGGTTGAGGAAGTCTGGGCGGCTCTGGCGCAGGATCAGAAATCTGTTCTGATAGATGTGCGTACGCAGGCCGAATGGACCTTTGTCGGTATCTGTGACCTGTCGGGGACGGGCAAGTCACCGCTGCTTGTCAGTTGGCAGGTTTTTCCTCATATGGAAATTAATCCGGCCTTTAGAGATATGGTCGCTGCCGGGGACATTTCCCGGGACAGCCCGCTTTATTTCCTCTGCCGGTCCGGGGTTCGTTCCCGGGCGGCGGCGGCGGCGATGACAGAGGCAGGATATGAAAATTGTTTCAATATTCTGGGGGGCTTTGAGGGTGACCTCGATGATGCGGGACATAGGGGACAGACAGGCGGCTGGAAGGCATCCGGGCTGCCGTGGAGGCAGAACTAGAATATTATGGCCAAAAATATATGGCCAGAATATATGGCCAGAATATATGGGTTGGAAATAGGGAACGTTAAAGACAGTGAATAGAATGACAGCACCGCAAGCAGAGGCCATGGCAACGGGCATGGAAGCAGAATGGTCAAGAGTTCTGGGCAGGCTGAGGTCGGAATTTGATGACAATATTTTCAATAGCTGGTTCAAGCCGCTGGCGTTGGTGAATATTGAGGATGGCTGTGCGGTCATGGCAACGCCGACGCGCTTTATGCGCAACTGGCTGGAATCCAATTTTGGTGAACGGATCAGATGCGCCTGGCAGGCGGAAAACTCCTCTGTCTCCGATATCAATTTCGTGGTCCTGTCCGGTTCTGTCAGAGAAAATTCTGAGCGCGCAGAAGATGTTCCTGCCTTGCCGCTCAAGGCTCAAAAGCCTGAGATCATTACCGTAAAGACCAGTGAATTCGGCGCGCCGCTGGATCCGCGCTTTACCTTTGAGAGTTTTGTTGTCGGCAAGTCCAATGAACTGGCCTATGCGGCGGCCCGCCGGGTGGCGGAAAACAAGGAAGTGCATTTCAACCCGCTGTTCCTCCATAGCGGTGTTGGTCTTGGCAAGACCCACCTGATGCATGCCATCGCCTGGGCCAACCGGGAAAAATTTCCGGAGCGCCGGGTGGTTTATCTGTCTGCCGAACAATTCATGTATCAGTTCATCACCTCCATTCGCTATAAAGACACCATGTCTTTCAAGCAGAAATTCCGTTCTGTGGATCTTCTGATGATTGATGACCTGCAATTCATTGCCAACAAACAATCCACGCAGGAAGAATTTTTTCACACCTTCAATACCCTGATTGACCATAGCCGGCAGGTGGTTATTTCCGCCGACCGTTCACCGACCAATATGGAAGGGATAGAGGAGCGCATCCGCTCCCGTCTGGGCTGGGGGCTGGTGGCGGATATTCATCCCACCGAATATGAACTTCGTCTTGGCATCCTTCAGCAGAAGGCCAACAAGGTGCCCGAAGTGGAGATCAGCCTGTCGGTGCTGGAATTTCTTGCCCGGCGGATCACCTCTAACGTGCGCGAGCTGGAAGGGGCACTTAACCGCATGATTGCCCATGCCACCCTCATTGGCCGCGAGGTGACGCTGGAAATGACCCAGGAGGTGTTGCAGGATCTGCTGCGGGCCAATGTGCGCCGGGTCAATATTGATGAAATTCAGCGCCGGGTGGCGGATTATTTCAATATCCGTCTGTCCGACTTGTTGTCATCGCGGCGGGCGCGGGCGGTGGCACGTCCCCGTCAGGTGGCGATGTATTTATCGAAACAGCTGACGGCAAAATCCCTGCCGGTCATTGGCCGGAAATTTGGCGGACGGGACCATACCACCGTCATGCATGCGGTAAAGAGGATTGATGAACTGCGTCTGACAGACAGCGTTCTGGAAGAGGATATTCAGCATCTGGAACGTATTTTCGGTACTTGAGTTTCAGTATTTTTCCGCCCCGGAATACCTGCCCGGCGACTCGGTGGAAATCCCCCAAAAAAACCTTTGAACACACGGGTCAATATGCTAGTCTCTGATCAAGGATTTGGCCTGAAACAGATCAGGTCAACAGTTAAACCTGTAGATGAGAATCGCGAATAGAATATGAAGCTTAATATTGAACGAAGTGCGTTATTAAAATCGCTGGGTCACATCCAGTCTGTTGTGGAAAAACGCAATACCATCCCGATTTTATCCAATGTTTTACTGGAATGTGAGGGCGGCCACCTGAATTTGGCGGCGACAGATCTTGATCTGGCTATTTCAGAGGAGGTTGCGGCGGAAATTGGCATGACCGGCGGCATTACCGCCCCGGCGCATACCCTCTATGATATTGTGCGGAAATTACCGGACGGTGCCCAGGTGGAACTGTCCTGTGACGGGGACGGGGAAAGGCTGATCATAAGCTCTGGCCGGTCCCGTTTCACCCTGTCCTGTCTGCCGAAGGAAGATTTTCCGGTCATGTCCGAAGACGATCTGCCCCATGTTTTTGAGGTGCCCGCCGCCAACCTGAAACGGCTTATAGACAAAACGCGTTTTGCGGTTTCCACCGAGGAAACCCGCTATTATCTTAATGGTATATACCTGCATGTGGCGACGGATGATGAGGGCAATGCCGTACTCCGGGGGGTGGCGACGGATGGCCATCGTCTGGCACGGTTTGATATGGCGCAGCCGGAGGGTCTGAGCGATATGCCCGGCGTGATTGTGCCGCGCAAGACCGTGGGGGAATTGCGCAAGCTGGTGGATGAATATGAGGGTGACATCAAGGTGTCGCTGTCCGAAACAAAAATCCGCTTTGTTTTTGCCGATATTATACTTACCTCCAAATTGATTGATGGAACTTTCCCGGACTACAGCCGGGTGATCCCCGAGGGTAATGACAGGATAATGGAAATCGACAGTCGGCAGTTTGCCGAAGCCGTTGACCGGGTTTCAACCATTTCCACGGAAAAAACCCGGTCCATTAAATTGTCCCTGAGTAATGGTAACCTGAAGCTTTCGGTTAACAGCCCGGAGCAGGGAACCGCCAAGGAAGAATTGGCCGTCACCTATAGCGCCGACGACATGGAAATCGGATTTAACTCCCGTTATCTGCTGGATATCCTGAGCCAGATCGAAGGTGATCTTGTGCAGGCGGTGCTGGCGGATTCCACGGCACCGACTATTTTGAGGGATTTGACCGATGATGGCGCGCTTTATGTCTTGATGCCAATGCGCGTTTAAGGACCCGTTCTGACACAGTTCAAAAAAATAGAACCCCGTGACCTGCCGGAGGATCACAGGGCATCCGTTTCGATTCTGGCCGCGAAGATAAAGGAGGCATCCTTTCGGGAGCCTGATCTTTACGTGGGGCGACTGCATCTGACGGATTTCAGGTCTTACCGCCGTATGATGCTGGAACCGCAAGCACGGTCCGTTGTGCTCACAGGACCAAACGGTGCCGGAAAAACCAATATTCTTGAAGCCTTGTCCTTTTTATCACCCGGTCGCGGCCTTCGGGGTTGTCGGCTGTCGGATGTGGGCCGTCTGGCGGACCGTCGTTATAACTGGGCCGTGGCAGCGCGGCTGGAAACACCGGACGGCACCGTGAATCTGGGAACAGGTCTGGGGGATGTTGAGGCCGGTGAAGGCGGGCAGAGAGATAAACGGGTAGTGCGCATTGATGGTGAAAATGGTGCCAGCCCTGCTGTTTTTGGTGATATTTTACAGGTGGCGTGGCTGACCCCGCAGATGGATCGCTTATTCATTGAGGCCCCTTCGGGCCGCCGGCAGTTTCTGGACCGGATTGTGGCCAATTTCCATTCCGGCCATATGCGTCAGGTCAATGCCTATGAGCGGGCAATGCGCGAAAGAAACCGGCTTCTGGCCGATGGCGGGGCAGACCCATCGTGGCTTGATGCCCTGGAAGACCGGATGGTGGAACATGGTGTCGCGGTGGCGGCGGCGCGGCTCGATGCGCTGGAAAGGCTCGCGGGGGCGATCGCAGAATCAGCCTCCGGTTTTCCCCGCGCGGTGCTGG
>NVTJ01000024.1 GCA_002401545.1 Alphaproteobacteria bacterium
TTAATAATAGTTAACAGAAAATGGTTAACTACAAAAATTTATCGTTAAATAATTAAAAAAAGCAAGAGGTTTAATAATGCGCGTATTACTCATAGAAGACGATCCCTCCACATCCAAAAGCATCGAATTGATGTTAACGGCAGAAGGTTTTAATATCTACTGTACGGACCTTGGCGAAGAAGGTATTGATTTAGGCAAGCTGTATGATTATGACATTATCCTGCTTGACCTGAATTTACCGGATATGCATGGCTATGATGTTCTGAAAAAATTACGCTTATCGAAAGTGACCACACCAATCCTTATCCTGTCTGGCATGGGTGAATTGGAAAACAAGGTTAAAGGGCTGGGCTATGGTGCTGATGACTATCTGACAAAACCCTTTTACAAGGAAGAACTGGTGGCCCGGATACAAGCCATTATACGCCGATCCAAAGGCCACGCAGAATCCATTATCCGCACAGGCAAACTCTCGGTTAACCTTGATACGAAAACAGTGGATGTCAATAATCAGCGGGTCCATCTGACCGGCAAGGAATATGCCATGCTGGAACTGCTTTCCCTGCGTAAAAGCACGACGCTGACAAAAGAAATGTTCCTCAATCACCTTTACGGCGGCATGGATGAGCCGGAACTCAAGATCATTGATGTCTTCATCTGTAAACTGCGCAAGAAACTGATGGCAATTTGTGGGGAGAATTACATTGAAACCGTTTGGGGGCGGGGTTACGTATTGCGTGATCCGGAAACAAATAATGATAGTGCCGTTGCCTGAAGCATCCTCGGAAATCTCCGGTAAATTCTAGATTTACCAAAACAAAAAGACCACTTCCCTACACAGGAGTGGTCTTTTTAAATTTTCATGGCCAAGCGTAATAATATGTTACCCTGCTTTAAGAAGCTGGGCCATATGATCAGCCGTATTATACATCCCGCGTTTTCCCGGCACCGGCTTGAATTTATCCGATAATCCGAGAACGGTTTCCGCCGCCCCAAGAAACAGGGTACCATCCTGTGATAACTGTCCCCGCAAACGGTCCAGAATGTCGCTCTTTGTATCCTGATGAAAATATATCAGAACATTACGGCAAAAAATCACGTCAAATGTGCCAAGCGATCTAAAATTATCCAACAGGTTAAACGGTTTGTAAGTTACCATTCTTCGGATATCCTCCGAAATCTGCCACATCTCGCCGGCCTGTGTAAAATATTTCATCAATAGTTTAATGGGCAGCCCCCTTTGAACCTCGAACTGTGAATAGATTCCGGCCTTGGCCTTATCCAGAACCTCCTGGGTCAGATCCGTGCCAAGTATTTCTATTTTCCAGCCACTTAACTTCGCAGCCATTTCTTTCAGGATAATGGCCAGTGAATAGGGCTCCTGTCCGGTTGATGCCGCTGCACACCAGATACGAATTCGCCGGGAAGACGCCCGGGACTTCAGTAGAGCCGGCAGAASATSTTYCSYGRWCWGGKYRAASRKGKTRWTGWNCCGRMWWWWKMNNGWYWYATTSKTCSTCNAKRRCRTSNGGYAATTTCCCGCAACAGGTCTTCCTTGCGGCGCAATCTGATTTCATTGATCAGATCATCCAAAGTCTCCATACCCTTTCTACGGGCGATGGGGGTCAGACGGCTTTCCAGAAGATAAACTTTATCCTCCGACAGGACCAGCCCGGACCTTTCTTTCAGTATCTTGCTGAGCAGCTCAAAATCTTCTTTTCTCATTATGCCAGTCCTGTCAATTTTTCTTTAATTTTCGATCCGATTTGATTTAGCGGATATATCCCACTACAGAGGCCCGCCTCACATACGGCCCCCGGCATTCCCCAGACAACGCTCGTTTTTTCATCCTGTGCAATCAATTTACCGCCGGCTTCGACCAATTTTCGACTGGCCTCAAGACCATCATGGCCCATCCCGGTCAATATGACAGCGAACACCTCACCGCCATATAAATCTATCAAACTCCTGAACATGGGTTCCACAGACGGACGACAAAAATTTTCCGGGGCATCCTGATTAAGGGCAATGACTTTCTTCCCGGCTTTTTTAACCACCGTCAGATGATGATCGCCGGGCGCCAGATAAACCTTGCCATTTTCCAGCAAATCACCGTCTTCCGCCTCTTTACAGTCAAAATTAGTTGCAGAGGTCAGATGTTTCGCCAGAATTTTCGTGAATGTTGGCGGCATATGCTGGGTAATTACAATCGGTATATTCACTGACCCCAGGTCGCGGAGAACCTCCAGCAATGCCTGCGGCCCACCAGTGGAACTGCCAATGGCCAGAATAGAGGATTTGCCGGTTGAAAACCTGCGTTTTTCTATGCTTCTGTTAACCTGCCCAGCCGGTGTGAACTGTTTATCAACCAGACTGACTGTACCTTTGAAGACTTCACCATTATTTCTTAAGCGACTGGCTGCCGCGATACTGATGACCTTACTGATAATTTCTTTCTGAAAGCTTGTGGATGAGGCAACTTCGCGGTTAGTTGTCGGCTTGGAAACATAATCAGAGGCTCCCATGGACAAGGCCCGCATACTGATTTCCGCATTGCGGCTTGTCAGGGTAGACGCCATGATAACCTTAACTTTCGGATTGATTTCAAAAAACTTCGGCAAGGCTGTCAGCCCATCCATGACCGGCATCTCAATATCAAGAATGATAATTTCCGGATCATAGCGCACCATGCTGGCCAACGCCATTTTCCCGTTACCCGCTGTGCCAACAATCTTAATGGCAGGGTCTTCTTCAAGCCATTTGGACATGAGCCCTCTTATAACGGCGGAATCATCGACAACCATCACTCTATACTGACCACTTCTCGTCACCTGTGCCATTCCGCCCTTGTTCTGCAAAGAATTTGACTGCATTTAAATTAATCCCACCTGAGAAAACTTCGATTCAATAATTTCCCGGTCAAAGGGCTTCATAATATATTCGTCCGCACCGGCAGAGATTGCCGCGCTGATATGGCTCATATCATTTTCTGTGGTGCAGAAGACAACTACGGGCTTGTCACCACCTTCAGAAGCCCTCAACGCCTTCAGAAAATCGAGACCATTCATCACCGGCATATTCCAATCCAGAAGAACCACATCCGGCAACATATCATGGCATGAATCCAGCGCATCCTGACCGTCAACGGCCTCACGGATATCAAAATCAAGTTCCTCCAGAATACGCCGTGCGACTTTCCTGATCACTTTTGAATCGTCTACAACTAGACAGGTTTTCATTTTATTTATCTCCAGACTGAGTAATTATCTTACCGTATATAAGCCACCCGACTTAGGCCGCAGCAGATTGCCCTGTTTCAAAATTAAGAAGTTTTTCCACATCAAGAATAACCAGTAATTCACCCTTCAGGCGGAAAATGCCGTTGGACACCTCTTGCCAGCAGGAATCCAGTGTTACGGGATTATTCTCGAATGAGTCTTCCGGAAAGGACAGGACATCCCCCACAGAATCGATCAAAAGGCTATAGGGTTCGCCCTGATATTCAACAACGATACTCATGTTTTCCCCACCCGCTTCCTGCTCGGGCAGGCCCAGCCGTTTTCTCAGGTTTATGGCCGTCACAATGCGGCCTCGAAGGTTCAGAACACCCGAAACCGCCGGCGGAGCCAGTGGCACTGCCGTAATACTCTGCTCAGATAAAACATCATGCACATCCAGAATCGGAATTCCGCATAATTGATTTGCCAGCCGTATCGTCACAAAATCTTTATTCTTGTTTTCCATATCATCTACCTTTTATAAAAAATTACGCGGCATTCTGTTTTTTGCCGACCTGCTGCATGATGGTTGTCATCAGGGCATCCCGGTCCAGCTTAACAACATAATCATCGAACCCAACTTCATGACCCCGGGCAATATCTTTCTGTGTATGATGGGAAGACAGGGCAATCATGGGTGTTTTCTGCCAGATACCGCCATCACGGACTTCTTGCGCAAAACTAAAGCCATCCATGTCCGGCATCTCAATGTCACTGATAATAATATCATAATCATGCCCTTTCTCACGAAGAGCCAGAGCCGCCGCCGCACTGTCCACTGCTGTATTTTTATAGCCTGCGGCGGACAATATGGGTTTTATCATACTGAGGAAGAATTTACTGTCATCTATGAGCAGGACATGGGGCCGCGACCCCGAGCCCGTATGGCCTGACGTACTTGAAGACCCTAACTTCCCGTGGGTTTTTTCAATATAATAAGCCACATCAATCATATCCGTCGCATGGCCATTTATGACAGATGTCCCAATCTGACCGTCAATCGTTGAAGAAAGTTCAATATTGATCTCGTCTTCAAGGATATCAATAATCTCATCCACAATAATTCCCATACTCTTGTCACCATCAATAAAAACAAGTATGGGCTGACGGCCTTCTTCCATCATTTTATATGTATTGTCCAATGTCACCAACGGCATTAACTGGCCACGATACTGAACCACGGGTTTGCCATCCGATGTCTCAATGGTTGTAACATCTATCTCCTCCAGACGGGCAACCAGTGACAGGGGAACAGCACGGCGATTTTCATTGCCGGCACGGAACAGAAGGATTGCTTCACGGCCATCTTCTACTGTGAGATGCTCATCCTCTTCGCTGGCAAAACCTGATGAGTCGCTGGTGCTGTCGCTGATTTGACTGGCAATGCCATTTGGATCAAGAATCATAATAACCTTGCCATCACCAAGAATGGTATTGCCGGCAAAGGTCGGTAAATTCCTTAAGATAGGGGCTACCGGCTTGACCACTATTTCTTCGGTGTCAAACACCTGATCAACCACAATGCCAAAAGTGAAAGAACCAACCTGGACGATGACAATGTAATCTTCCTGTCTCACGGTGGCCCCTTTTTCTGCTTCTTCATCTGGGTCAGACATACCAAGAATTTCATCCAGACGGACCAGCGGCAGAAGACGGTCCCTGAGCCGCAACACCGGCGTATCATTAATATGCTCAATAGTATGCTCGGAATCAGCGGAGGTACGGACCAGCTCAAGAACGCTGATTTGCGGAATGGCAAACCTGTCTTCCCGGCATTTGACAATCAAAGCCGAAACAATGGCCAGGGTCAGCGGAATTTTAATACTGAAGCTTGTGCCTTTGCCCTCAACAGATTTAAGATCAACCGTACCACCAATTTTTTCAATATTGGTACGAACCACATCCATGCCAACCCCCCGGCCAGATACCGCAGTTACCTTTTCTGCTGTGGAGAAACCGGGATGGAAGATAAACCGCTGAATCTGGTTATCGGTCATCTCGTTCAGTTCTTCTTCCGTTGCCAGCCCGTTTTTCAAGGCCTTGGCTTTCAGCTTTTCAACTGGAAGGCCAGCGCCATCATCGGTAATTTCAATGACAATATGCCCGCCTTCATGAAAGGCATTCAGACGAACAACACCGGTTTCCTTTTTCCCGGCAGCAAGACGGTCTGCCGGCATTTCAATACCATGATCAGCAGAATTGCGCACCATATGGGTCAGCGGGTCTTTAATCATTTCCAGAACCTGACGGTCAAGTTCCGTGTCCGCGCCAATCATTTGAAGGTCAATTTTCTTATTCAGTTCCAATTGCAGATCACGGATAATCCGGGGCAATTTGGCCCAGGCATTGCCCACGGGCTGCATCCGGGTTTTCATCACTCCTTCCTGCAATTCCGTCGTACATTGGCTAAGGCGCTGCAGAGGAATAGAAAATTCACTGTTATCACTATGACGAAGAAGTTGCATAAGTTGATTTCGGGTCAAAACCAGTTCGCTGACCATAGTCATCAGATCTTCCAGAACCTGAACGCTCACCCGAATACTCTGATTGGCGAGACTTTTATCCCCCGTCTTTGCACCCGCAGTGGCTGCATCTTTGTCAGTTTTTTTAGTCTGTTCTTTTATTTTTTTATTGGCTTCATCGAGAATCGCAACCGCAAAATCATCATATTCCCCCAAAACCGCTTCCACATCCAAAGGCGACAGATCCACTTCTTCCAGTACCGACCCCAATAATTTGCGAATTGTCTCACTCTGCTTTTTTGTCATGCCATGTGAAATGAATGACTCAAAAGCAGCAGAAATACCCGGACCGCTTTCTGACTTTCCGCTGAGACAAGCAACGAAGAAGTCCCCTATCTTCACTTTGCTTTCTCTTGTATTTACCCCCTCCATTAAATTTTTCACCGATATGTCGCTAAGGATGCGATTGTGAAACAGATGGATAATGACCTTAACCGCATCCGCACCCCCAATACGCGTCAACAGGCTTACCTTATCCTCTTCCGGGGTTGCTTCATCCTCATCATCAGGACCGGGAGCCGCCGCGAAAGCCGCTTCCAGTTCCTCCAGAGAAACCTGACCGGGCAAATTACCGGATGATTGTGGTGTAATCTCAGGCATTTCTATGATGTCAGTCGCTTCAGCAGCGGCAGCCGTTTCTATTGGTTTACCGTAAGCAACCTCATTCAGTTGATTGATAATAGCAGTATCATCACCCTGCGGCTCTTCCTGGGTTTCTTCCAGCCCGGCGAGGATTTCCTTGATCCGGTCAATAGCTGCTAAAATCAAAGTGACAGAATCAGACGTCACAACCAATTCCCCGTCGCGGTATTTACCCAGAACATTTTCACCGGCATGGGCCACAGCCTCTAATCGTGGCAACCCCAGAAACCCACAGGTTCCCTTAATGGTATGAACCAGACGAAAAATATTATCCAGGACAGGTTTGTTCGTCGGGTCCTGTTCAAGCGTCACCATTTCTACATCAACAACGTCTATGCTTTCATTGGTTTCCGTCAGAAATTCGTTTAGCAAATCATCCATAATTTTCAACCTTTTCTATGCAACAATAACAGGTGCAATCCTTCACTCTTTCCCAAGATCAGGTAAATAGGTTAAAAAGCTGTAAAAAGCTGTAAAATGATTGAGAATTTATTATAAAAAGTTTCAGTTCGTCTGTCTGAACCCTGCAAAACAGAAATTTTCAGTCCCCATAAGTCATTTGAAGTGAAAAACTTTGCTCATTATGGGATATGTAAGTGATTCTGCTGCCAAGTTTCTGCGCAATATTTGCGGCAAGAAACGCAGGGGCAGACTTTGCCTCGATATTATCCCCTGAAATTTCCCCCAAAATGGTTCTGCGAACAACATCCTGAAAAATAACCTTGTCCCCGTGAATAGTCACCGTCACATCCATTACCGGGGACTGCTCCCTGATTTCAACAAGCAGCTTGCCGCCCCTGATCAGGCTTTCTCCGGCAACCAATACCATATTCATCATCAGCTTCATGGCACCCCTGTCCATTGCCCCCACATTGGATTGCCAGGACAGATTAATATTTCCGGCACCATACAGGCCGCGAATGGCATCTTCAGCCTCACTGAGCGGAACCTTTTCGCCAAAACCGCCAGCGGCGCCAAAAGACAGCCGGAAAAATTTAAGCTTGGCTGATGTCACCTCGGCGCTCTGGACCAAAAGCTTCACCACCTCGGCGCGCATCATTTCATCCGTTTCATCACCCAGAATTTCCAGACCATTGGCAAGGGCGCCCACAGGACTGATCAAGTCATGGCACAGGCGCGAACAAAGCAAAGCCGAAAACGCAATATCATCCATAAACAGGGTCTTTCTTTTATATGTGGCTATTTATAGCTTGAACATATAATACCATTCTGGCAAAAACAACCTTACAGGAAAATAGCCATGACAGACCAGACAATCGATTACCCTCTCCTTGCCGGGACTTTATATGAAACCACCCTTGAGGCGGGCCGTAAAATCATGGAAATTTTTGCTCAGGATTTTGAGGTTATCTACAAGGATGACAAATCACCGGTAACCGAAGCCGATCAGGCGGCCGAAACCATTATTCTCCGGGATCTGGCCCGGATCGCGCCAAATATCCCGATCATTGCCGAGGAACAGGCAAGTGCCGGGAATGTACCGGACGTTGCGGATATATTCTGGCTGGTGGACCCGCTGGACGGCACCAAGGAATTCGTCAGGAAAGGCACCGATTTCACGGTTAATATCGCCCTGATTGAAAATGGCCAGCCCACTTTCGGGATTGTCTACGCCCCGGCTCTTGGCCGGATGTTTGTCGCCAAAGATCCCGCTACCGCCGTTCAGATGAATATTACGAATGGTCGTTACATTGAAGCAGAAGAGATGATGGCAGTCCGCAATGTGCCTGATACGGGAATAGTTGCGGTGGCCAGTAAATCCCACCGGGATGCCCAGACCAACGCCTTCCTCGAAAAGCTGGGCATTACGCATATTGTCTCAACCGGCAGCTCATTGAAATTCTGCCTGCTGGCGGCGGGAGAAGCAGACATCTACCCCCGCTTTGGACCAACCATGGAATGGGATACCGGGGCCGGTCACGCGGTCCTCAAGGCCGCAGGCGGCACGGTAAAAAACCCGGACGGCACGGATTTTCGCTATAAAAAACCCGGCTTCCGCAATGGCTTTTTCATCGCCAATGGTAAAGTGGACTATTAAATCAGGTTTTTGGCCAGGGCCCAGACACCGCACAGGGCCACAATCATCGCCGAGACCCGGTTGACTTTAAGCAGATGATCGTCGGACAGACGCCCCCTCATATATCCCGCACAGCCGGTAATGGTGAACCACCACAGGCTTGAGCCAAGGAAGATACCGACAATGATTGCCACCGCATGTAAAGGCTCCTGCCCCATATTCTGAAGCCCCAGCGCCCCGAACAGAAAGACAAAGCCCAGTATGGTCATGGGATTCATCATCGTCAGGCTAAAGGCCCCCACCGCACCTTTCAGCCGGTCCCTGACCGTATCTTTCACATCAGCCAGATGAGGATGTTTGGTCCAGAGGTTAAGGCTGACAAGAATCAGGATAATACCGCCAATAATTTCAAACCAGCCGTTGACCCGCTTCAGCATCCCCATCACTGACGACAGGCCAAAAGCGGCAATGGCACCAAAAATAGTATCGGCCACCGCCGCCCCCATACCGACCGTAAAGCCGTTACGCCTGCTATAGGCCAGGGTACGGCGGATACAGATCAAATTCACCGGCCCCAGAGGGGCTGCCATAACAATACCGATCAAAACGCCCCAGAGAATATAAAGTAACGGCATTATCCCTCCCGTGTTTTTCTGTTATTTCATCTTTATATAGGAAATCAGGCGGGGATTTAAAGATTTTATCTGGCTCTTATCACTTTTTCATGTTAGATGCCCCCTATGACACAAGATATTGAAAATCCGGAAAAAGAGGAAGATCCGATCATCCTCTATATTATGAGTGCTGTGGAACGCGGTTCCCCGGTGGCGCCGCGCGACATCGCTATCGAGATTGCCGATGACAGGGCCCGCGAAAACAGCCCAAAGGACGCCTGGCGAAAATATCTTCTGGCCGTCAAGCAACAGGCCAAGAATCTTGCCCGTCAGGGGCGCATCAGCATCCTGCGACGCGGCGTTCCCATTGATCCCAATAAGATGAAGGGTCTGGTTAAATTTTCTCTGCCTGTAAAGGAATAGCCGTTAACTGACCGGATTTTGGATCAGTGGCAAAAGCATTCATTCCAAGTGCCACTCCACCCGTAACCTGAATAATCACCCAGATCAGGTCCGTATCATGATTATTATCCTGATCCCGGGCAGACGGGTTCGCCTGCCCGTCCGGGTGTGAATGATAATGGCCCAGTATCCTGTCATGACCCAATCGGCTTTCTTTTTGATACTGAAGAATAAGCGCCGGATTGATTTCAAAATTTTTCGTCGGATGGTCCGCCAGATTGGATGAGGCAATAATTTTTGTCACAGCCCCGTCATCGCCCCCCATGAGCAAACCACAAGCCTCATACGGATAGCTGTTCACACAATTCCTGCGGATTTTCTCTTGCAGCTCAGTTGACAAACACAGCATCTTCATGGTTACGCTTTACCCCTATCCGGCCAATGGTTTTCCCCGTGAAGTCCTTGTAGATGATCCGGCGGGTTTTACCGTCCCGGCCTATCCTGATCCATATTCCTCCCGGTGCCGCTGATGTTTCCAGAATCACCTCCCCCGACTCCAAGCTCACATCAAAGGCAAAAGCCTTATCCGGTACCTGTTCCGGCTGTGTGACCAGCTCTTTTTGCATGGCTTGCATTTCCAACCTTGCGGCCCTCTGTTTGGCCAAATCTATGACCTTCCAGACCACTACGGTGAGGCCCAGAACAATTAAAATTCCCATAAATATCACAATAAACTTGAGAAAGGGGCTGGTTTTTGGCACTTCTTCTGTCATGACGTTACAAAATTCCAATATAGATGACATAAACATCGATTTAACGGTGGAAGAAGAAGCCGAGGGCCTGCGCCTTGATAAATTTCTTGCCCAATCCCTCAGTGACATCAGCCGGTCCCGGCTGAAGCAGCTGATCATCGACGGCGAGGTCAAAATTATCCGGGCCAAATCTTCCCAATTGACCGAGACCATAAACGACCCGTCATACCGGGTCAAATACCAAGACCGGATATTTTTCACAATTCCTGACATAACAGTACCGGACCCCCTGGGACAGGATATTCCCCTTGATGTGGTCTATGAGGATGATCAACTGATCATTATAAACAAAGCCGCCGGCATGGTTGTTCATCCCGCCCCCGGTAACCCGGACGGGACATTGGTCAATGCCCTGATCTATCACTGCGGCGACAGCCTGTCGGGTATTAATGGCGTCAAACGGCCGGGGATTGTCCACCGCATCGACAAGGATACCAGCGGCCTGATGGTCGCCGCCAAGACCGACCGCGCCCATCAAAAGCTGGCCAAACAATTTGCCAAACATAGTCTGGAACGGGCTTACCTTGCGGTTGTCTGGGGCGTACCCAATCCGGCATCCGGCATTATTCATGAGAAAATTGGCCGTGATTCGCGTAATCGCCTGAAAATGACTGTCATCCCTTATGAAAGTCAGCGTGGCCGCGACGCCATCACCCACTACCGGGTCATCCGGCGGCTGGAACCAAAGCGAAAAACATTTGATCGCGGCACTGCCCTCAAACGCCTGGCCCCCAGCTTGAGCCTTGTGGAATGCCGCCTTGAAACCGGACGCACCCATCAGGTCCGCGTCCATATGTCCCATATCAGACATCCGCTGGTCGGCGACCCCTTTTACGGCAAATCCGGCCCCATGAAGTCAAAGAATTTTTCTGATCAGGCCCAGCAGGCCATCAATGATTTTAAAAGACAGGCCCTTCACGCATATGTGATCGGGTTTAAACATCCGACCACCGGTGAGGACTTGAAATTTGAGGCAGAATTGCCAAATGATATGAAACGCCTTATTTCAGCCCTGGAAAACAGCTAGGGGATGAATATTATATAATAATATGCTATAATCCAGACTTAAGTATATTCAACCGAAAGGTGGAGAGATTCAATGGCCAGACAATTAACCCCGGCAATCACGCCGGAAGGCAGCCTGACAAGATACCTTCAGGAAATCCGCAAGTTTCCCATGTTGAAACCTGAGGAGGAATTCATGCTGGCTAAAGCATGGGTTGAACATGAAGACAGCGACGCCGCCCATAAACTGATCACCTCCCACCTGCGTCTTGTGGCAAAAATTGCCATGGGCTATCGGGGGTACGGCCTGCCCATAGGTGAACTGATTTCCGAAGGCAATGTGGGTATGATGCAGGCGGTGAAACGCTTTGATCCGGACCGGGGCTTTCGCCTCGCCACCTATGCCATGTGGTGGATCAAGGCCTCTATTCAGGAATATATCCTGCGGTCATGGTCACTGGTTAAAATTGGTACAACTGCCGCCCAGAAAAAATTATTCTTCAACCTGCGCCGCATAAAAGGACAGATCAAAGCCATTGAAGAGGGCGACCTGCACCCCGATCACGTAACCGAAATAGCCACCCGTCTGGATGTGAGTGAAAATGAGGTGGTTCAGATGAACCGCCGCATGGCCGGTGCCGACCACTCCCTCAACGCCCCCATGCGGGCGGATTCCGAAGGTGAATGGATGGACTGGCTGGAAGATCAGGATGCTGTTGATCAGGAAACTGCCTATGCCAATGATGAGGAACTGACCAATCGCCGCGCCCTCATGGCCGATGCCATGAAAGACCTGAACGAGCGTGAGCAGCATATCCTCACCGAGCGGCGGCTGAAAGACAAGCCGTCCACATTGGAAGACCTGAGCAAAATATATAATATCAGCCGTGAACGGGTACGTCAGATCGAAGTCAGGGCCTTTGAAAAGTTGCAAAAAGCCATGCAAACTGCTGCCCTTGAAAAGGGCGTCATGACCATTGAACAATAATAAATTTTAAAATATTAACCTAGATTATAATATTGACCATAGATATTAAACAACTCCATAAAATCGAGACCCACCGCAAAGTTGTGATCAAGTTCCTGCTGCTTCTCAGCGTACTGGTCCTGTATTTCAGTTATCTGAGCTATGAATATGGCATCTTGACCGGCGGTATTGTCGCCGCACTCACCTGGAGCTTTTTTGTTCTCTGTACGCCTGTGGCTGATGCCGGATTTTTGCTGGATTTTCCCATTCGCCTGATCTTTGGCATCCGTATGCTCTATAGTGAAATTCTTGTCTGGACCATAGCCATTTCCATCAATTTTTATGCCCTTGCCGATGGTTCCAACGCCTATGACAAGACGGTCCTCACCACCCTTCTCCAGAAGATCATCACCACACCCTACCCCTATTGGAGCATCATAATTCTGAGCGGCATTGGCACCTTTCTCTCCATCTATTTTGGTGATGAAATGCTGGATGTTTTCCGGCACCGCGACCGCGTCAAATATCATCAGCATGGCTTCAAGTTAAAATTTATCGCCGTCATCAGCCTGTTTGCCCTTACTTTTCTCGCTTATTATTTTTTATTGAACGCGCTCCATATCCAGTTTAATGATATATGATCACCTGTCACTATACGTCACCTGAATATTACGAAGGAAAACCAATGAATCAGAAATCACTTTATGAACGGCTGGGCGGCTATGACGGCATTGCCGCCTATGTCAATAATCTGTTGCCGCGATTACAGGCGGACCCTCAATTGGGCCGTTTCTGGCAAAATCGCGGAGACGACGGTATCGAAAGGGAAAAACAGCTACTCATTGATTATCTGTGCGCAAATGCCGGAGGACCGCTTCATTACACGGGCCGGGATATGCTAACCGCACATAAAGGTATGAAAATCAGTGAAAGTGACTGGACTGTATTCCTCGGTCATGCCGGTGATACCTTTGCGGCTTTACAGATACCGGCACAGGAATGTGATGATGTGGTGGCCTTTGTCCTGAGCCTGAAAGACGACATTGTCGAAGCCTAAGGCGTTCTGACAAGCAAATCCACAGCGTCAGAAAGACCCATAAGGGAAACAGGATAAGCGAGATATTTCCCATTATTATGATGGAAAGTAAATGTCATCTTATCATTTTTCTTCATGGCATCCAAAACAACGGGGTCTAGAAAGGAACCGGATTCACATATGCGCTTATCACATTTCGTAATTGGTAAATGCCATTCCTGATCGGGTCCGAGGATTAAACCAATTCCACGTCCGGGGACCGCATATGCGGTAAACCGAAAAAGAATATGAAGTTTCCCCTGTTGTTTTCCGATTGTAATGCCCAATACCGTTTTCTTATAATCTGCCTCTGTGGCAACGGATTGCGACAAAAAACAATATTCTGATTTGCAGGAATACAGCCAGCTGCCAAAAAGCCGGTTTTTCCCGGCATCGGCAGCAACAGCCTGCATATGTCCCATATTAATTATCAGAAAAAAAACTATCGCCAAAAAAATACGCATGATGGTTCCCAAAAAAAATCAGGAGCCAAAGCCCCTGATTCAAAAATATAAACGATGTCAGATAAAATGTCTACGGCGTAACATCAACCCCAAACCAAACAGGATCAGCAGGAATGCTGGTGGTGTCGGAACCTGTGTCGGATCATCTGTATTAATCACCACTGGAACTTGCAACATGGATATATTGCCAGCATCAACAAAAGTTAAACCCGTAACAAAAGCCACTGTATTGTCCGGGTCAAGCATTGCCGCTTCATCAATACCCAGAACAAGGAACCTGTTGACGCCATCACCACCAAAGAAAAACTCAGCCCCGGCGGCCCAATCCCCCGCCAGCAGAATATCATAATCCATCGTCGCCAGATTATAACCAAATATATCAAAGAAACCATCATCGCCCACGATAGTCGGCAACAATACGCTGGCAAAATTAGGCCCGCTCTGGATAATATATTCATAACCAACCGCAATATCAGGATCAATGAAGATCATCTCATTCAAATTAACATTGAAATCAAAGCTAAAGCCCGCTTCAGTAACAACCGGAAGCAATGGATTATCAGCAGTTTCCCCCGGAAGAGCGCCTTCACGGATGGAAAAAGACCACAAACCCGGTGTTTCAGTCGAAACATTACTGGTATTGGCCAAATTCAGAACATCCGCACTGAATGATCCTGGCAATGCAAAGAAATTTGTCCCGTCCCCGGCGTCATACCCCGCCTGGGCCTGCGTACCACCCAGACCACCCTCGCCGTCACTGGCATCACCAGTGGTCCATTCCAGACGGTCATAACGAAATTCCACATCAAAATTACCAACCCCCTGATCTCGCAATACAAGCTGGAAATTATTTGTCAGGCTGCTGTCGCGAGAGAAAAAACCCACATCATTCCAGGTAATAACCATAGTTTCAGAGTTCGGGGCATTCACATAAACGGCACCGCAAGTATCACAGCGCGTATCCACATCTCCCCAGAAGGGTGCGATCATCGGTTGATCTGAGACCGGAAAGGCTGTCGGTGTAAAACTGGAAACCGGCGCATTAAAGGTAATATTACCGTTATTATTTATATAAAATTCAGTATGTGTCATACCAAAGAAATTAATTTCAAATGGCAGGGTTAATTCATTGGAAGAACCATCATCATTCGGGAGCATGGCAAGCTCTCCAAACCCGCCAAGTCCATCTGTTAACAACGGTATGGCATATGTGGGGGTTATCATGCCTGCAAAAGCTATCAAACTGCCCAACAGTAACCTGTTAATTTTTTTCATAATATTTTCCTCATTAAATATCTCTACAAAAAATCCTGAACCCATGTTAAATGACTGGATGTGGAGGATAATTTACCAACGATTCCATGCATATTATATGCCAGTAATATAAGTTGTTGTTTAATAAGCTTATTCTGAAATACTATAATTTCTCCCGTATAAAAATTGTAAAGTTTTCCGACAGTTTTAAAGGTTATTTTACACATTATTGATTTCTACACCCTTGGCTTTCCAGGCAAGAAGACACCCTCAAATTATTTCACCTCTAAAATAAAAGCCGGATTGTGATTTGAGGCGACAAGAACCACCTGATACAGGAGGTGCCGTCCAAAGGAAGGGCGTCATATGTCTTATTTTATCGACTGGTAATAGAAATAAGGTCAAATGATACCACTGCCCAGAATATGCCCCAGATAACCACTGTAATGGCCGTCGTGATCAGCATTTTCCTGCCAATATCTGGCTTTATCGGTGATCCGGGTTCTATGCCTGCCTCAAAGTCTTCATCACTTTCGTGATGTCCCTTCACCCCCCAGGGCAGCACCATAAAAAGCACCAGCCACCAACAGACCAGAAATACAATAAGATGATTTGCAATTGTCATTTTATACCTCTTCCAATTCCACCAGTGTGCCCAATAAATCTTTCGGATGCAAAAACAAAATCCGTTTGCCGTGCGCGCCAATTCTTGGCTCACCTGACCCCAGAATACGCATGCCGGCCTCAAGCAGTTTATCCCGCGCCGCGTATATATCCTCAACCTCATAACAGAGGTGGTGAATGCCGCCGGATTTATTTTTTGCCAGAAAGCCTTTGATCGGCGAATCATCGCCCAAAGGATAAAGCAGCTCAATTTTAGTGTTGGGCAATTCCACAAACACCGTCACCACCCCATGATCCGGCTGATCCACCGCCTCCGATACTTTAGCCCCCAGCGTATCGCGGTAAAGCGCCACCGCCGCATCCAGGTCATTCACCGCAATGGCCACATGATTTAATTTTCCGATCATCGTCTAGCCTTTCTTTAGCTGTATCACCTTAACCGTGGTCAGCGGTCCGGTTTCCTTGAAGGTATAATTCTTGGCCGCCCTGCGGGCATGGGCACGAACAGCCTCCGCCAGTTTATTTTTATCTGCCCGCTGTTTACGGGTAAGCTTGTCTGCTGCCGCAAAGACAGCCTTTGTGATAACATCCTCGAAACGCTCTGTCCCCGCATCGGGACTGCCAAGGTTGGTGATCTCTGGTGCGGCGAGAAATTCGCCCTCTGCATCAATCACAAGTGATACCACCAGCGCCCCGTTATATAATATACGGCGGCGGGTCACAATGGCATCATCCTCAGCCGGTATCAGGAACTGACCATCAAGGGCAAAACGCCCCACGTCCACATATTCAATAATTTTTGCCGGGCCGGGTGCCAGTCTGATCAGGGTGCCATTGCGGGGAACAATGGCCTGTTTAATGCCCAGACTTCGCCCAAACTCCGCCTGCTTTTCCATATGGCGGACCTCGCCGTGGACCGGAACCAGTATCTCTGGCCGGATCCAGTCATACATTTGGCTAAGTTCCTGCTGCCCCGGATGGCCTGAGACATGCACAAAGGCATTTTTCTCCGTGATAACCTCTGCCCCAATCTCCACCAGCCTGTTATGCAGCCGCCCGATATGCAGTTCATTGCCCGGAATGATCTTGGAAGAAAAAATTACTGTATCGCCCTTGGTGATGGTCACATCCCGGCTATTGCCCTGGGCAATACGCATCAGCGCCGCCCGCGCCTCGCCCTGACATCCGGTACAGATATATAAAATCCTCTCACCCGGCAGATAGCCCGCATCACCTTCATCGACCAGTTTGGGGAAATCTTTAAGGTATCCGGCCTCAATGGCGGCAGCGACATTTCTTTTCAGCGACCGCCCCACCAGACAGACCTCACGGCCATTATGTTTCGCCGCCTGTGCCAAAGTATCCACCCGTGCCACATTGGAGGAGAATGTGGCACAGAAAACCTTGCCTTTTTTAGCGGATAACATCTGCGTGATATTATCCCGGACCTTGCTTTCCGACCCCGAAGGCTCCACATTAAAAACATTGGTGGAATCACATACCAGCGCCAGAACCCCCTCATCGCCTACCTCACGCATTTTATCTTCGTTGGTTTTCTCGCCCAGCAACGGGTCCGGGTCCAGCTTCCAGTCGCCGGTGTGAAAGATCGTTCCCGCCGCCGTTTTGATCCGCACCGCGTTTGCCTCCGGGATGGAATGGGTCAGGGACATGAAATCCACCGTAAAGGGGCCAACGTCAACGCGGCCTTCCAATGGCACCTCAATCAGCGGTACTTCATCCAGAAGACCGGCCTCGGCCAGTTTAAGCCGGATGATGATCATGGTGAAGGGCGTGGCATAGACCGGGCAGCGAAACCGCCGCCACAGATGCGCCAAAGCCCCCACATGATCCTCATGGGCGTGGGTAATGATCAGGCCCACCAGCTTGTCCCGGCGCTGCTCAATATAATTTGTGTTGGGCATGATCAAGTCAATGCCCGGAAGGTAAGTATCGGCAAAAGAAATACCGCAATCCACCATCAACCATTTACCCTGTGTCTTATACAGGTTCAGGTTCATGCCTATCTCGCCCGACCCGCCAAGGGGCAGGAAATACAGGGCATTTTTATCATTATGCTGTGGCATAGAGGTTATATATTCCGGCTGTAGATTTCAAAAAGACCATAGGTGGTCAGTTCCTGATCGACGACCTCTATAGCCTCAACCTCACCCATAAACAAGGGGGCCAGACCACCGGTTGCCAGAACTTTCATTTCAGCCCCCGGATTTTCCACAGAGAATTCCTGTTTAATGCGCCGAACCAGCCCCTCAACCAGCCCGACATAACCCCAGAAAATACCGGATTGAATGGCCGATACCGTTCCCGTCCCAATGACCTGATCCGGTTTTTCAACCGCCACACGCGGCAGCTTTGCCGCCGCCATATGAAGGGCCTCTACCGACAGATTGACACCGGGCGAAATAATGCCACCGCAATAACTTCCCTGTTTGTCAATAATGTCAAAGGTTGTCGCGGTGCCGAAATCTATGATGATCATGGGGCCACCGTATTTTTTCTGGGCCGCAACCGCATTGACCAGCCGGTCCGCCCCGACTTCCTGCGGATTATCCAGTTTGACCTGTAATCCCAAATCAATGTCATCCTCCCCCACCACAAGGGCGGTGCAATCGAAATAACGCCGACAGAGAAGTTGCAGCGGAAACAGGGCCTGCGGCACCACAGTCGCGATGATGGCCCCGGAAATATTCTTCGGTGAAATATCTTCCAGCAGCATCAGTTGGGTCAGCCAGACCATATATTCATCGGCGGTCCGGCTCGAGGAACTTGATATGCGCCATTTATGGCGAAGATCTTCCCCGTCATGTATGGCAAAAACGATATTTGTATTTCCGGCATCAATGGCAAGAAGCATAGCCTACCCTATCCTATCCTTAAGCAAAGAAAACATCCCCTGCGGTAATATGTCGCCTTTCGCCATCGAACTCAAGTATTAGTGCGCCATTATCATCCAGATCAACAAAGCGGCCCCGCAACTCTTCATCCGGCAGACGAACAATAATATCCTGACCAAGCCCCCGGGCATTGTCTTTCCATGCCTGACGAATCAGGCTAAACCCGTGATCTTTCCAGCGCGAAATCCAGTGCGCCATAGAGCGGGCAAGACGGTCCATCACCAGTTCCGGCTCAACAGTATAACCTTCATCTTTCAGGCTGGTGGCGGGATATTGCGGGTTATGCGGGTAATGACTCACATTAATGCCAATGCCTATAATCACATGGGATGGTGTCTCGCCACCCAGCCCGGTGGTTTCCAGCAAGATACCGGATATTTTCTTCCCCCCCACCAGAATATCATTGGGCCATTTGCACTTAATGCTATCATTGGATTGCAGAATATCCGCCACCACATCCCGCACCGCCAATGCCGCCACAAAGGAAAGCTGCGATGCTGTGCGAAGGTCACAGTCAATAGCATATAACAGCGACGCAAAGAAATTTCCCGGACGGGATACCCATTCCCGGCCCCGACGGCCCCGTCCGGCGGATTGCTCCCCGCTCACGATCCAGATATTGCCCCCATAGCCGCCGTCAGCTATCCGGCGACATTCGGCATTTGTGCTATCCACAACATCAAATCGCCGAAGGTCAATAGTCATCTTCTCAGGAAATCAGCGCAGCCGCTGCCATTCTGGCATATTCCAGAACCGGGGCATTCACCTGTGGCAGGAGAAACAGAATCAACAACGCCGCACCAACACCCATGATCGCAGTCATTTTAAATGATTTCTGCGGCACAAATTCTTCTTCCGCTTCATTGAAATACATCACCCTGACCACATTCAGATAATAATAGGCCCCAACCACACTGGCAATCACCCCGATCACCGCAAGGGTAATCAGGCCGTAGTTGGTCGCCGTGGGATCGGCAACGGCGGTGGCGATCACCGCCTTGAACACATACCATTTACCCCAGAATCCCGCCAGTGGCGGAATGCCGGCCAGTGACAACATAAAGATAGCCAATGCTGCCGCCATGCCGGGACGTGTCTGGGCCAGACCGGACAGGTCAGAAATATCCTCAACCATGCCATTCTTGCGGCGCATGGACAATATGCAGGCAAAGGTGCCCACATTCATCACCAGAYAGATGGTCATGTAAATCACCAGGCCGCGTACGCCTTCCTGTGTGCCCGCCGCAAGGCCCACCAGCGCAAAACCAATATGGCCGATGGAGCTATAGGCCATGAGCCGCTTGATGTTGGTCTGCACCACGGCGGCGACAGAACCCAGCACCATGGAAGCCAGTGACATAAAGACAATCACCTGTGTCCAGGATTCAGATAATTCGCCGAACGGCACGTAAAGCACCCGCACCAGCAGGGCCAGCGCGGCTACCTTTGGCGCCACCGCAAAGAAAGCCGTCACCGGCGTTGGTGCCCCCTGATAAACATCCGGCGTCCACATATGAAACGGCACGGCAGAAATTTTAAAGGCCAGGCCCGCCAGCACAAAGACCATGCCAATGATCACGCCAATGTCCGGGCCATGGGCGCTGGCGTGGGCAATATTGGTGCCGATCGTGGTGAAATTGGTGCTGCCCACAAAGCCATAAATCAGGGAACTGCCGAACAGCAGCATACCGGAAGACAAAGCGCCGAGGACAAAATATTTCAGTCCCGCTTCGGTGGCAAGCTCACTGTCCCGGCGGATAGAGGCCAGTACATAAAGGCTGAGGGATTGCAGTTCCAGCCCCATATAAAGTGACATCAGGTCATTGGCCGAAACCATAACCATCATGCCAAGGGTCGCCAGAAGAACCAGAATGGGATATTCAAACCGTTCTTCCTGCTCGTCGCGGAAATACTGTATGGACATAATCACCGCGAAGGCAGAGGCCACCAACACCAGTATTTTCATGAAGGAGGTAAAGCGGTCGGCGACAAACATATCACCGAACGTATATACCGCTGTATCGCTCCATGTGACCGTGATAAACAGGGTGACAATCATCAGAGCAGCGGCCATCAGCGACACAAAGCCCGTGGATTTATTGCCGCGAAACACACCCAGCATGAGCAATGCCATGGCACCTGCGCTCATGAGAATTTCGCCATATGCCGGGGCCAGATCAGGAAGCATTGTTTCAGTCATGTCATAATCTCCCTAATGCGCTATGGTTTCAGCAACTGCCGCAAGGGCAGCCTGATGATTGGTGATAAGATTCTCAACGGACACATGCATGAAATCCATAAATGTTGACGGGTGAATCCCCATCCAGAGAGTGAAAAATATCAACGGGGCAAAAATAAGTATTTCACGGCGGTTCATATCCAGCATCGCTTTTAAATCTTCCCTGACCAGCTCGCCAAACACGACCTTGCGGTAAAGCCACAACATATATGCCGCGCCCAGAACCATTCCCGTCGCCGCGAAGAATGTGGTCCAGATGCTGACCTTGAACAGGCCGATCAGAACCAGAATTTCACCGACAAAGTTACCGGTTCCCGGCAGGCCCACCGAGGCCATGACGAAAAACATGAAGGTCAGGGCATATTTAGGCATGATATTGGCCAGCCCGCCGTACCGTTCAATCTCGCGGGTATGAAGCCGGTCATAAATCACCCCGACACAAAGGAACAGCGCACTCGCCACCAGTCCATGCGCCAGCATCACCATAATCGCCCCCTCAATCCCCTGAGAATTAAAGGCGAAAATACCGAGCGTGACAAATCCCATATGAGCCACGGAAGAATAAGCAATAAGCTTTTTCATATCCCGCTGCATCAAGGCCACAAGCGAGGTATATATAATCGCAATCACCGACAATGTATAAATCAGCCATGAAAGTTCCACCGACGCCACCGGGAACATGGGCAGGGAAAAGCGCAGGAAGCCATACCCCCCCATCTTCAGCAGGATACCCGCCAATATCACCGAACCGGCGGTTGGCGCCTGCACATGGGCATCGGGCAGCCAGGTATGAACCGGCCACATGGGCGTCTTGACCGCGAAGGAGGCAAAGAAAGCCAGGAATAGCCATGTCTGGGCATTAACGTCAAAATCATACTGCATCAGGGTCGGAATATCGGTGGTCCCGACCTGAAAATACATATAGAGCATGGCCAGCAGCATCAGCACAGACCCCAGAAGCGTATAGAGGAACAGCTTATAAGAGGCATAAACCCGGTTTTTGCCGCCCCAGACCCCGATAATCAGGAACATGGGGATCAGCCCGCCTTCAAAAAACAGGTAAAACAGCACAAGGTCCAGCGAACAGAAAACACCGATCATCAGGGTTTCCAATATCAGGAAGGCAATCAGATATTCCTTCACCCGGTCCTTGATAACATCCCAGCCCGTTAGAATTACGATGGGCATGATAAAGGTGGTCAGCATGACAAACAGAATTGAAATCCCGTCAATACCCATGTGATAATTGATGTTATCACCAAGCCAGGCTGCTTCTTCCACAAACTGGAAATCCGCCGTCGTCTTGTCGAAACTGAACCACAGGATCAGAGAGGCAAAGAAGGTAAAAACCGTCACCCACAGGGCGGCGTTGCGCGCGTTGCGGTTCGCGTTCTCCCCCTTGATCATCAAAACAAACACCACCCCCAGCAGAGGCAGGAAAGTGATGATCGAAAGTATCGGAAAATGTTCCATCAGCTTGCTCCCCCTACAAACCATGTGACGAAGGCAGCAACGCCCATCAACATGGCAAAGGCATAATGATAGACATAACCGCTCTGCAATGCCTTGAATTTACGGGCAAGGACCATAACAGCCATCGCGGCACCGTCCGGGCCATAACGGTCGATAATATTCTCATCGCCCTTCTTCCACAGGAAAGTACCCAGTTTCTTGGCCGGGTTCACAAACAGGAAGTCATAAATCTCATCCACGTACCATTTGTTGTAAAACAGGGCGTAGAGATGAGTGAAGGTTCCGGCAAAGCGGGCCGGAATATCCGGCCTAAGAATATAGGCATAAACCGCAATCAGGAAACCCGTAACCATAACAACGAAGGGGGCGGCCACCACCCAGCCGGGCACATGATGAGCCGCCTCCATAACATTTTGGCTCACATCTTTCAGGAACAGGGCTGACCCCCAGAAATCCTCGTAATGATGGCCGACAAAATAATCCTTGAAAATAAATCCGGTGGCAATGGCCCCCGCCGCAAGAACATAGAGCGGCATGATCATCCATTTGCCACTTTCATGCACATGATTCTGCACAGATTTTTTAGCCCGGCTTTCCCCGAAGAAAGTCATGAAGATCAGACGCCAGCTATAAAAAGATGTCAGCAGTGCGGCAAAAATACCCATGGCAAAGGCATAGCCCGCCATGGACGAGTCCGAAGCAAAGGCAGATTCAATAATCATATCCTTGGAATAAAACCCGGCAAGGAACGGAAATCCGGTCAGAGCCAGGGTTCCAATGAGCATCAGGATAAAGGTTGCCGGTATTTTCTTGCGCAGCCCGCCCATTTTCCGCATATCCTGTTCATCACTCATGGCATGGATCACAGAGCCTGACCCTAAGAACAACAACGCCTTGAAGAAGGCATGGGTGAACAGATGGAAGATGGCCGCCCCGTAAGCCGACACGCCAAGGGCAAAAAACATATAGCCAAGCTGTGAGCAGGTGGAATAGGCGATGACCCGCCTGATGTCATTCTGTGTGGTGCCGATGGTCGCGGCAAAGATCGCGGTTGAGGCCCCGATGAAGGCGACAAAGGCCAAGGCATCCGGGGAATATTCAAAGATCGGGGAACAGCGCGCCACCATAAAGACACCCGCCGTCACCATGGTCGCCGCATGGATCAGGGCAGACACCGGGGTCGGCCCTTCCATGGCATCGGGCAACCAGGTATGCAGACCAAGCTGGGCCGATTTACCCATGGCCCCAATGAACAACAAAATACATATGGTGGTGATCAGGTCCAGATCCATCCACAGGAAATGAATGGTCTGCCCCTGAAGGCCCGGTATGGCTGCAAAAACCACATCAAAATCAACGGATCCTGTGACCATAAATATGGCAAAAATACCCAGGGCAAAACCAAAGTCCCCCACCCGGTTAACCAGAAAAGCCTTGATCGCCGCCGCACAGGCAGAGGGCTTTTTATACCAGAAACCAATCAGCAGGTAAGAGGCAAGGCCCACCCCTTCCCAGCCGAAAAACATCTGGATAAAATTATCCGCCGTCACCAGCATCAGCATGGCAAAGGTAAAAAAGCTTAAATAAGCCATGAAGCGCGGTTTATCGGGGTCGTGAGCCATATAGCCTATGGAATAGATATGAACCAGACAGGATATGGTATTGACCACCACCAGCATTACCGCCGTCAAGGTATCTATCTGAAAGCCCCAGTTAAAGGTCAGGTCACCGGAATTCACCCAGGTCATGATAGTCACATGATCAACCGTATGGCCAAAGGCAATCTGGAAGAATACGATCCACGACAGGACCGCAGAGAGGATCAACGCACCGCAAGTGACCGTTTGTGCGCCCTTGTCACCAAGCTGTCTGCCGAATAATCCGGCGATGAGTGCCGCAAGCAGAGGTCCGAAAACAATTATCTGATACATTTTATCGCTTATCCTTTCATCAGATGTATGTCTTCAACCGCGATGGTGCCGCGATTTCGGTAATATATAACGAGAATGGCGAGGCCGATGGCCGCCTCCGCCGCCGCGACCGTCAGGATGAACATGGTGAACACCTGCCCGACGATGTCATTCAGGTAGGACGAAAATGCGACAAAATTGATATTGACCGCCAGCAGAATAAGCTCCACTGACATCAGAATAATAATCACATTCTTTCTGTTCAGAAAAATGCCGAAGATGCCAATGGTAAACAACATGGCGGCAACGGTCAGATAATGCGAGAGTCCGATTTCCATTATTTTTTCCCTACCCTAAGCCTTGTCCGGGTTTAACCTTTACAATTTCAAAAGCCTCTTCACGACGCCTCATAACCTGTTTGTTGATATTCTGTTTCTTGACGCCGGGACGTTTGCGGTGGGTAAGCACAATGGCCCCGATCATCGCCACCAGCAGGATCAGGCCCGCCATCTGAAACAGGAAGATATATTTGGTATAGATCACACTGCCGAGTGCCTCGGTATTGGTCATTTCACTGAGCGCCGGAATGGCTGTTGCCGGGTCCGAAGTCACCGGACCGCCAAGTCCCCATCCAAAACCGACCAGCACCAGTTCCGCCAACAGGACCAGACCGATCAGGCCACCAATGGGCAGATATTTCTGAAAACCCTTGCGCATCTCGCTGTAATCAATATCCAGCATCATCACCACGAACAGGAACAATACCGCCACCGCGCCCACATAGACGATCACCAGAATCATGGCGACAAATTCAGCGCCCAGCAGAACAAAAAGCCCGGCGGAATTAAAGAAGGCCAGAATGAGATACAACACGGAATGCACCGGGTTCCGGCTCGCTATCACCATGATCGCGGAAAATACCGTGATGGTGGCAAAAAGATAAAAGCATAAAGTATAAATCATATTCCCTACCTGTATGGTGCATCAAGTTTAAGGTTGGTGGCTATTTCCTGTTCCCACATATCGCCATTTTTCAACAGCTTTGCCTTGTCATACAAAAGCTCTTCATGGGTTTCAGTGGCAAATTCAAAATTCGGCCCTTCCACAATCGCTTCCACCGGACAGGCTTCTTCGCAGTAACCACAGTAAATACATTTGGTCATGTCAATATCATAGCGCGTGGTGCGCCGCGTACCATCATCGGCCACGGCGGCTTCGATGGTGATGGCCTGCGCCGGACAGATGGCCTCGCATAATTTGCACGCAATACAGCGTTCTTCCCCGTTCGGATAACGGCGCAACGCATGTTCGCCCCGGAAGCGCGGACTAAGCGGCCCCTTTTCATAAGGATAGTTGATGGTGGCTTTTGGCCGGAACATATAGCGAAATGTGAGCCACATGGCTTTGACAAATTCGCTAAGCAGGAATGTTCGGGCGGCGTGTTTGAGAAGCATCATATCATTTATCCTCTATGCCGGAATCTTGTCAGTGAGCAACAGAAACAGCCCGGTTAAAACCACCCAAAGCAGTGACAGCGGCAGAAAGACTTTCCAGCCCAGACGCATCAACTGATCATAGCGGTAGCGCGGCACCGTTGCCTTGACCCAGGCGAATACGAAAAACATGAAGAATATCTTGCCGAAAAACCACACCCAGCCCGGAATGAGATATAATGGCTCCCATTCAAAAGGCGGCAGCCATCCGCCAAGGAACAATATGCTGGTCATGGCACACATGAGAATGATATTGGCATATTCGCCGAGGAAAAACAGGGCAAAGGCCATGGATGAATATTCCACCTGATAACCGGCGACGATCTCCGCTTCAGCTTCGGGCAGATCGAACGGTGGGCGGTTGGTTTCCGCCAGCGCCGAAATGAAGAATACGATTAACATGGGAAACAGCGGCGTGAACCAATAGCCATTGACGCCGAGGAAAGTATCTTTCTGAGCCATGACAATTTCGCTTAAATTAAGCGAGCCTGCGCACATCAGCACCGTCACCAGCACAAAACCGATCGACACCTCGTAAGACACCATCTGCGCCGCAGACCTGAGCGCACCCAGAAAAGCATAACGGGAATTACTGGCCCAGCCGGACAGGATAATGCCATACACGCCAAGGGATGATATAGCGAAAAGGTAAAGAATACCCACATTCAAATCGGCCAGAACCATGCCCGCATCAAAAGGAATAACCGCCCAGCCCACAAGGGCCAGAAGAAAGGTCAGTCCAGGTGCCAGCAGAAAGACAAACTTGTTGGCGCTGGCGGGAATGATGGTTTCCTTCAGGAACAGCTTCAGGCCATCGGCAAAGGATTGCAGCAATCCCCACGGCCCCACCACATTGGGTCCGCGTCGCATCTGCATACTGGCCCATACTTTTCGGTCCATGTAAACGCTCATGGCAACCACAATCAGTAATGGCAGCACTATGGCCAGAATTCCGGCAACAATACCCAATATTGTCGCGAGATCAGGCGCAAGTGTCATCCCGAAAGCCCAGTGGAAGAATTCAACGAGTAAATCAGCCATTGCTTGCCTCCGCTACAAATTTTGCACCTACGTAAGCGCTGCTACATTCCGCCATAACCTTTGAGGACCGCGCAATCGGGTTGGTCTGATAAAAATCACGGATCAGGTTGGTGATTGGTGCGTCCGATGCCTTGGCCCCGACGCCAAAGGCATTTTTAGAATCTGGCCATTTTTCATTGGGAACAACGTCAACGTCGGCTAAATGCGGATGGTCCGCAATCATTTTAGCCCGAAGTTCGGCGATTGTGTCAAAGGGCAGTGTCACCCCGAGCTTTTCTGACAAGGCCCGTAATATGGCCCAGTCCTCGCGGGCATCGCCCGGCCCGAAGATAACCCGTGGGGCCCTCTGCACCCGGCCTTCCATATTGACATAGGTCCCCGGTTTTTCCGTATAGGCAACCCCCGGCAGGATCACGTCAGCGTGCTTCGCGCCTTCATCGCCGTGGCTGCCCTGATAAATCACAAAGGTTTTTTCAAGGCGCGAAGTATCAATCTCATCGGCGCCCAGATTAAAGACAACCTCAATATCGCCCGAAGCTGCCCCGTCCAATATGCCGTCCACACCGCCATCAGTGACCAGACCAAGGTCCATGGCCCCGACCCGGCTGGCCGCATGATGCAGGATGTTAAAGCCATTCCAACCATCTTGCACCATACCGTATTTATCGGCAATATCATGGGCTAATTTCAGAATGGCTGCCCCGTCCGCATGACTGACCGCACCAGACCCCAGAATGATCATTGGTTTTTCAGCTTTTTTCAGGGCCTTGGCAAAGTCCCCCTTGCCCGCCAGAACATCTTCCAAAGCCTTTACCGTATTCCCCAGATACACCACAGGGTAGGTCAGATTTTCAACCTCACCCACGGATGCTATGAGGCCGCGTTTGGACAGATAACGCAGGCGGATATTCAACACCGCCGCTTCCTTGCGCGGGTTGGTCCCCACCAGCAAACAAGCATCAGCCTCATCTATTCCGGCAATACTGCTGTTGAACAGATAACCAACACGGTTCTTTCCCCCGTATTTGGCCCCGTCCTGACGACATTCAATGGCCGTAGAACCCAGAGCCGCCATCAGGCCTTTCAGGGCATACATGCTTTCCAGATCACAAAGATCCCCCACAAGGGCTGCTATCTTCTTGCCCTTC
>NVTJ01000025.1 GCA_002401545.1 Alphaproteobacteria bacterium
CAGATCCTGATCGTGCCGCTGGAAGCGGCACCGGAAGACCCGCCGCGAAATATTACGACGCTGGAGGCCGACAATATATTTTACGGTATGAAACTGGCCAATCTGTCCCCGGCCTATTCAGAGGAAATCGGCACCAGTATCTATGAGCAGGGGGTGATTGTTCTGGCCATCCCGCGAAGCGCCATGCGCCGGACCAGCGTTCGGCGCGGCGATGTCTTTAAAGCGGTGAACGGTGATAAAGTGATGACCATAAAGGATATTCAGGATGCTCTTTATCAGGACCCGCGGAATATTGATTTCACCATCAGCCGCGCTGGCCGGCAGATTGACTGTATCATCCGCCGCAAAGGAAGATCATACTGCAAATGAGTGATCTGTTCACATCCGCGGGATTGGAACAGGACGCACCGCGCCCCCTGGCCGATAAGCTGCGGCCAAAGACCATGGACGAAGTGGTGGGGCAGGATCATCTGATCGGGCCGGCAGCCCCCCTTGGTCGGATGCTGGCAGCGGGACGGCTGACCTCACTTGTTTTCTGGGGTCCGCCGGGGACGGGCAAGACCACCATGGCGCGGCTTCTGGCCCTGCAGACGGATCTTTATTTTGAACAGATATCAGCTGTGTTTTCTGGCGTGGCCGACCTGCGCAAATGTTTTGAAGCGGCGGCAGAACGCCGTACAACTGGCAAGGGAACTCTGCTGTTCGTGGATGAAATTCACCGCTTTAACCGCTCGCAACAGGATGGTTTTTTGCCCTATGTTGAGGACGGCACGATCATCCTTGTGGGGGCGACGACGGAAAACCCGTCTTTTGAGCTTAATGCAGCTCTGCTGTCCCGGATGCAGGTGCTGACCCTGAACCGTCTGGATGAAGTGGCTCTGGAAGAATTGCTGAGCAGAGCGGAAAACCTGGAAGGCAAAAGGCTCCCCGTGACGGACGCGGCCCGCGCCATCCTATATGGCATGGCGGACGGGGACGGGCGGTATCTGCTGAATCTGACGGATATTCTGCTGGGGCTTGATTTTGAGCAAACGCTGGATGCGGCGGCTTTGGTCAAAGTCCTGCAAAAACGCGCCCCCATATATGACAAGGACCGGGAGGGGCATTATAATCTGATTTCTGCTCTGCATAAGTCGCTGCGCGGTTCCGATACCGATGCAGCCCTATATTGGACGGCGCGGATGCTGGCGGGTGGGGAAGACCCGCTTTATATCTTGCGCCGCCTTGTGCGTTTTGCCTCGGAAGACATCGGCCTTGCCGATCCGAATGCTCTTGTGCAGACCCTGGCGGCAAAGGATGCTTATGAATTCCTCGGCTCGCCCGAAGGCGACCTTCATCTGGCACAGGCAGTGATCTATCTGGGCGCAGCGCCAAAATCAAATGCGGCTTATAAAGCCTATAAAGCCGCCACCAAGCGGGCTAAAGAAACCGGATCGCTTGCTCCGCCCCTGCATATCCTCAACGCGCCCACCAAAATGATGAAAGACATGGGGTATGGCAAGGATTATGCTTATGATCATGACACGGAACACGGTTTTTCCGGTCAGGATTATTTCCCCGATGACTTAAACCGCGAAGAATTCTACCGCCCCAAAGAGCGCGGTTTTGAGCGCGAGATCAAGAAGAGACTGGATTATTGGGCGAAACTGCGGACAAACCTCACCCCCGTCATGCCCTCGAAAAAGAGCGGGGGCTAGGGGAGAAATGAATTGGGAGAATGTTTAAGTGCGATCGTATTTAAGTAATTTCTGGCTTTATTATTGGGCGGGCAAAACCTGGGGGAAGTTTGCTTGTTTGGTGGTTGGATTAATTTTATTGATCTCCCTGTTCTTTGGGTTCTTGTATTACATCGCAGGGCCTGTTGAAAATTTTTCTTTGTTAAATCTGCCGGGCGTATCAGAAAAGCCTTTTTTGCCGTGTTTTGAGCGTGCTTTCATTACGTTTGTGACAAAGATCAGTAGAGATGTGTGTGTAGCAGGGAATACAGACTTTGTGAGATGGATTGAATATACGGAAATTATCGTCTCATTGTTTTTCCTGGCAGCGCTCATAGCCTTTTTTACCGCTGCTATTCTTGCCCCCAAACAATTACTTGTTTTTAAAACTATGCTGAATATTCGCAGGGATAGTAATGATAATAAAGATTGTATTTATTTAAGTGTTTACAATGGATCATCGGTAACTATTTCCAAACTGCATGTACGCATTATTGCGCGTGTGAAACTTGAACATGACCTTAGGCAGAATGTCATAATAAAAGATAGCCCGCCTACCCAGCCCTTGGCGGAACCATACATTCCTTTACGGTTTAAAGGCGTGCTTGATGATAGCCGAATACATGTTACTGAAATTGATCAAGAGGGTTATGTCACAAGGATGAAATATAAAAACCTTAAGGGCAAAGAGTTTGATGTGGAGGAAATTTATGTTGAGGTATATGGCGTAATATCTTCGGTGCAGCAACAGACTTATACGGATCATCGGTATAATATTGCCCAAAAAGAACTAAGTTACAGAAGCTACGATGGCTCAATCAAACCAGATTACCTGCGCGCAAGAAAAGGGAGTGCGTGGCAGTTGAGAAAACCTCCCAATGAAGTGATAAATAAATTCCATAATGACCGGGGCGATATTTTATCGCTTCGCACCGCTATTTATATTTTTGGTTATGGTTCATTGGTCGACCCTGAATCTTTCAGGCGAACACGCAACAGTGATGGCCCTGTTCCGGGAGACTTTCGGGCCGTGAAGCTGAAGGGTTATCAGCGAATCTGGAATGTTGCAATGGATAACTCTTTGCGATTACAGGGATATAAATATTATATCGACCTTTCGACCAAGGCCCCGGTCGATGGTTTTGTTGTATTCTTAAATGTCATAAAAAATCAACCATGCGAGAATGGCGCCAGCACAGGAGTGTTTGGTGCATTAATACCTGTTAAAGCAGAAGATTTGGCTAAATTTGATGCGCGGGAACGCAATTACAACAGAATTAATGTCACGACAGAGATAGTGGATGTGCCGGAAGGGGCGATTGTCTACACTTATATTGGGAAACCGGAGGCCTGTGCACGATATGAAGCTGGCAAGCGGTTGAAAAAATTGTTTAAATCCGAATCTTATGCCAATAAAATTATAGATGCTCATAACAACTTGAATGAGGAAGCTGCCAAGAACTACCAACTGACAATCTGTGATAAGCTCATCACGGAGAAAAAACTTTTAGTAATAAAAATATGACCTGAAAAGGATATATCCTGGCTAGAATAATCTGCGTCAACACTATCATATTGAGTGAGAACGCCCCTCAATTTCTCCTTCCTTCGCAAAATCGCCTTTGACAAAATCAGATATTTTGATGTCAGGGTTCAAGGACAGCAGAGTGTCCATAATCGGCTTTATGGGTACATCCGCATAATGGCCCCGGTCCCGCAGGTATTCCATGTGCTTTTCGCCGTCCTCGGTAAAGGGGTGGAAGATGGAATCTTCCCGGCCATTAAATTCAAGCGGCTTGATTTTGAATTTCTCACATAGTTCGATATTAAAGGCTGGGGTGGCCTTTACCCATTTACGCTCCAGAAACAGTTCCGTATAGGCGTGCCACGGCATGATGTCGCTGCCGATGAATTTTTTCAGCCGTTCCGTGGTGATATGGTTCTTCACATCGGCAAAGCCCAGACGGGCCGGAATGCCCAAGCTGCGGGCGCAGGCGGCGAGGATGGCAGCTTTGGGGATGCAAAAACCAACTCCTCTGGCCAATGTCCAGCTTGCTTTAAAGACATCCGGGTTGCTGTAATCAACATAGGGGGTATAGGGGATATCATCCCTGACCCGCTCATAGAGGGCCACCGCCCGTTCAAGATCGCTGTCTTTGCCTGCGGTGATTTCTTTGGCATAGGCGATGATGTTATCGGCATCACTGTCAATATAGGGCGTGGGTTGAAGGTACATGGGGATTGACATATTTTATCTTCACTTTTTAAACAGGTAATCACGGGTGAGGGGAACGGTATCCAGCTTTTTAGCTAGTTGGAACTGGAAGACCACATGACCGAGGTTGCGGAAAGAGGCTTCGGCACTGGCCAGATAAAAATCCCACATGCGGAAGAAAGTCTCGTCATAGAGGCTGACAATGGCGGCCCGGTTTTTATAAACTCTGGCCCGCCATTCCTTCAGGGTTTCGGCGTAATGCAGCCGCCAGACTTCCAGATCAGTGATGTAAAGTCCGGCTTTCTCGATAATCGGGGCAACTTCCGACAGGCTGGGGGCATAACCGCCGGGGAAAATATATTTGATGGTCCAGGGGTCGGTGGAACCGGGGCCATCGGCCCGGCCAATGGTATGGATCAGGGCCACGCCATCGTCTTTCAGGCTGGCGTAAATTTTGTCGAAAAAGGTCTGATACTGCCGCCGCCCCACATGTTCAAACATGCCAACCGATACGATACGGTCAAATTTTTCGCTGACATCCCGGTAATCCTGGAATTTGAACCGAATTTTGTCATTATCCTGCGCCCGCTCGCAGGCAATGTCATATTGTTCCTGACTGAGCGTGACGCCGGTAACGCCGGCTCCGGAAAGTTTGTTCAGATGCAGGGCCAACCCGCCCCAGCCACAGCCAATGTCCAACACCTCGTGATGACTTTCCAGCAGGAGTTTTTTCGTAATGATATTTTTCTTGTTTTCCTGAGCCTGTTCCAGCGTGTCATTTTCTGATTTGTAATAGGCACAGCTATATTGCCGGTCCGGATCAAGGAACAGGTCATAAAGCTCGCCCGACAGGTCATAATGATGGGCAACATTCTGTTGCGAGCGGCCAATGGGATTAATCTGGGCAATCCAGCTTTTGAAACGGCTGTAGGGGTCGCCACCGGTCAGATGCATGGCATTGTCAGGCCGCCATTCCATATTCTTGAGAATCAGAGCGAGAAAGTCATAGATGTCTTTGCCATCCTCAACGGTCAGCGAGCCATCCATATAACATTCCCCCGCCTTGAGGTCCGGCCTGAAGAAAAGTTTCAGCGGCACCATACGGTCATGGAAGCGAATAGTAACCACCGGCGTACGGCTGCCTGTAAAGCTGTGTTTTTTGCCCGAGGCATCAATGACGTGAAGCGTGCCCACGCGGATGAGTTTTTTCAGAAAAAAAGCAAGTAGAAGCATATGTCTTCCCCATTAAGATTTGCGCGATCATGCCATTTTGTCGTATGCTGTGCAATATTATAATTAATCAGTAAGGTAAAAGTGATGAAGATGATTCTTGCGGTGGCTACAGGCGGGGCATTGGGGGCAACGGGCCGGTTTCTGGTGGGCAGGATGATGTTCAAGCTCATGGGGCCGGGATTTCCCTGGGGGACGCTTACGGTGAATATTTTAGGTTCCTTCGTCATCGGCATCGTCGTGACACTTCTGGCCAGCCGTTATAATCTGGCCCATCACTGGCAGGGGTTTCTGGTCATCGGGGTTCTGGGCGGGTTTACCACCTTTTCCGCCTTTTCCATGGAAGTGGGTCTGATGCTGGAACGCCACGAGATCACCCATGCGGCATTTTACGCCATGGGGTCGTTGATCTTCGGGGTCGCGGCGTTGTTTATGGGCCTTTACGCGGGGCGTTATTTGGCGTAAGACCATCTCCCAGGATTAAGGAGAATATATGTCTGGTGTCAGCCACCATAAGGTCCAGTCATTTGAAAATGACTGGCGCATTGACAAATGGTTTAAAAAGAATTTCCCGGAACTTGGTTTTGGCCGCCTGTCAAAGCTCATGCGGACTGGACAGGTGCGCGTGGACGGCAAACGCATCAAGGCCGGATTTCGCGTGGAAGAAGGCATGGAAATCCGCGTTCCTCCCCTTGGTGAAAATCCCAATGCCGGCAAAACACGCCCACATCAGGCCAGCAAGAAAAAGCATAGTGAAGAAGACAGTCGCTATATTCGGGACATGGTGATTTATCAGGATAATTCTGTGATTGTTCTCAATAAACTGCCGGGGCTTGCGGTGCAGGGCGGCAGCAAGATTACTCGTCATGTGGACGGGCTTCTGGACTATCTTCAGGGCGATAATCCTGAACGGCCAAAACTTGTTCACCGGCTTGATAAGGATACCAGTGGTGTCCTGGTTATTGCGCTTTCCAGTGCGGCGGCGAAAAGCCTGACCGAATCCTTCCGCAACCGTAAAACCAACAAGATATACTGGGCATTGGTTATGGGCCGGCCGGAACGCAATGAGGGTACGGTAAATGCTCCCCTTGACAAGGAACCGGGCACGCGCGGCGAACGCATGATGGTTGCCGACAAAGGCAAAAAAGCGGTGACGGATTTTTATGTCATGGACAGTGCGCTAAAAGCAACAAGCTGGGTTGCTTTCAAGCCCGTGACCGGACGCACTCATCAGATCAGGGTTCATGCCACAGTTCTAGATACGCCCATCGTGGGGGACGGTAAATACGGCGGCAAGACCGCTTATCTTGATGKTGTGGTCAGCAAGAAATTGCATCTCCATGCCCGCAGTATCGAGATTGATCACCCGGACGGGGGCCTGTTGTCGGTGACCGCCGACCTGCCGCGCCATATGAAGGAAAGCTGGGACATGTTCGGTTTTGACAGGAACGACAAGAGCCATCCTTTTGATGCGGAGGACAATATTTGATCAGCCTGAACCAACCGCAGAAAGACATTCGTGTCGGCATGATAGCCGGGGCGGTTTTCTGCATGGTCTGGGTCTTGATGGGTTATGGTTTCATTGATATGGCGTTGCCGCTGTGGGTGACCACAGGGGACAAGCTGGCTTATGTGGCAAAATGTGAAATCTTTGCCGCCCTGATGCTGCTTTTCGGGGTGATGGCTGTTGCCGGACAACGGTTTTTCTCTGACAAGGCCCGAGAAGGACAGACAGAGGGGCTGTCGTCCGCACTCACCATAAACCTGCGCTATATCCAGAATACAATGGAACAGCTTGTCCTGCTGGTGATCACCCATATGGCCTTTGCCGCCACGGCGGATAGTGGCGAGATGAAAATCATTCCCATTCTGGTCAGTCTGTTCATTGTCGGGCGGATCTGTTTCTGGATCGGCTATCATCAAAGTCCGCTGTCCCGGGCTTTTGGCTTTGCGGTAACATTCTATCCAACGGTTGTGATGATGATCATGACCGTATGGCGTTTGGTGGGGGTATGAGATGAAGCTGATTGTCTTTGATTGTGACGGGACGCTGGTTGACGGCCAGCATTTGATCCTTGATGCCATGCAGTCAGCCTGTCGGACCTGTGATGTTTCCTATGCGGGGGATGAGGCCATTCGTCAGATCGTCGGCCTGTCCCTGATGGAAGCTATCGGGATTTGTTATCCCAAAGAGAATGAAAAAACCCACCTCGCCCTGAAAGATGCCTTTGTCGCGCGGTTTCAGGAACTGCGGTTGCAGGATGAGATTGATGAACCGTTGTTTGACGGGGTGAGGGAGGTGCTGGAACAGCTTCATGGGGAGGGATATCTGCTGGGGGTTGCGACGGGGAAGTCAAAGCGCGGTTTGATCATTACCCTGGAGAACCATGGCCTTAGAGACTATTTCTTAACCTTGAACACTGCTGATGACGGGCCGGGAAAGCCCCATCCTTCCATGTTGCTCGCTGCCATGCGGGAGGCGGGGGTGGCGCCTGAAAATACCCTTATGATTGGCGATACCACTTATGATATTGAGATGGCGCTGGCGGCAAAAGTCCGGGCGGTGGGGGTGTCATGGGGCTATCATGACCGTCATAAGCTGGTGCAGAGCGGGGCGCATTATATGCTGGATCATATTTTTCATCTTCGAAGGGTTCTTGATGAAGCGTTTTTATGACAAGGCTGTTGTGGTCGCCTGTGCGGCAGGTTATCTGGTGCAACTGGACGGGCGTGAGGTAAAGACACCGGAAAAAAGGCAGAATCTTAGCCCGACCAAGGCGATGGCTGAGGCTATTGGTCAGGAATGGAATGATCAGGGGGAAAAAGTAATCCCGGACAGTATGCCCATCGCCAAGCTTCAGAATACGGCCATTGACCGGGTGGAGACGCGGCGCGGTGACCTGATTGCCGAGCTGGTGAAATATGCCGGCACAGATTTGCTCTGTTACCGGGCGGATTTCCCGGAAGACCTTGTGCGGTGGTAGACCGACATATGGCAACCTCTTCTTGACTGGGTTTCAAAGACCCATGGTATCACGCTGAAAGTCACCACGGGAATTTTGCATGTGGAACAGGATGTGGCACAGCTTGAAGAAATCCTGCGAGAGACAGACAGCTTCAGGCTTGCGGCGTTTCATAACATCACAACCCTTTGCGGGTCTGTATCAGTGGCGCTCAATGTTTTTGGCGGCAATATTACAGCAGAGCAGGCTTGGGCTGCGGCAGAGCTGGATGAAAATTACCAGATCGCCCAGTGGGGCCGTGATGATGAGGCCAGGGTCCGGCAGGATAACATGAAAGCCGAACTGGATGCCGCCGTGCGCTTTCTGGATTTAATGTCTGGGCCGACCTGATATTTTCCACGGGCTGAGGAAGCTATCACCATTTTCCTGCCAGCGGCTGGCCCTGATATGGTAGGCCTTATCCAGATTTTCCGGGGTTAAAACGGTTTCAACATCACCAAAGCTGAGAATTTCACCCTGATGCATCAAAACAAGTTCGTCACAATATCGCTGGGCAAGGGACAGGTCGTGGAGGACGATCAGCACCCCATGACCTTCTTTCGCCAACTCCTGTAAAATATCCATAACCTGTAGCTGGTGATAGGGGTCGAGGGAGGCAATAGGCTCGTCAGCGCAAAGATAATCCGCCATGGATACGATGGCCCGTGCCAGCATGACACAGGCCCGCTCCCCACCGGATAATGTGGTGACAAGCCGGTCGATCAGATGCAGCGTGTCGGTTTTGATCATGGCCTGATGGATGAGATGCTCGTCCATCCCACTGACCTTTTGCCAGGGGTCAAGATGGGGGATGCGGCCAAGGGAGATGATATGGCGCACATCAAGGGGCCAGTGGACCGGGGCGCCCTGTGCGGCATAGGAAATTTTTTTGGCGCGCTCCTTCAGGGTCCAGTCCGACAATTCTTCGCCGTCCAGCACTATAGAGCCGCATTGCGGGGTTACCAGACCCAGAATGGCTCTGAGGAGAGTGCTTTTCCCTGCTCCATTAGGTCCAATCAGGCCAATCAGTTTCCCTTTCGGGACGCTCAGGGATACGCCCTTGAGTATGGCGTTATTTTTAAGGGTTACATGAATATTGCGGGCTTCCAGTGTCATCTCATGGTCCCCCGTGTTTTATAAATAATATACAGAAACAGCGGCGAGCCCACAAAGGCTGTCACCACGCCCAGACGTAACTGCCCGTGGCCTACGGGTATGCGGGTAATCAGGTCGGCAATGGTCAGCAAGATGGCACCGAGCAGGGCGCTGGGCACCAGAAGCCGTCCGGGGGCATGACCGATCAGGCTGCGCACCATATGGGGCACCACAAGGCCGACAAAACCAATAGCCCCGCAGACCGACACCGTGGCCCCGACACTGATGGCACTGCCGACAATAACCTTCATGCGCAGCCGTTTAAGATTAATACCAAGGGTCTGTGCGGTGTCTTCGCCAAGGCTGCTGGCGTCCAGACCCTGCCCCACACCGGCCATGATCAGCCAACCGCCGATAATGAACGGTCCGGCAAGGGTAATGTCAGCCATGGTCCGGTTTTCCAGTGATCCCAGAAGCCACATGATCATATCCTGTAACGACATGGGATTGGGGGAAAAATTCATGGTCAGGGCGATGGCCGCTGTCGCCAGAGAGCTGATGCCAATCCCGGCAAGAATCAGGGTCAGGACACTGCTGTCGCGGCTGGAAATGAAGGACAGGATCATGGTGGCCAGCAATGCGCCGGTCATGGACATGATCTGGATTGACAGGGGAAAAACCGAAGAGAGGCCAAAATAAATGGCAATCACCGCTCCAAGTCCCGCGGAAGCAGAAACACCAATAACACCGGGGTCGGCCAGCGGATTTCTCAGCAAGCCCTGCAAGGCGGCCCCTGAAAGTCCCAGGGATGCCCCGGCCAATATACCCAGCAACACCCGTGGCAGGCGAAGCTCAAGGACAATAATTTCGGTTGCGGTATCTGACGTGCCAAACAGGGCCGACAGAATATCACGGGCCGGAATATCCGCCGCCCCGATGAAAAGTGACAGGAAGGCAATGACCAGCAGCAACAGGCTTAACAGGATGATGAGACGGGGGGGATTTATTTTCATTTAAACAGCTTCTCCACTTCACCGTGAATATATTCCGCCGCATCGACAGAAAAAATTCCGTTACAGGAGAGATAACGCCCCGGCACCATGATGGTCGGGATGGTGTTAAGCATTTGTCTGATCCGTCCGTGACGCATCAGGCTCCAGTTGGATATATGAATGTTTTCCTGATTAAAAAAACTGCCGATGATGATGTCCGGCGGGTTTTGTATCAGGGCTTCCAGCGGTAACGGTTGCCAACCCGTGAGGTCCAGTTCCTCGGACAGGGAGGCTAGCCCCGCCAGTTTTATGATGTCATTGACGAAGGTATTCTTCCCCGCCGTGATACCACCGGGGGCCATATAGGCGGCGCGCAGATTTCGTCCGGGCCGGTTTGTTAACGCCGCGAGACGGTCCTGATGATTTTTGATCATATGTTCCGCACGGTCAGCCTGCTGTAACGCCGCCCCCATACGGCGCATATTCTTATATAATATTTCCGTATCGGTACCATATTCGGCGGAGGCAACCGGAATATTTGCCCGTGTCAGAAGCGGCAGCATTTTAGGGCCGCCCCAGTTGCGGATCACCACATCCGGGGCCATATGGAGAACTTCTTCGGAGGTGGCCCGGAACAGGGGCAGACCCTGTGCCTTGTCCTTGTAAAAAGAATGTTCTTCAATGGCTTCCCTGCTCAGGGCCATGATCTGATCCCGGTCCGCCAGCGACAGGATGAACTGATCGGCGCAATAATCAAGGGATACGGCCTTTGGTTTCCCTTGGGCATATGACAGGGGTAAAAATGCCGCAACACTCAGCAGGATAGTTGTTATCACGAATGTTGCGGCATTGATCATCTGTTAGAATTTTCCTCTGACCCCGGCATAGAAAGACCGGTCAGCTGTGCCAAACCCGGACACCTGCTGATATTCCCTGTCGAACAGGTTATCAACTCTGCCGTAAATTTCAATGCCGGGTTTAATTTCATAGGTGGCATTCAGGTCAAACCGTACCCAACCATCAGGATCGGGGGAGAAGGGGTCACGTTCCTTGCCGTTATAAGTCATACTGAGGGCCAGGCTGAGACTTTGCATGGCCTGCCACTGAATTTTCCCGAAGGCGGCATTCCTTGGCACCCGCACAAGGTCTTCGCCCGTAGCTTCGTCCGTGGCATCGGTGAAGGTATAGTTTCCGCTGATGGACAGGCTTTCGGTCAATTGTACATCGAGTGACAGCTCAACTCCCTTGGTATGAACATTGGCGATATTGCCAAATCCAATGGAAAAATCAAAATCAATCAGGTTGGTGATAGTCTGTTTAAAATAGGTTGCGCCAAGGTGAATTTTATCATTCCATAATGCCTGTTCAAATCCTGCTTCCCAAGCCTCTGATTCTTCCGCTTTCAGGTTGCCGTTCGGCGCCGTCAGGCCACAGAAACCACAGATGAAGGTCAGTTGAAAGACGCTGGGTGCCTTGAAACCTTCACCCCAGTTGGCAAAGACCTTGGTGCCGCTTTCCGCAAAGTAATAGGCTCCGGTGATGCGCGGTGTTGTGGTGCTGCCGTACTGGTTATGGTCGTCATAGCGCAGACCCGCCGTGAGGGTCAGTCCTTCCAGTCCCTGCCAGCTTAATTCGGAAAAAACACTGTCGATATTGAATTTCAACGGCGATATGGTCTCGGCTTTGGTTTCTTCATGCTGAAGGCCAAAGGAAATCCCGAAATCCTCACTCACCTCATAATGGCCAAAATAATCCAGATTGAAGCGGCTGCCTTCAAAGGTCAGAAAGGATACCGGTGCCCCGTCTGTCTCCCCGCGCCGGTTCGTTGTGGAATATTCTATGGACAGTGTATTTTGCAACGCGCCGTCCAGATAATTAAAGAACCCCCGTCCGGCGATGAGAAATTCTTCCGTGAAGCTGACCTCATCCGTATCACTCAGGCTAAAAAAGGGCGGCGGAAAACCGTCAAACTCGTTGCGGCTGTCAACATAGCGGCTGATCAGTTGCAGGCTGTGACTTTCAGATATTTTTGCCGTGACTTTGCCGTGCAGGGAGATATTGCGGTAGCTGTCTGCTTCGCTGTTGCCGTCATTTTCATCGGCTTTTGAGATGCCGTCTGTGGTGATGCCGCTGCCCGACAGGCTGAAATTCAGTTTGTCATTACCGCCCGCAATATTCCCGCCGGCGCGGAAGGTGCCAAAAGACCCGCCCTCGGCAAACAGACTCCCCGCAAGCCCTTCGCGACCACTTGGTGTGATGATATTGATCACCCCGCCAATGGCGTCTGAGCCGTAAAGAATGGATTGGGGACCGCGCAGGACCTCTATGCGTTCAATGCCGTTTGGGTCCAGATTTGAAAAGTCGAAACCACCGCCGGGGGAGGCCACATCATTGATCTGAACACCGTCAATCAGGATCACCGTCTGATCGCTGCCCGCACCGCGAATACGCAGGGAGGCGACACCGCCAAATGATCCACTCTGATTTAACGACAGGCCGGGTATGCTTTGCAGGATGTCCTGGACAAATACGGTCTGGGACTTTGCCATATCTTCGGCACTGATCACCGAGATGCTGCTGCCGATCTCTGACAGGGGCCGCGCGTAACGGGTGGCAGATACGACTATTTCCTCAAAGTTTTCTTCGGCGTGGGAGACGGGTAATACGGCGACTGTGGCCAGCAGGGTTGCTGAAAGATGTTTTTTAAAATCCATTGATTTTTCCTCGGATTCATTTTTTAAATAAGTGTGAGGATATTTATGGATAATCAGGACATCCCGCACACGGCAACAAATGTCACCTATGCGGAAAACCGCTCTGTCCCATTAACCCGATAGGCAGAAAGGGCGACCGGATGGCAGGTTTCCTGACTTATGATGAAAATCATCAATTACAGTTGCGGGTACAGTCCCGGTCTTATCACCGTGTTCCCTATTATCCCCTTTCGGGGCACCATCGTCGGAGACAGATATAGTCAAAAAATATGGGGCTGGCAAGGGGAAAATCGGGCCTGTTTTTAAGCTGAAAGCTGCTTTTCATTTGCAAGCTCTTGTAAATTTCATTCAGATAAATCTTTTTGAAGGGTAAAGGTCCGGTGCTATGCTGTCCCCGTGACAGGACAGGCAGACAGGGGGGCTGGGCATATTTAACAAACCAGCAATGAGCAGTATAGGGACAGAGATTTTTGAAGACATGAGAAACCCTTTAATATCCGGTCTGTGTTTTATGTATTATACAACATGCTAATATGTGGCTCAGGGTTTTCCAGATAAAATGTTGCTTACCCGCAGGCGGAGCGTGGGAATGACATCCTGTTCAAACCACGGATTTCTTTTCAGCCAGATCATGTTGCGGGGGCTGGGATGGGGCATGGGGATGATTTCATCGCCATAATCCTGCCAGTATTTCACGGTTTCCGTCAGGTTTTTACGGGTCTGCCCCTTCAGGTGCCAGGCAATGGCATATTGGCCGATCACTAGTGTCAGCTCTATATTGGAAAGATTTTCCAGCAGAGGGGTACGCCATTTCTCGGCACATTCCGGGCGCGGTGGCAGGTCGCCGGATTTCCCGGTACCGGGAAAGCAGAAGCCCATGGGAACAATGGCAACCTTGGATGCATCATAAAATATATCCCGGTCTATTCCCATCCAGTTCCGAAGCCGGTCGCCACTGGGGTCATTGAAAGGGATACCCGTTTCATGAACTTTTCTGCCGGGAGCCTGTCCTACAATAAGAATTCTGGATGAGGTGGAAACCTGAATAACAGGACGCGGGGGATGGGGCAGCATGTCTGCACAATGCTTGCAGGCTGCAATTTCTTTTTTCAAATTCTCCAGGCAAACGCGCATAATCAAGACCCTAGAAATTTATCAACATCGCTGCCCCGGTAAAGCAGAGGGTTGAGATCAGGACGCAGGTAAAGGGTATTTTGAACCAGTATTTTTTTGCCAGAAAAAGATAGGACAGGCCAATCACCACGGGCAGCCATGAAAACCATGGGCTTTCCTCAATTATGGTAAAATTTGACAGGGCCAGCGGGATGTAAAAGGCGGCGACTAGCATGGCTCCCAAACTATGGCTGGCGTTAAAGCCGATCCATGCTTTCCATACGGTTGTCTCCTTTGTCAGGATGGGCGAGGTACCGATCATGGCGTCCTTCACGGAAAGATCATAGGGGTCAAATTTATTGGTAAAGAAAGTATAAAGCAAATGCACGGTGCCCAAAAAACCAAATATGGCCGCCCCTGTAATGATTAAAACCTGTGCCATTGTGAAATTCTCACCTTTCAAAGGTATATTTTAGCCAATATTAGTCTGAAATCAAAATTATTTATACAATCTTCGCTTGACGGGGCGGAATTCATCACTATGTTCAGCGGCGGGCTATCCCTCCCCAACGGGGGACGTCTATTCTGCAAGGAGTAGGAGATAAAATGAAACCTTTACAGAAACCAGCGAACCCGCTGTTTTCGTCAGGTCCGTGCGCGAAACGTCCGGGCTGGACGATAAAAAATCTTGAAAATGCGCCCTTAGGCCGTTCTCACCGTGCCAAAATTGGCAAATCCCGACTTAAAGAAGCTATTGATCGGACCGCGTCCATTCTTGGATTGCCGGAAGATTACCGGGTGGGCATCGTTCCCGGTTCTGATACCGGGGCCGTTGAAATGGCCTTATGGTCCATGCTCGGCGCACGTGGCGTTGATATGCTGGCGTGGGAAAGTTTCGGCGCTGGCTGGATCACCGATATTACCAAACAACTGAAACTGGACAATGTGCGCAGCCTGACTGCCGATTACGGCGATCTGCCTGATTTAAGCAGGGTTGATCCGGCGAACGATGTTGTTTTCACCTGGAACGGCACCACATCCGGGGTCAAGGTGCCCAATGCCGACTGGATCAGTGACAGGCGGGCGGGACTGACCATCTGTGATGCGACGTCTGCGGCTTTTGCCATGGATTTGCCGTGGGACAAGCTGGATGTGACCACTTTTTCCTGGCAGAAGGTGCTCGGCGGTGAAGCGGCGCATGGTGTTATCATCCTCAGCCCCCGCGCGGTGGAACGTCTGGAAGATTACACTCCGCCGTGGCCATTACCCAAAATCTTCCGTCTGACCAAGGGTGGCAAATTGATCGAAGGTATCTTCAGCGGGGCAACCATTAACACGCCCTCCATGTTGTGTGTGGAAGATTATCTGGATGCGCTGGGCTGGGCGGAAAGCATCGGTGGCCTGAAAGGCATGATCGCGAAATCAGAAGATAATCTGACAGTTCTCCGTGACTGGGTTGCGGGTGCAGATTGGGTGGAATTTCTCGCCAATGATCCGGCAACCCTGTCCAATACCTCTGTCTGTTTCAAGATTGTGACCCCGTGGTTTGCGGACCTTGAGCCATCTGATCAGGCGGCAGCAGCCAAACGCATAGCAACGCTTCTGGACGAAGAGGGTGCGGCTTTTGATATTGGTTCCTACCGTGATGCCCCGCCGGGACTTCGTATATGGGCCGGCTCCACCATCGAAGAATCGGACCTGATGGCACTGTTGCCATGGCTTGATTGGGCCTATGCGCAAGTCAAAGCATCTCATACAAAATAATTCTAAAATATTTAAGGAAGGCACCTGAAAATGGTAAAGGTACTTATTTCTGACAAGTTAAGCCCGTTGGCGAAAGAGATTTTCGAAAATCGTGGCATCGAAGTGGACCAGATTGTTGGTCTGACCCCTGAACAGTTGATCGAGGCTATCCCGCGTTATGACGGTCTGGCCATTCGGTCCGCAACCAAAGTGACCAAGGCCGTGCTTGATGCGGCAACGAAGCTGAAAGTCGTGGGCCGTGCCGGCATTGGTGTGGATAATGTGGATATTTCCGCAGCGACCGCAAGCGGTGTTGTGGTGATGAATACGCCGTTTGGCAACAGCATCACCACGGCGGAACATGCCATTGCCATGATGTTTGCCGTCGCCCGTCAGATTCCACTGGCTAACGCGAGCACCCATGCGGGCAAATGGGAAAAGTCACGGTTTATGGGGGTTGAACTGACCTCTAAAATTCTGGGCATTATTGGTTGTGGTAACATCGGCGCCATTGCTGCCGAGCGGGCGCTGGGGCTTAAAATGAAGGTTATTGCCTTTGATCCTTATTTGTCTGTGGAACGGGCCGAGGAACTGGGCGTTGAAAAGGTGGAGCTGGATGACCTTCTTCACCGGGCGGACTTCATTACCCTGCATACGCCCCTGACCGATAGCACACGGGGGATTCTGAATGGGGATGCTTTCGGGAAAATGAAGGATGGCGTTCGGATTATCAACTGTGCCCGGGGGGGGCTGATCGATGAAGCCGCCCTGTTGCAAGCACTGAATAGCGGCAAGGTTGCGGGTGTGGCACTTGATGTTTATGCTGAGGAGCCTGCCAGGGAAAATGCCCTGTTTGGCCATGAGAATGTGGTGGCAACACCCCACCTTGGGGCGTCAACATCGGAAGCGCAGGTTAATGTAGCGGTTCAGGTGGCGGAACAGATGGCGGATTATCTGCTTGACGGGGCGGTGACCAATGCGCTGAATATGCCATCTGTATCTGCGGAGGAATCTGTTCGTCTCAGCCCCTATATGGTCCTTGCCAAACAGCTTGGCAGTTTTACCGGCCAGTTGACCGAACACGCCCTGCAAACTATTCAGATTGAATATCAGGGTGATGTGACGGAACTTAACACCCGGCCTCTGACCGCCATTGTGGTTGAAGGATTGCTTCATCCGCTGATGGACTGCGTTAATATGGTCAATGCGCTGACCGTGGCCAAGGAACGGGATATTGACATCATTGAAACCCGCCATGATTCTGAAGGTGATTATAATAGTTTTATCAAGGTGACCGTGACGACGGAAAAGCAGGAACGCTGTGTTGCCGGAACCCTCTTTGCCGACAAACGCCCGAGAATTGTCAGCATAAAAGACATCGCCATAGAAACTGAACTGACCCCCAATATGCTGTATGTTTCCAACGAAGACCTGCCCGGATTTATCGGGGCGCTGGGAACAACGCTGGGGGATGCGGGGCTGAATATAGCAACCTTCAGTCTGGGACGGGCAGAAGAAGGCGGTGAAGCCATCGCCCTTGTCGCCATTGATGCCCCGGCCAGCAGGGCAACGGTCAAGGCGGTGGAAAGCCTGCCCCATGTTAAACAGGTTAAGGCGTTGACTTTCTAGCGCTCAAATAATATCAAGGTCTGAAGATTATCAACGGACGTGATTCCTGATATGGATGATACAGCTCTCTTACCCGAAGGCCTGCATGATACGCTGGCTGTTGACGCCGAATATCAGGCTGAAATAGTTGAAAAACTGCGTCACTGTTTTGCCAGCTATGGCTATGAGCGGGTGGCCCCCCCTCTGATGGAATTCGAGGAAAGCCTGCTCTGCGGGCCGGGGAAAGAGCAAACCCGGAATATGTTCCGGGTGATGGACCCGGTGACGCAGCGTATGATGGCGGTGCGTAATGACATGACGGGGCAGGTGGCGCGTATTGCCCGCACCCGTCTGAAAAATACCCCGCGTCCGCTCCGCCTGAGCTATTCCGGTGATGTGCTGAGGGTGCGTGGCACGCAACTGCGTCCTGAACGGGAGTTTAAGCAGGCGGGGATAGAATTGATCGGCACTGACAGCTCCGAAGCCTATGTGGAGATCATTCTGATCGCCTGTGATGTATTGGCCACGGTGGGGGTGAAGGACGCCAGTATTGACCTGACCATGCCCCTGCTTGTCCCGGCCATATGCCGGGGGCTTGGGCTGGACGAAGACAGGTCAAAGATGGTTCGCCATGCCCTCAATGCCAAGGATATTGGCAAACTTGACAGTCTGGACGGCAAGATCGGCGACATCAGCCGGAAATTACTGCTTGCCGCAGGGGCTGCGGATAAGGCGATGGCTATTATCAATGATTTGACGTTGCCGGCGGAAGCCCGGAAAATTTGTGATGAGCTGGCAAAGCTTCTTATGCGCCTGAAGGATGTGGCACCGGAACTGCGCATCACTGTTGATCCCGGCGAGTACAGCGGATTTGAATTTCAGACCGGAATTGGATTTTGCCTTTTCGCCAGGGGCGTGCGCGGCGAGCTTGGGCGCGGGGGGCGCTATCTTGTGGGGGGAGATGCAGATAACGAACCGGCGACGGGCTTTTCCCTGTATCTTGACAGCCTGATGCGGGCCTTGCCGGAAATGGCGGAAATCAAATATATATATTGTCCCTTTGGCACCAGTATGGCGGCATTGGAAAAATTGCGCAAAAAGGGTTTTCGGACCATTTGCGGACTTGAGGCTATCCAGCAGAAGAGCCGCGAAGCCGAGCGTTTGAATTGTCGCTATATCTGGCAGGACGGTAAAATAACAGAGATTTTGAAAGGGTAAAAGAGTGGCAAATGTGGTCGTGGTCGGCTCCCAGTGGGGTGACGAGGGGAAAGGCAAGATTGTTGACTGGCTGTCGGAACGGGCCGACGTGGTGGTGCGTTTTCAGGGCGGCCATAATGCGGGCCATACCCTTGTCATTGATGGCAAGGTTTACAAGTTAAGTCTGTTGCCATCGGGTATTGTGCGCGGCGGCAAATATTCCGTGATCGGAAATGGTGTTGTGGTTGACCCCTGGGCATTGCTCAAGGAAATTGAACTGCTGAAATCACAGGGCGTGGATGTTAATTCAGACAACCTTATGGTGGCAGAAAATTGCGCGCTTATCTTACCCTTACATGGTGAGCTTGATGCAATACGTGAAGATGCGGCCAATGAATGCACCAAAGGCGGGCCAAAGATCGGCACCACAAGGCGCGGTATTGGCCCGGCCTATGAAGACAAGGTAGCGCGACGGGCGCTCCGGGCCTGTGACCTCAAATCAGACGAGGCTATTGAAACCCGGGTGGATGTGCTGCTTGGTCACCATAATACGCTGAGACGGGGTCTGGGGGTCGCGGAAATTGACCGGGAAGACCTGATTGCCAGGATCAAGGAAATTGCCCCGAAAATCACCCCCTATATCGGGGCGAGCTGGCGCATACTGGATAAAATGCGCCATGAACGCAAACGCATCCTGTTTGAAGGTGCGCAGGGCATTATGCTGGATGTGGATCATGGTACTTATCCTTATGTGACCTCCTCCAATACCATCGCGGCACAGGCCGCCGGGGGCAGCGGTGTCGGGGCCAGAACCCTTGATTATGTGCTGGGCATTACCAAGGCCTATACCACGCGTGTGGGTGAAGGACCGTTTCCGACGGAATTGTTTGATGCGGTTGGCAAAGGGTTGGGCGAACGCGGTCATGAATTTGGCACGGTCACCGGGCGTAGCCGCAGGTGTGGTTATTTTGATGCGGTCATGGTGCGCCAGGCGACAAAGATTGGCGGCATTACGGGGATTGCCCTGACCAAACTTGATGTGCTGGACGGTATGGATGAATTGAAAGTCTGTGTCGCCTATGATCTGGATGGGAAGCGTCTTGATTATTTCCCGGCCTCAACCGAAGATCAGGCACGGGTGAAACCGATCTATGAAACTTTGGAAGGATGGTCCGACAGCACTTACGGGGCAAGAAGCTGGGTTGACCTGCCGGCGACGGCGATCAAATATATCCGCCGCATAGAGGAGCTGATCGAAACGCCCGTCGCTTTGCTGTCCACCAGCCCCGAACGGGAAGATACCATTTTGGTACACGACCCGTTTGAGGATTAAAACTGAACTTTACGGCATTTTGAAGTTGAAAACATTCAGCTTGTTGCCATCCAGATCCCGGAAGTAACCTGCATAAAAGTCAGGACTGAATTCAGGACGGGATCCGGCAGGGCCTTCGCAGGTTCCGCCCATTTCAAGGGCCAGAGCGTATATTTTATCAACGGTTGCATGGTCTGGCGCATATAGGGCCATCATGACACCGTTTCCAACTGTTGCAGGATTGCCGTCATTTGGTTTTATGACGCAAAAGCTTGTTGTTTCATCGCCGGAACTCCATGAAATGAAGCTGTCAGCTTCTATATTCCTTTTTGCCCCCAGCTCTGCAAGAAGGGTATCATAAAATTTTCCGGCCTTTTCGATATCATTGGTGCCAACCATTACATATCCGAGCATTATTTTTCTCCTGTAAAGTGAATATATTGAGGAGGCTGGATGGTAACCGATTCAAAGAGATGTTAAAAGCAGAATTAATCAACAGGTGGAAGTTGATGCCGCATCATTGACGATATTTTCAATCGATCCGCGTCGGGGTCTAAAGTAAGATAAATATTCGATTTTATCATTGATGTTTATGAAGCCCACAAGCGGGGTAAAATTGTAAACAATCTCTGTGACAACCAAAATCTGGGACGTTAACACAATCATATTGGCCGGAACTACGGATGAGGCAACAGTGTCACCGGCACTGCCGAAGTTGCTATTGCCAACGGCTGTCCCAAAACATCTCTGCCAGGCAACCTGATAACTGTCAGGGGTGGAGCCATCGGTTCCCACGCCAATTATTGCGGTAACGGTTGCTTTGCCATCCAGAGACAGATCCAGGGGTTTGGTGACTTCATCCAGAGACAACATCATATCAGAAAGCTGGGATTCCGTTAAGCCCTCATCCATCTGTGTGATCAGATTGGATATGGTATAGGAAGCCCGTGATATTCTCTGGTTGGCCAGCAGATATGATATAATGTCGGCACTGGCGAGTATCATCATAATAATGATCGGAGCCACAAGGGCCATTTCTATGGCAACGACACCTTTACGGCATGATTTCAATGACTTTAGACATATCCCAAACATTTTATTTTTCTTTCTAAGTGCAGATAACATTGCTGCTTGGTTCCCATGCAACACCGCCAAAGGGCTCGTTTCTAATAACTGTGGAGGCCGAAAGATTTATGGAATCCTGCCCGCCCATCATATGTGCCATTATACCTGTCATATAGGGAAGGTTTATATCAACACTCATAAGCACAATATTTTCTTCACCCCCGGCACCTGATGATCCCATGTCGTCATCCCATACGGTATTATCATTAATATCAGAAAAGCATTCACCAGGGTCGTATTGTGAATTGTTATTTGCATCGACGTAAGGTTCCGGCTCGCCAATATCCGCGAATGAACCATAAACCTGCATGGATATTGTGACGCCTGAGGTCACGCCCGCGTCTTCCAGATTGGAAAGTACAATATCCGCTATATAATCAGAACGGTTGGTATAGCTATTAGGCACATTGCCGGTCATGGCTGTACGCGTTGCATTTGATATGGCACCTTCAAGGGAAGAATTCACCATATAGACTTTGCCCAGTTCAAAGCCCCCAACGGTCATGATTACGAAGAGCGGCAGAACCATGGCATATTCAACCGCCGCCATACCCTCATGTCGATGATATAGAGTCCTGACAGCTTTCAGTGTTGCAACTATGATCCTGTTCAGCATGGTTCTGTACCTGTATTTATGTATGAAACAACTTTCTTTATATGTAAAAAATACCGTAAAAGTTTTAATAATGACTTAATGGAATGCCTTGTTTTTAGTAAAACTTTAGGGATTTCTTAAGTCTTTCTTAAATCCGGATCAGTTAAAATGCAGCATGATTTTGTAATCTCACTAATTATTGATGGAGGACAAATTGTTTTCATTTTCTTTGCAGAAGGTATCAAGGTTTATAGCCCGGATAGTCAGGGATGAAGATGGCGTAATCCTTATTAAAACGATATTTATACTGATTCCGCTCATTGGAGCACTGGGAATAGGTGTTGATATGTCAAGGGCATATCTGTACCGCTCACAGTTATCAGGCTCTCTTGATGCCGCAGCACTGGCGGGGGGGAAAGCTTTTCATTCCGCCACAAGAGATCAGGAAATTCAGGCATTTTTTGACAGTAATTTTGAAGACAGTTACATGGGGGGAACACTTGGTGCGTTGGTGGTTACTGAAATTGATGCTGTGAAGAAGACCCTGACGGTTTCTGCTTCCGGCTCAATTCCCGCAACATTCATGTCAATTTTTGGATTTCAGTCCATTCCCATTAGTGTCAGTGCCGAAGCCACAAGCAAGACGACCGGCCTGCAGCTTGTCATGGTTCTTGATTCTACCGGTTCCATGAGAAGTTCCGCCGGTAGCGGTACCAGGATGGATGCTCTTAAAGATGCGTCCACCACCCTTGTCAATTCTTTGTTTGGTAATGAGTCAACTTCTAATGAGTTGTCTATTGCGATCGTACCTTATGTGACAACTGTTAATATCGGTGGCCTGCTTAACAGCAGTTATATGGATATGAGCAGCGTTCCGGCCGGCTATACATATGATCCAAATGATCTGGAAAAATGGAATGGTTGTGTTGAGGCCAGAGCAACCAATGCCGCACTGGACTCCAATGCCTATGATGTCAAGGTTGAACATGATGGCCAGGACTGGGTTCCCTTCCTGTGGCGGCCCCATTATGATAATCATTACTACAGCCTTCCCGGGCTGACAGGTCCGAATGGGGAAAACTGGCCGGCACCACATTACCAGTTGCCGGGGGGAGCAGGTGAAGGGTATAGTGATGCGGGGCCTAATATTAACTGTCCTGCACCGGTATTGGATTTCACCAGTGTGAAGTCTGATTTGATAAATTATATCAGTAATCTGTATTATTCCTATAACCGGGGCGGTACCATTGCCAATCTGGGCATGATATGGGGTTGGCGCATGCTTCATACCGGTTCACCATTTTTTAACGCTGTTCCCTATAATAATGAGCAGACGATCAAGGCAGCCATTCTGATGACGGACGGGCAAAACTGGATTATTAATTCAAGGAGTTATGCCAACAGGGCCCCTCACTGGGATCGGTCGCATTATCTTTATAATGGCCAATATTCATCAACTGATAATAGTGATAATTATGATGACGATGGTGATGGCAAATGTGGCGGTCCGGCTTGCAGTAACCGTCAATGGGATGAAAATGATGAAAATGATGGCCCGGCGGCGTGGAATGCAGTCAATGGTCCGAATATCGGCCGCAGATATACCGGGGATTATTCAGGATATGGCCGTCGTGACCTGGGCAGGCTGGAAGGGGCGACAACACGGACCGCTTCGACCAATGCCATCAATCAGCGTCTGGCATTTGTTTGTGCGGGGATGCAGGGAATGGGCATTACAGTTTATACCATTACCTTTGGCAGTGGCGCCACCAATACCAACCTGCAGAATCTCTACAGGGGCTGTGCCACAGATGCCGGGAAATATTTTCACGCCCCCTCATCAAGCGAGCTGGAAGGCGCGTTCGAGGCCATCGCAAATGATCTTTCCAACCTGCGCCTGAGCAGATAGAAAACAGTTGATTTGGTAATCTGTCATTTTTTTGGTTCACAGAACAAATTAAATTGTCTATAATAGCTGATAATTGAAATATTATGCAAGAATGGGCATGAGACAGATAAATACTTCATTATTAATTAACAACAACACTGGCGGCTGTTCCGCCGGTGTTGTTCTGTTGCCGCTTTCCCCCCTTCTTCTGCTATCCCTTCCAACAGGTCGACTTAGCCGCCCCTGACGTTTTAGTTTTATAGCCATTATCTGGCGGACGTTCAGGGGAGATAAGACCAAATTTCATTCCCTGATCGGGAAATATGATATATTCACTTCAAAAGTTAAGGCTAAGTATATGACCAAAGATCAAAACAGGGTTATCATTTTTGATACCACATTACGGGACGGGGAACAGTCGCCGGGTTGCTCCATGATGCTCAGTGAAAAATTGCGGGTGGCAGAGGCGCTTGAGCATCTGGGCGTGGATGTGATTGAGGCCGGGTTTGCCATCGCCTCCAACGGCGATTTCGAGGCGGTGTCACAGGTGGCCGGATTATTGAAAGAAACGACCGTATGTTCACTGGCCCGTGCCTCCTTTAAAGATATTGACCGGGCAGCAGAGGCGTTGAAAAAGGCGGTTCGCCCCCGTATCCATACCTTTATTTCCACCAGCCCCCTGCATATGGAATATAAGCTGCAAATGACGCCGGATGAGGTAATTCAGCGCATTGCCGACAGTGTCAGCTATGCCCGCAACCTGTGTGACGATGTGGAATGGTCCTGCGAGGACGGCACCCGTACAGATGAGGATTTCCTGTACCGGACCATTGAGGTCGCCATCAGGGCCGGGGCTACCACCATCAATGTGCCGGATACAGTAGGCTATACCACCCCCGATGAATACCGGGTTATCATGCAGAAAATCATTGAAAATGTGCCCAATTCAGACAAGGCAATTTTCTCCACCCATTGTCATAATGATCTGGGGCTGGCCGTGGCCAATTCCATCGCGGCGGTACAGGGCGGGGCGCGTCAGATTGAATGCACGATCAACGGCATTGGTGAGCGGGCCGGTAATGCGGCGCTGGAAGAGATTGTCATGGCCTTTCGCACACGCCCGGATGTCATGCCCTATCACACGGGTATCATTACCCGGAATATTACCAAGACATCGAAACTTGTGTCTTCTGTGACCGGCCTTGATGTGCAGCATAACAAGGCCATCGTCGGGGCCAATGCTTTTGCCCATGAAAGTGGTATTCATCAGGACGGCATGTTGAAGAATGCGGAAACCTATGAGATTATGACCCCGGAATCTGTCGGTCTGAAGAAATCCGAATTGGTGATGGGCAAACATTCCGGTCGTCATGCGTTTCGGGAGAAACTGAAAGATATGGGATATGAACTGGGTGATAATGAATTTATGAGCGCTTTCACCCGCTTCAAGGATCTGGCTGACGTTAAGAAAACTCTCTATGATGATGATATCATTGCCATTGTGGATGAAAACCTGCGGGATAATGACCATATGAAGCTCATAAACTGGTCTTTTATCTGTGACAGCGGCAAAGCCAGCCGCGCCACTTTTGGGGTGGAGGTGGATGGGGAGGATATCACCGTATCCAGCGAGGGAAATGGCCCGGTGGATGCTTCTTTCAAGGCCCTGCGCGGATTGGCAGGCGGGGCGCCGCTTCTGGAACTGTATCAGGTTCATGCGGTAACGCGGGGAACCGATGCCCAGGCAGAGGTGACCGTGCGTCTGGAAGAAGAGGGTAAAACCGTTAATGGTCATGGCGCCCATGTGGATACGCTGGTGGCATCGGTGAAGGCCTATATCAATGCCCTCAACAAGCTCAGGGTAAAACGGGAAAAAACCGCCCCTGAGGCGATGACAGTTTAGTCATGATCCCAGGTCAGGGATTTATGGTCAAAGCCGGATTCCAATGTGGGTTTCACAACCGAGAAATAGGGCGACAGGTCAAAATCCCTTGGGGTGAACAGACTGTGATGGCGGATATGGTATATTTCTTTTTCGATATATCTGCTCGTGCTTGTTTCAGTATATTCTTTGGTGATTTCCGGCAATATGGGATAGCGGACGGACTGGAAAGCCTGGGCAATCAGGGTAGAGCAGATGGCCCGTGTGGGGTCGCCGCTGCCCATGGCCAGCATTCGTCTGCGCATGAAAATGGGGACGGGCGGATAGGGAAACAGATAGCGGCCAAGGTCGATAATATTTTTCATGTCATATTGAAGCCCGATGCTGTTAACCGCATAGTCAACGACCTGACTGATTTCATCGGCACTTAAGCCCACTGGGCGACAGATGCGGGTGTTGAATTGTTTGTATTTGGCGAGCGGCACGGCTTTAACGCCCCCGTCTGCTTCGGCTTCGATAAGACATGGTTTTTCACCATCCGCGCTTTCCTTTAACGCGCCGCCGATGTATAATGTGGCATGGGACCAGGTGGATTGGGTCAGGAATTTTATGATGCTGCTGACCCGCTGGTTTCCTTCCACCAGCAGAACATCGCCCGGCCGCAGATAGCTTTCCAGAATTTGCGGGCTGGTGACGGAGAAAGTTTCATACCGCCAGACGGGTTTATGCAGGTAATGCAGGATGAGCTCTGCTATTTTTTTCTGTAGCCAGGCGAACATATTTTCTCCTTGTTTTCGGGATACATTATGAATATAGCGGAAAAAGCATAAAACACCTTGGTTTCTCCACAAAAAAATTGCTTTCCATACGGTATGTTAATACAAACAATATATAAGCGGCGGGAATTAAGGTTAACGTCTGTGAAACAGACAGGTTAAGAATTAAGTGATAGGCAATAATATATGTTAGAAAAGCTTCTGGGGATGTTCTCATCCGACATGGCAATTGATCTGGGAACAGCCAATACCCTGGTATATGTGAAAGGGCGGGGCATAGTCCTCAATGAGCCTTCCGTGGTGGCTATCAAGAATACCAATGGCGTCAAGTCGGTTATTGCCGTCGGGGAAAAGGCTAAAATGATGTTGGGCCGCACACCCGGTGATATTGAAGCCATACGCCCGCTTCGGGACGGGGTTATTGCTGACTTTGAAGTGGCCGAAGCCATGATCAAGGATTTCATCCGTAAAGTTCATAACCGCAGCATGTTTGCCAGCCCGCATATTGTGATCTGCGTGCCTTCCGGCTCTACCCCGGTGGAACGCAAAGCCATTCGTGACAGTGCGCTGGAGGCCGGCGCGCGCCGGGTTTCCCTTATCGAAGAACCCATGGCGGCGGCTATTGGAGCCGGACTGCCGGTGACCGAGCCCACCGGTTCGATGATTGTTGATATTGGCGGCGGCACCAGTGAGGTGGCTGTTCTTTCCCTGGGCGGTATTGTCTATGCCATGTCAGTGCGGGTCGGGGGCGACAAAATGGATGAAGCGATTATTTCCTATATCCGGCGCAACCATAACCTTTTGATCGGTGAAGCAAGTGCGGAACGGATCAAAAAAGAAATTGGTACGGCGGCGGCACCGGAAGATGGTGTCGGGGAGACCATGGAGATCAAGGGCCGCGATTTGATGAACGGGGTTCCCAAAGTGGTTGTCATTGACCAGCTTCAGATATCAGAAGCCCTGGCAGAGCCGGTCAGCGCCATTGTGGAGGGAGTGAAAACTGCCCTGGAACATACGCCGCCGGAATTGGCTTCGGATATTGTGGAAAAGGGCATTGTCCTGACCGGGGGCGGGGCGCTGCTGCGTGATCTGGACAAGATTATCCGCAAGGCAACGGGGCTTGCCGTATTCATGGCGGATGAGCCGCTGACCTGTGTCGCCCTTGGAACCGGGCGGGCTTTGGAAGATGAAATCCTGCATCATGTGCTGCTTGATTCTTATTAAGGTTATGTATTTCTGCGTAAAATAAAGCGAGGTTAGAATATGAAGGAGTTAAGACACAGGTTTTCCTCTGGCTTCTTCATTACCATGGCGCTTGCCCTGCTCATATTCGGCAGCAAGAATACTTCTGTGGCAAACGGCATTCGTACGGCTGTTGCTGATTTTTTTGTGCCGGTGCTGGATATTGCTTCCCGTCCTCTTGAAGCTGCAGATGATTTTATGGCGTGGACCCGGCATGTTGCCATCGTTTTCTCGGACAACAAACGGCTGCGCACAGAAAATAAAAGCCTGAAACAGGCACAGGTCAAGGCATCCCAGTTGGCCATTGATAATCAGCGGCTGAAAAATCTGTTGAATGTGGGGGAGGGCCGGGTGACGACCATCGCCGCCGCAAGGGTGGTATCTG
>NVTJ01000026.1 GCA_002401545.1 Alphaproteobacteria bacterium
CTCCCTGCTTAAATAAACATGGATGTTAACAAATTAGGTGGGGCAATTTTAAATGCAAATCCCAACCTAAGTGGGGCACTTTTGCATGACAATTAACATGCGCGGCAATCAAACCGCGTAAACACAGAGATTGCTCTCCATTTTATCGAAGCAAGTCCAGTTGATTGAAGAATGCCATAGCGCCACAGGGTTATATCAATAACAGCAATACTTTCATCAACAGTCTTTGACGATTTTGCCAGCATTTTCCCATGTACCGCTACGGCATCAAAATTTTTAGAATTTGACCTTACCACTAACCCTGAATTCACGTCCTACACCCGGCAGTGCGGCAACCTCTTCAAACACGCCCTGAAGCGGTGTAAAATACCTTGCGTCAAAGATATTGGATACCGTTGCCGTAATATTGAACCGTCCGATATCTACAAATGCCGACGCCCTGAAATTCCAGTAAGATGGAAAGACAATGGCATTGTCGATTTTGCCACTTGTTTCTGAAACATATGTTCCACCAAATGTACCGCCGTAAACTACTTCCGCATCCTGATTGGAGGTATATGTTATAAATGAGGAGTAGAGTTCATCTGGCAGGGAACTGCGCTTATAACCTTCCTGCAACTCGGGAAGACAGCTGGCATTCAGGGCCGCAAAAATACCACCAAAACTTTGCTCTGGTGTCAAGCCGACAACAGAACCCGGGATATTTAAAAATTCTCCACGTCCGCTGAAACACGCACCTGGTGCCTTAACAGTAATTTCCTGAAATGTTGCAGCACCGGTCAATGTCCAGTGGTCATCAATGATATAACGCAGTTCAATTTCAACGCCTTTGCTATCCTCACCGTCAACATTCCCGAACGGGTCAATGATAGCACGTTCCTGTTCATAATATGCAACAGACCCATTCAGACGCTGATCAAGCAGGGAAAATTTCACACCAGCCTCAATCAATTCGGAATCCGCAAGGATACTTCCCCCACGGATTGTCCCCGGACTAATCCCCCCATTTGAATTTTCAAGAATGTTGGCCCCTTGTGCATAGGTGAAATAGGGCGCAAAACCCACTGGGAACAAATAGCTCACACTCGCAGAATATGAAAAATCACCTTCATTTGAGGTAAATTCCGTATTGGAAAGTGAGGGATCAAATACGGTAGCACCGGTATCAATGGATCGTGCCGAATAGTCATCGTAACGGCCATTCAGCAGCACAGACAGGCGATCTCCCAAGTGAATATCCGCCACAAGGGCGACGCCGGTATCTTTATATTGGGAATCAAAATTACTATCCCAACCGATGCCAATTCCGCCAGGTTCCTGTGTGAACGGGGTATCGAAAATATCGCTTCCCGTAGCACCAAATATCAGGTCACGGCGATCCAGAACCAGATAACCGGAAAGAAAATTTTCCCTTAATTCGGAATTATAAACCTTGTGTGATGCGGTGGCGAAAAAATCTACAAAGGAACTTTCGTTGATTTGGACCGAGAAATCGTATGAAACGCGCGCTTCAAATGTATTGACCTTATGTTCCGCCGCAAAACCAGTACTCAATCCTATACGGGCATCAAGTTTATCGTAAAAAACCTGAAACTTTAGTTCAGAATTCTCAAATTCTTTAACCAGATCAAAATACAAGGTGATATTCTCAGAATCTTCTATTTCATCATTTTCTGAAAGAAAAACCGTTCGGCCATCAAGCTTTGCCACCCCGACACCTTCATCAAGGCCATAAGCTGGTGCAACGCCAAAAAATCCAAAATCGATCAGGGTACGAATATTGGAGGTGCCAAAGAAGGTGCCCACCGCCGCGTCAACTTCATTTGGCGTAAGACGACCATTGCCATCAACATCGGTCAGGTCCGTATCCCGGCCCGTAATATAATTACCATTATCAATCAAATCCTGAGTCAGGCGGTTCCAGCCAGGAGTCTGATAGTAACCTGATGAATCATAATACATGCCACCAAATTCAACTTTCACGCTTTCATTCAATTCATGAGATAAATTTATTTGAACCAGTTTATGTGTGGGCTCGCGATTGATATAATAACTTTTGGAATCTTCATATTCTGCATATACTGAAACACCGGTTTCTCTGCCCGCCAGCAAAAATGGCAGATTTAATTCACCGGAAATATTGGTTTTATCGTAACTTCCCACAGTCAGTTTAACATTGCCGGAGGGACCATCATCGGACGTCATGCCCCCACCACCCGCAGTCTTTGGCACAAAATTCAATAAACCACCAATACGACCTGCCCCGAAAATTGCGGGCGTTGGCCCACGGATAATCTCTACCTTTTCAGTAGCCCCAATCGGTGTGGGGAAAAATCCGTTATTTACAACCCTCTTAAAGCCGCGAAAGTAGTTGTCCGCTCTGGATCCCCGGATGCTGATAGATCCCGGAACCCCAAAAAAACTTCCGCCAAATGTACCAGGTGTCGTGGTAACAAAATCATCTATGTCTTCAATGGAATAACGCTCCATCGTTTTAGCACTTATCACGCTGATGGAACGTGGCGTTTCAAGAATAGACCGCTTTAGACCAAATACAGAATCCGTAGGACTATTTTCCAACAGACCGACAGGATCTCCCACAACCACGATATCTTCCAACTCATCAATATTCTTCTGAGCCATGCCATTGACATTCTGCTGTGCGATTGCCTGTTGTGAAAACAGGATCTGGAACGCGACACCAGCTAAGATTATACTTGGCAAGGATTTATTTAAAATACCTTTTCTGGAACCCGTAGTGCTGTTCTTTTGTTGAGAAATATCAGCTTGAAACCCTGAATTTATATCGATTTTTTGCATCTGTTCTGCTCCCTGAATTTAAATTCTGTTACTATATCCATTATCACGAACCCAGTATGACTGTTTTAATTTCAGTTCACACGAGCCATACCCTATAATATTAAAATCACATGGTATCGTGGCACCCTAAAATTTCAATTTTATACCTTAAAATTTATTTCTTTACAGTATCTTTTAGTTATACTAATTAAACGATTAAGCTTAAAATCACACGACAGCTTAAACGTTAAAGTTATCATGTGGGAAAAAAAATGGTTTGTCAAGTGTATGCAAATATAGGCTAAAAAACGCTTTAAAATCAAGCGCTGAGGATTTATATATTCATCTTCTGAAAAAAAAATTAATTTAATCCCTGACAAGTGATGACAACCCGTTTATTCATGTCTGTCATATGGGGAATCATCATGATTCACATTGATACTGACCGGCATCCAGTTACTTACTTCAGCCGTAAAAGCGCTATGTTGCTGACCGGCATAATATATCGCATCTGATCCAAGCAATAAATGCAATGGTGCCTCCTTCGCCTCAAGCACAATCATAATTGCCTTGGCTGCCAAGGCAGGATTTCCTGCTTCCTTCCCTGCGCTATCGGCTATTAATTTTCGGGAAAGGCCAGAACTATAGCTATAATCATCAATTTCAACCTGCGTATAGTTCAGGGAATGTGCCTTGTTAAAATTTGTCCTGAACGCCCCCGGAGCCACATTGGTTACGCGAATACCAAGTCCGGCGACTTCCTGTGCCAGTGTTTTCCCAACCGCCTCTAATGCATGTTTGCTGGCACAATAATATCCGATGCCTGCCCATGAGGCAATTCCACTGACTGAAGTGATATTAAAAATACTGCCGGATTTTTTCTTGCGCATATAGGGTAATACAGCTTGTAAGACAGCAACGGCACCGAAAAAATTAACCTCCATCTGTGACCGTATTTCTGACAAGTTTGCCTCCTCAATAGCCCCTATCAAGCAATAGCCCGCATTATTGACAAGAACATCAATTGATCCTGTTATCTCAGCCGCTTCCGCCACAACACGTCTTATGGCATCGTCATCACGTACGTCCAGTATCTTGCCCGTCGCCCTCCCCGAACCCAACGCCTCAAAGGCCATTTTATCGGCTTCGCTCCTCACCGTTCCGATGACAGTATCGCCATTCTCAAGGGCAGCCAGGGATATGGCCCGGCCAAACCCGCTGCTCACTCCTGTAATCAACCATGTTCTTTTGCTCTTCATACTTCATACCTATTAAAATCATATGGGGGGCACATATTAACATAATCGTTTAAGTAAAAAAATCATTATTATTGGATTGATATAATTTATAACACTTAAAAGCCTTGTCAAACAAATGATTGGGCGCATAAGTGCAAGACGGCATTATGACAAGTTATTAAGATATAATTTCCTTAAGGTGAAATATATTCAGAATACTGGAAAGTTATCCGTTGAAATGAAAAAGTGGCTGTGTCTAGTCTGCGACCTGATTTACGATGAAGCTGAAGGGTGGCCAGAGGATGGCATTAAACCCGGCACCCGTTGGGAAGATGTCCCCGATGACTGGACATGCCCCTATTGCGGGGTTGGCAAGGAGGATTTCGAAATGGTTGAAATCACATCCTCTGATACGCCGTCGAAAAAGGTTTCTCCTGAACAGGAAACCACAGAAACCCAAGTTAATCAGGCATTAGATCCTGTTGTGATCATTGGTGCTGGCATGGCTGCCTATAATCTGGCCAAAGAATTCAGAAAACTCGACACAGAAACACCTGTAAAGATCATAAGCCGCGATGAAGGCAAGCTCTATTACAAACCCAACCTTTCCTGCATGCTTAGCCAGAAAAAAACGCCGGATGACCTCATCATATCTCAGGATTTAAACGTCGAGCTTACGCCCTATACCGAGGTTGCAGCCATAAACCGACAGAATAAACAACTTGATCTGGGGCATGACGTTATAAAATACGGCAAACTAATTTTTGCCACAGGAKCGGGCGTTATCCGCGCGCCGATCACAGGTGATGCCATTGATCTTATTCACGGGGTCAATGATCTTTTGGATTACCGCAAGTTTCGGGCCGATTTAGTTGGAAAGTCCCATGTGACGATTATTGGTGCTGGTCTCATTGGCTGTGAATTTGCCAATGACCTGTTAAATTCAGGAATGCATGTGCATGTCATTGATACCTTTAGCCACTGTATGTCAAACTTACTGCCCGAGCCGGCCGCAAAGGCTCTTGAAAAAGAACTGTCCGCCATGGGTTGTCAATTCTATTTCGGAAATAAAGTTGAAGCCGTCAATAAATCAGGAGAGCGCTTTGCCCTCACCTTGTCCAATGGCGACCAGCTCGAGACAGATTTGATTATTTCCGCCATTGGACTCAGACCCCATACTGACTTGGCCCATGAGGCCGGCTTGTCCTGCAATCGTGGCATTATGGTCAATAAATATCTGGAAACGTCTGACCCTGATATATATGCTCTGGGCGATTGTGCCGAAGTCGAGGGCCACGTGTTAATGTATGTGGAACCCCTGTTGATTTCAGCCAAAGCACTGGCCAAATCCCTGACGGGATCGCGTACTGCCGTTCAATATGGCCCCATGCCCGTCATCGTTAAAACACCGGCCTGTCCGGTTGTCGTGGCTACACCCGCCACAGGTGCGCAGGGTCAGTGGGTGATAGAAGCAGATAAAACAAATGTGAAAGCTCTGCTTAAATCACCGGACGGCGAGATCTTGGCCTTTGCCCTGACCGGAAATTATACCAAAGAATATAAAACACTACGGGAAAGCCTGCCTGACATCTTAAATGATTAGCGGGGATGAATATCCCCACCGGCCTGATCCAATTCCCGCAAGGTTGTTTTAAGTACTTTTCCGTAATTATTTTTTGGCATTTTCTCAATAAATCGGTAATGCTTGGGCCGCTTGAACCGCGCCATGTTTTTAAGGCAGAATTGTTCCAGCGAAGTAATATCCACGGCAAGCCCAGACCGCGGAACCACAAAAGCCACGACACTTTCACCCCATTCACGGTCCGTACGTCCAATGACCGAAACTTCCCTGACATCAGGGTGCATGATAATAACTTCTTCCACTTCTCGCGGATAGATATTGGTTCCTCCGGATATGATTACATCTTTGGAGCGATCTTTAAGGGTCAAAAAACCGTCTTCATCAAGAACGCCATAATCCCCCGTGTGGAGCCAGCCGTCACGTAACGCTTCCGCACTGGCCTCTGGATTACGCCAATAACCGCTCATGACCGTATCCCCCCGCACTAATACTTCTCCGATCTCACCCGAGGGCAACAACGTCCCCCTGCTGTTGGCAATGCGAACTTCAACAGCACTTTGTGCAATACCGACGGAAGCAAGCCGATCACGCCATCGCGGGTGATCCTTATTGGCATGCATATAACTGCTAAGAGCAGTGATTGTCATCGGGCTTTCGCCCTGACCATAAAGCTGGGCAAGCTTTGGCCCAAATCGTTTCAATCCAGCCAGACAATCTTCCACATACATTGGACCACCGCCATAGATAATGGTTTTCAGGTTACTGGTGTCCGTATCACCGGGATGGTCCAGTAATCGTTTGACCATGGTCGGAGCAGCAAAAAAGGTCAAGCCGGGCCAGTTTTCAATAAGAGCATAGACTTCCGCCGCATCAAAACCACCGCTTTCCGGAATGATATGGCAACTCGCCTGCATCACATGGGCCAGCCCATAAAGACCGGAACCATGGCTCATGGGTGCAGCATGGAGAAACGTCTGCCACGGCGCACCCTGGTCCACATCCGCGAAATAACACTGACACATGGCCAGAAGATTCCGGTGACTAAGAACCGCCCCTTTGGGTTGCCCGGTGGTACCGCTCGTATAAAACAACCACGCCATATCTTCTGGTGCACGGGAAATCATCCTCATTGGATTACACGCCAGCATTCGCGTGTAATCATCTCCCGAAACATCTATCACAGTTTTAAGCTCATTTCCCCTCAGTGAATTAAGACTGTTGGCCAGATCTGGAGAGGTAAAACATAATTTAGTCCCGCTATTTTCCAGAATATAGGAAAAATCGCTTTGATGAAGCTTGGCGTTGATCGGGACAACCACAAGTCCTGCGTGCCAGCAGGCATATAACAATTCTATATATTCTGGACAATTATGTGCAATCAACGCCACCCGGTCACCATTCGTTAAATTGAAATTTTCGCGCAATGCAGTGGCCAGACAGGATACACGCCGCGCTAACTCACCGTAATTTGACAGAATAGTGGTCCCGACTGCAATGGCCGGATGATCTTTAAACGCATTACCCGCACGCACCATGTGAGTAGAAATATTCATTTTATACCTCTCTAAATTATTACAAAGGTCTCAAATTTCAATAATTAGATTATTCTTATCTGACATATTGTTACAGCCTGAACAACTAATTCCATTGTTGAAAAATTCTTAAACCGTAATTGCTGTGTTGACCTATGTTAGCAAATAAGTTAACGTATCGCCAGCCTTAATATTGTTTCATTCTACGAAACGATATTTGATTTTTAGATATAAACCTTAAGGAGGCATTGGCACAATTATGAAATATGCACTTGCAATTGATATTGGCGGCACATTTACTGATGCTGTTCTCATCTGCAGCGACGGCAGAAGCTGGACAGATAAGACACTGACCACTCACCATGATTTGCTTGAGGGATTTTTTCGGGCAGCGGGCTTCGCGCTGGCCCGGGCAAATATTGAATTGAAAGATGTGAATGATGTTGTTGTTCATGCCACAACCATTGTTACCAATGTACTCATTGAGCGCAAAGGCGCGCTCACGGGCCTGATTACAACTGAAGGGTTTCGCGATGTGCTTTATATCCGCGACGAGCATCGCTACGACATGTTTGACCCCCAAATTGAATATCCAGAACCCCTGATCACCCGTGAAAATACCTGGGGTGTTAAAGAGCGCATTTTTGCGGATGGAACGATAGGCTGCGAAATTGATGAAGAGTCCGTTCGGGAAATTGCCCGGGACATGAAAGAAATGAATATGGTCTCGGTTGCAGTCTGCCTGTTGAACAGCTATTGCAATCCTGCGCATGAGCAGGAAATCCACCGCATCATCAATGAAGAAGCCCCCGGGATATATATTACCCTTTCCTGTGAAGTCGCGCCGCAAATGCGCGAATACCTCAGAGCCAGCACGACGGCAATCAATGCCTATGCGGTACCAATTACCCGGCCTTATTTGAATGCCTTGATTGAAAAACTGAAAGAAACGGGTGTCATGGCTGAACCCCTGATCATGCTATCCAATGGCGGTATAATCGGGGCGCGTATTGCCGGAACCTTCCCGGTCAGGATGATCGAATCCGGCCCGGCTGCCGGCGCATTGGTGGCCGGTGATATCGCCCGTAAATACGGTTTCGATAATTTAATATCATTTGACATGGGTGGCACTACCGCCAAGGCCTGCCTGATACAGAATGGCACGCCTCTGATCGTCGGCGATTTTGAAGTGGACCGGCAATATTTGTTTAAACCTGGCAGTGGCATGCCTGTTACCGTGCCCTCGATTGATATGATCGAGATTGGTGCCGGCGGTGGCTCCATCGCCCGGGTTGATAATCTGGGATTGTTAAAAGTCGGCCCGGACAGTGCCGGTTCCAACCCTGGTCCAGCCTGTTACGGACGCGGCGGCGAGAATCCATGTGTCACTGATGCCGATGTCGTCCTTGGCGTCCTCGACCCGTTGAATTTTCTCGGCGGTGACATGCCACTGGATATAAATAAGTCACAGCAGGTGATACAGAAACTTGCAGACCAGCTTAAGGTCTCCATGATGGAGACGGCCTGGGGTATTTTCAGTGTAGTTGGCGAATCAATGGCTGCTGCCGCCCGCGCCCATGCCACGGACCGCGGCATAAATTATCGCGGACTTCCCCTGCTGGCTTTTGGTGGAGCGGGGCCTGTCCATGCCTGTTATGTGGCCGAACGTCTTGACAGCACCCAAGTGATTTACCCCCCGATGGCCAGTGTGTTGAGCGCCTTCGGCACGCTGGTCACACCGGCACGACTTGATCTGGTTCGCGGCGGCTTATCCAGATTAAGCGACCTTAACTGGGATTCTATCGGCGTGACCATTGATACCATGCTCGACGAAGGTAAAAACGCCCTGATGGAAGCCGGACTGCCGGCGGATTCTGTTGCCTATGGTTTTACCGCTGACATGCGCTATTGCGGTCAACAGGCTGAGGTGACGGTTGTCCTTGAAGATGATCCGCGCAATGCCCGCGACCCGATTGATCTCCGCCACCGTTTTGAAACGCAGTATGCCGCCCTATATGGTGTTTGCCTTGATGATATGGATGTGGAAATCGTCAACTGGCGGGTTACAGCACGCGGCGGAAATACTGGCCGTGAGGTGATTATAAAACTCACCGATACGCCGGCTGAACCCAAATCAACCCGCAGCGTTTATCTTGACACCAAGGCCATCCAGGTCCCGGTTTTTGACCGGCACACCTTGGCCTCGGAACAAGAAATTATTGGCCCCGTAATCATAGAAGAACGCGAAACAACCGCCTTTATACTGCCCGGCTGGACTATGAAGGTACATACAGACGGCAGCCTCATTGCCACGAAACAAGATCAGGGAGAACAGTAAAATGGACGGCATTCAACTTGAAATTATGTGGAGCAATTTAATCAGCATTGTCAGCGAACAGGCAAAAGACCTGCAACGCATCGCCTTCAGCCCTATCGTCCGGGAAGCCGGCGACCTGGCAACAGCATTATTTGATTCCGAAGGCCGCATGGTGGCCCAGGCCATCACCGGCACACCCGGCCATATCAACTCACTGGCGGCCGCCGCCAAACAGATGATTGATATTATTACGCCGGAAAAAATCTACCCTGGTGATGTGCTGATCACCAATGACCCCTGGATGTCTGCAGGGCATTTTTTCGACATCACCCTGCTGACACCGGTATTCCGCAACGAGAAAATAATTGGCTATTGTGGCTCGACCATCCATCATACCGACATTGGCGGCTACGGTGTCGGGGCGGGGGCCAGGGATATTCATGAAGAAGGCCTGTGGATTCCTGTTCTCAAATTTTATGAACGTGGTCAGCCCAATGACACTCTCCATAAAATCATCCGTCGCAACGTGCGCACACCCGATGCCATTTTCGGCGACCTTGGTGCCCAAACCTCCAGTGGTAAAATTGGTGGTGAACGGCTGAACGCCATGTGTGACCGCTATAACCTGACCGATATTGATGAACTTTCTGCCGAAATCATTGATCGTTCAGAAAAAGCTACCCGCGATGCAGTCCGCGAACTTCCCGCTGGAACCTATCACGGTCAGTCTGAATTCGATGTGCCTGGTGGCGAGGTCATTACCCTCAAAACAGCGGTAACAATTGACGCCGATAAAGGTGAAATTCTGATCGATTTTGCAGGCAGTTCTGGCCCAAGTTCGCTCGGCATTAATGTGGTGACGGCCTATACCCATGCCTATAGCACCTTTGCAATCCGTAGTGTGCTCAATCCTGATCTGGCCAATAATGCCGGCAGCCTTGCCCCCATTAAAATTACCGCCCCCAAAGAATGTATCATTAATGCGCAATATCCCTCTCCTGTCAATGCCCGCCATGTGGTTGGTATGTATGTACCTTTCCCGATCTTGAAGGCTCTGGCCAGCATAATCCCGGAACGGACCCTGGCCGAAGGRTCTGGTGCKGTCTGGACAATTCAGGTACAGGGCCGGGATAAACAGGGTCAGCCTTTCACCAGTTCCATGTTTAATTATTCCGGCGGCATGGGCGCACGGGCCACCAAAAAGGGTCTGTCGGCGACCTGCTATCCCACTGGTGTCTCYGCGGTACCGATCGAAGTYCTTGAGGCGTCAATTCCYATTGAATTCACCTGTAAAGAACTCCTGCCCAATACCGGCGGCAAAGGGCTTCATAATGGTGGCGATGGCCAGAAAATCGGATTCCGTATGCGCACCGGAGCGGAATGGGCTCTTAACGCCATACCGAGCCGCTTGAAAACTCAGGCTGAAGGGCTTGATGGCGGCGAACCCGGTGCCCCCGGYGCCTTTTATATCAATGGCCRCCCGAGCAATGAAGCTCGGAAAATGATGATGGCYTCCGATGACGAAGTTCTTATGATGACCCCCGGCGGCGGYGGTTCAGGAAAAGCTGTTTGACTATATAACACACGACTTAAAATCATTAAAGAAATCTRCCGCCGAATAYTGTCATRTTGGCGGCAGACTKGATAATCAACAAAGGAGACTAGACCCATGACATATCCAAACACATTAATTTTTGTCGATCTTGCCTCAGATGACCCGGTGACGGCGGGAAAATTCTATRCTGAAGTTTTTGGCTGGGAAGATGATCCYCGTCCAGCAGGCATTTATCACCGTATGGTGCCTGGACARAATTTCCTCAATTCRGATTCYACGCAAAGTGAGGTTGGCAATCTCCATCTGGGGATCTTTAATGCCGCGAATACMCGTCCCCATCCAAAYCCTRATGGYATTGAACCACGTCAACTTGATAAAACAGGCCGTAAAGCCCGTATCTGGATTATGGTGAGTGATGATGATTCTGCRGATCGGATYCTTGACACAGCGGTAAARCTCGGTTCTGAAATTCTCTGGCGCAACCATTTCTGGGCAGAATTTAACGGCTTTAATGATGCGTTCCGTGACCCTTGGGGCAATGAAATTATTTTATGGACCAAAGGCGGAGACAATCCGCAGGTTCCGGAAAATTATACCCGGGAATAAAAAGTAAAATTTATTATTTTCTGACAAAAAACCCGCTGATAACAATACCAGCGGGTTTTTTTAAGCTACTCAGTACAAACTTAATAGGGAACATTCCCCTTGGCCCATAGACGGTGCATCAAACGAAAATGTTTCTTATCATCAAATACTGTGCCCGTATGCAAGGTACAGCGGTTATCCCAGGTAATCACATCCCCGACCTGCCATTTATGCTGATAGGTAAATTGATCCTGAGTCACAAATTCAACAAGCTCATCAATTAACTTCAAACCCTCAGGGTTAGACATGCCGACCACCTCGGTGACAGTACCGGTGCTGACCCAGAGCGCCTTGCGACCATCGGCTGGGTGAGTGCGGATCAAAGGGTGAAAAACGTCTGGGTTCTCCGCCTGAAGCTCCTCACTAAGGGTCATCCGGCCAAATTCCCGGGTTTCCATGAAATGCTTGTAGCTATGATGCAGGATCAGACCATCAAGCTGCTCTTTGCGTTCCTCACTCAGGGCATTATAGGCGGCACAGCAATCGGCAATGATGGTATCACTACCCGAAGGGGGAACCTCAACAGCATACAACATGGTATTCTGAACCGGTTTTTTCTTGTAGGAATAATCCGTATGCCAGCCAACACCGTCATTATGCGCCCCGATCGGCTTGCCGTTCTCTTCGCGGTTCGATAAAATATAAATTTCTGGATGGCCTGGCAGGGTATATTCCTGCAACGTATGACCCTCCGGTTCACCAAAAAGGCTCAGATAAGCCACCAGCTCATCAGGAGACAATTTCTGGTTCCGTAGTAACAGCGCGCCATGAAGTTGAAAGGTTTTGACCAATTCTGCACGTGTTTCCGCATCAGCTGTCGCAATATCAACATTGGTCACTTCTGCCCCGAAACCCGGCTTTAATTCCCGTATATCCAACTCTATCTGATTGCTCATAATATCTCCCGTATATTTACATAAAATTCATCGCTCTAATGCGGGTCAAATATATTGTCAGGGGATTGAAACGTCTTGCACTGATGCGCCCATTGATTTGTCTGTCTGTATTATTCTGACCGGTTCTGCTCATCGCAGCAGGTAAGTCTGTGTGCGCACTTGTGCAAGACCGTACTTCAGACCTGACCTATTATCATATTTAACAATATAATAGGGTGGTGCAAGTCACGAAAGAAAGGGTATACTTATGAAACCGTCTCTGCTAAATAATCAGTTTTTCAAAGACCTCAACAGTTCCGTTTTACCGATTGAGGACGCCGAAACCCTGCCTCCTGGCTGCTATACGGATGCGGAATTTTATGAATTTGAAAAAGAAGCCATCTTTAATCATGAATGGCTGTATGTGGGCCGGGAGTCAAAAATCCCTGAAGCAGGCGATTATTTTACTACCTCAATCATTGGCGAACCAATCGTTATAGTTCGCACCCGCAAAGGTGAAATCAATGCAATGTCATCCGTCTGTCAACATCGGGCGATGCTGGTCGCAGAAGGCAGTGGTAATGCCCGGTCTTTCATGTGCCCTTATCACCATTGGAATTATTCTTTGGATGGCGCCTTGCTTAAGGGTCCGGCCATGGAAAAAACCTGCAATTTTGATAAGGCCGATGTCCAGTTGCCAACCTTTAAGGTCGAAATCTGGCTTGGTTTTATCTTTATCAATTTTGACGATCAGGCCCCGCCACTGGCCCCAAGGCTGGAAGCTGTTGCCAAAATTCTCGAGCCCTATGATCTGGCGAATGCCATCGGTCCCAATGCCGACCCGGCTATGAAATTCCCCTGGAACTGGAAAGTAATGTTCGAGAATAATAACGATGGCTATCATGCCAGCCGTCTTCATGGCGGCCATTACCATGACTTCATTCCCAGCGCACTCTGTAGCTTCCCTGACATGCCCGAGGATACCGCAGGTTATTGCCGGCTCAATGGTACTCTTCATAAAGATGCCAGCTTTAACGCCAGCCAAAGAGCCCTGTTGCCAATATTTCCGAATTTGAGTGATGATGATCGCAACCAAATGCTGTTTGCCAATATTCCACCAACCCTGTCTTTGGTTCTGACCAATGACATGGTTTTTGCCCTCAATGTACGTGCCGATGGCCCCGAGAGCCATGAAATGGACGTCGAACTTCTGGTCGCTCCGGGGGCGATGGACAACCCGGCCTTTGATGATTGTATTGCCGCAAATATGGCCACCGCCCTGAAAATCATGGATCAGGATCAACATGTGGATGAAATGGTTCAGATTGGCCTCAGGTCCCGTTTTGCGGTCCGTGGCCGCTACTCGTGGCAGGAGGGCGCCCAGCAACAGCTCAACAGTTGGCTGGTCCCGCGTTATCAGGACTGCTGGGAGAAGAACGACGTCAATTTAGGCGGCACCAAAGCCCCAATCACCCGCTGTGACGACACTACAGCGATCTGCAATGAGACTGACGTATAAGATGGCACATCAAAAAAGAATGCCCGTTGTTTTTTTCGGCCATGGCAGCCCGACTAATATTCTTGAAGATAATGTTACGACCAAAACCTGGGCTCGCATTGCCCGTAGTATGCCGCGGCCCAAGGCCATATTATGCATTTCAGCCCATTGGTGTACCAATGGCATAGAGGTGACGGCCATGGACACCCCGCGCACAATTCATGATTTTGGCCGTGGCCTGCCTGCTGCCCTGTTCGATAAAGAATATCCGGCACCGGGAAATCCGGCACTGGCACAACATGTTCAGGACCTGCTTGATCCCCTGCAGGTGAAACTTGATCATGAATGGGGGCTGGACCATGCCACCTGGGCCGTGTTGATCAAAGCCTTTCCCAAGGCTGATATCCCGGTAGTTCAATTGAGCATGGATATGAGAAAATCATCCGAGTGGCATTATAATATTGGTCAGAAGCTACGCCAGTTACGAGACGAAGGCGTTCTGATTATTGGCTCCGGCAATGTGGTCCATAACCTGCACCAAATGGACTGGAGCGAGACGGCAAAGCCCCATGCCTGGGCAACCCGGTTCGACAATCTGGTCAAAGAGTGTGTGATCAAGGACCAGCCTGAAAGACTGTTTGATCTTGATGCCCTTGGCCAGGATGGTGCCCTGTCGGTGCCAACGCTAGACCATTTTTGGCCCCTGTTCTATGTCCTCGGAGCCCGCCATGACGATGACAGGGCAACCTTTGACCCTAACTTCATCCAGTATAAATCCCTGAGCATGATGACCATCGTCCTGCAAAGTTAATATCATAGAGAAAATGAGAAATTGCTTCTTTTTGATCTGACTGAAAATCTTCAGTTTATTTTACATGAAACAATCTGGACATATATAACCATGTTATTTATGGTTATCTCTATCATTTGCAAATAACTATGATTAAAATAAGTTTGGATTTAGTCTAAATAATATCTTCTCCAAAAAAGGGTTTTTATGAAGGCTTGGCAGTTTACAACAGATTCATTCCCAGAAAATGACCAGAAAAAGGCGTGGATCAGTGCCATGAGCCGCCTGTGCCTGCCCATCGGCCATATTGCGACCGCAGGCCAGTTTCGGGGTACAGTGTCATGTATTGCTTCATCTCTGGGTATTGAATTTGCCCTTATTGACGCCGACCCACAAGAAATCTCCGGTCATTACGCAGAGCAGGAGGAGGCCATCTGGCTCACCATGCTGCTCGACGGAGAGGCCATGCTGGTCAATGACGGTACAAGCCTGAAACTAACCCCGGGTGATGTCATTTATGGGCCGACAGGTATCGGCGCAACTCTTAATTTTACCACCCCTTTTCGTCAGATTTTTATAAAAGTCCCGCGTCTGGCCATCAATCCGCTGCTGATGTCGCCACTGTCTCTGCAGATTGGCCAACTGCCGGGACATAAAGGGATAAATCATGTCCTCTCCGGTATGTTACGGTCATTGGCAAATGCCCTTGATGATATCAGTGATATCCAGCTTCGACCGGTAGAACTTGCCCTGACCGAACTTCTGCTTACCTGTATTGCAGACCAAAAGGGTATTCAGGCTATAGGCAGTGCGGCCAACACCAGAGCCGATAACCTGCACCGCATATGCCAAACTATTGAAACCCTGCTCAGCGACCCAGACCTGACATCCGGTCATGTTGCAGAAAAGCATGGTGTCTCGCTGCGTTACCTGCAAAAACTATTTACCCTGGCAGACAAGACTTTCAGTAATTACGTGCGCACCCGACGCCTTGAACGCTGCCGGGCAGACTTGATCAGCCCTCTCTATTCCCAGATATCCATTACCGAAATCTGTTTTCGATGGGGATTTAATAGCTCGGCCTATTTCAGCCGCTCCTTCCGGGATGCCTATGGTGTCTCTCCACGTGAATACCGCCGCACCGAAAACCAAATCTACTGAATCATATGCCCAACAGACACTTCTGTCTGCTTTCAAAATCAGTTTTCTGCCCCCCTTATCATAAGCTAAACACCATTGACCCAACAGCCACAACAGGCTATTGTATCGCACAGATAAATAATGTTTTTCTTGCCGATACATAAATTGCTATTAGATATCAAAAGGCATATCCACATGGTGCAAAAAACACGCGTCTATAACTGGGATGATTTACCCAAAGAAGTTGTCCGCGAAGGGGTCGTGCGGTCTGGTTTTCAGGGTGACAATGTTCTCATGGTGATGAACTGGCTTGAGCCTGGTATGGAAACCAATCCCCATAGTCACCCTTTTGAACAGATCGCCTATATCGTTCAGGGCAAAATCAGGTTTCACATCGCTGATGAAATTATCGAAGGCGGTCCCGGTAGCGTGATACGCATTCCCCCCAATGTGGTTCACTATGGGGAGCCTATTGGCGATGAACCGGTAATGAACCTTGATATTTTCAGCCCAATCCGGGAAGATTACCGCCATTTGGTAGGCTATCAGCAGGCTGACTTCGAGGATGAATAAAACGCCATGATTCAGCGATTTACCCGACAGACAGCTTTGAAAGAGAAAATCCGCAGTGGCAAACCGACATTGGGGCTTTTTATAAAAATACCCTCACCGCAAGTGGTCGAATTAACTGCCGCTGCTGAATTTGATTTTATTGTATTTGATGCCGAACACGCCCCTTTTGGAATTGCCCGTCTGGACCAATGCCTTTTAGCCGCACGAGCCGTCGACATTCCGGCACTGGTACGCGTGCCTGATGCCAATTCAAGTCTGATTTTGAGCGTTCTTGATCTGGGAGCCGCTGGCGTCATTGTCCCCCACATCAGGTCAGCAAAAGAAGCCGCTGTCGCCGTAGATGCCACACGCTACAGGAATGGCACCCGGGGTTTTGCCGCCTCCCACCGGGCTGCGGGGTATGGCTCGATCTCCCCCGACACTTACCGGGAATTAAGTGACCGGGCGACAATTATCATTGGGCAGGTGGAGGATGCTGAAGCCGTGGAAAATATTGAAGAGATCGTCTCTGTAGCAGCTATAGACGCCCTTTTTATTGGATGTGCCGATCTATCAATTTCTTATGATACAGAAACATTCAACGATCCGCGCATTGATCAGGCCGTGGAAAAAATCTGCTCATCCGGCCGCAAAACAGGCAAAACTCTGGGAATATTTCTGCCCTCAAATGAACAGCTTAAAAAATTTAGAGCAAAAGGTATCAGTCTTTATTTCATCTCAAGCGACCAGGCATTACTCACCAGAGCCGCTTGTGAATTAAGCACTGCATTCAAGTCAGCTGTTTATCTTTAAGCTTACCTTGTTATYTTTATTTAACCCATTGCCGWATGACCGGAATTTGAAATGTCTGATACTACACCAATCCAATCCGTCGTCACAACGCTTGCTGTACTGGAGACCATGGCGCAGGCCAACGGCCCGGTAGGGGTAAGCGATCTTGCCAGAGCAGTCGGCGCGACCAAGCCGCGCATTTACCGCCACCTGCGCACACTTGTGGATCATGATTATGTTATGCAGGACCCCTTAACTGATAAATACCTGCTCACAATGAAATTATTCCATATGGGTCAGGACATCGCCGAACAAATAGAGTTTCTCACTGAGGCCCGCCGCATCATGCCGATCTTGCGGAATCAAGTCAATCAGACTGTCAGCGTTGGCCAGATAGAAGAAAATGGCGTGCGTATCTTAGACATTCTGAGAAACCGTTCAGAAATCGAAATCACTTCACCGCCCGGGACGTTGTTTGATTTTCATTCCTCTGCTCAGGGAAAAGTCGCCCTGGCTTATGGCCCAATCAGCTTGAGGGAAAAGATCAAAGATACCCCTTTACAACAATGGACCAAGAAAACGGTAACAGATATCACTCAACTCTTCGAGGAAATCGGCATTATACAACAGCAAGGCTGGGCAGTTGCCCCGGAAGAGGCCCTGATTGGTATAAACGCACTGGCCGCGCCGGTTTTTGAAAAATCTGGTATCCTCGCCGGTACCATTACTATCGTGGGATCTGTTCAGCATATAACCGCCCAACCCGCATCAGAACTGGTCATCGCCGTTCAGGACGCGGCCCATCAAATATCTCTGCGGCTTGGTTACACAGGCAACACAACAAAGACCTGAATTCAATGGCCATAAAATATCACTGTTTCATACAGAAAAAACAAGTTTCCATGCGCAATAGTTCAAGCTAAAAAAGATAACTACTGTACAATAATCAATTAAGATGGATAACAGAATTCATGAATGAAAGTGTAATAACTTGCGTCTTGGAAGTATGTTATGATATAAGAGGTTAAACGTTTAAATAACCTTTTGCAGCCAGTAGGAGAATGTTACTTGACCGAGACCGAAACACACTATAAAGTTCGCCCTCCGCAGCAGAGATGGACTCATCTCGCCCTCATTGTCAAAGACATTGACGCGTCGATTGAATGGTATGAAAAACATACCCACTTGGAATTATTATCCAGAAATGAAGACGAAAGTGGCCATGGCGCATGGTTAGGTGACCGTACTCAGGCAGATTCTCCCTTCATATTGGTTCTTGCCCAGTTCTTCAAAGGTAAAGACCCCTTTGCGCCAGCTCATCACGGCGTACTTGGCCCCTTCGCCCATATCGGCATTGAAGTCACAGAGCGGAGCAATGTCGACGAAATTGCCGAACTCGCGGAAGAAGAAGGATGTCTGGCGCTCGGCCCAGTACAAATGCCGCGCCCTGTCGGATATATATGTTTTCTGAAAGACCCTGATGGTAATACCGTAGAATTTTCGCATGATCAGGGGGTTTATGAAGAAGCAAAAAAGGTATGGGGAACCAATGACACCCCGTGACATCGCCTTAAACTATCTGAAGTCATTTTCCTCAGGTGACCCGGATATTGTCGCATCTCATGTGACAAAAGATTTCGAAAACAATCAGATGGGCGTTTTTGGCATGTGTTTTAAAGGGCGCGATCTTTACAGGGAAAAACTTATTGGTTTTCTCTCTAGTTTCCGCAATATTGAGTATATTCCCGAGGATGTCATCGTTGATGGTGACCGAGTAGTCATCGCCTACCGAATGGCCACAGAAAACAACCTGCATTCTGTTGATATCCGCGGCGTTATGATTATCACCATTTCCGGCGACCGTGTCAGTGTCCGCAGTGATTATTGGGATGGTTTGTCCTACCTCAAGCAAGTAGGTATTGGGCTGTAGACCTTAAATATTAGTCTAAGCTGCATCCAAATATGACCCTATTGATGGGCCACACTTTTGTTTCGGTTATGTCAATGCTCTTCACGGTGAAGGCTAGTTTTCTATCACGGGCCAGGGCGAGATAAACGGAATCCCACTTCGACGGATGACCTGTTCTCCTGCGATTTGTGCTTTGGCGTAGAGTTCTTGTTCATCAATCATAGTTGAATGGTAATTATCAATCACCCGAACGCCATCAACCCAGACACTGTGCACGCCCCTGCCATCAGCTGACCATATAAGCTGGTTGACAATACTAAGTAATGGACGCCATTCCGGACGATCCGTATCATGGCATACAAAATCAGCTTTATGACCAACTTCAAGTGAACCGATCTGATCCTGCATCCCCATAGCTTTCGCCGCATTCACAGTTAACATAGACAAAGCTTCATGGGCCGGGAAAATTCTGGTATCAAGATGAGTATCCTTAAAGAGCGCAGCAACAAGTTGGGCTGAGTGCATGATATCGCTATCATATCCGTCCGTACCTAAAAGAATATTGATTCCGGCCTTTGCCATTTCCGGGTAACACCCATGAGATGTAACACCAAAAACCCCTTTGAGGGCGGGAAGCGGACAAAAGATCACATTTGTCCCCGTTTCTGCGAGAATTTCAAGCTCGTGCTCATCAATGTGAGCCACATGGGTCAGACAGACATTACTGCCCAGAACGCCGATCTCTGCCAAATGTTCAATCGGCCGCTTGCCATATTCGCCCAAGAACCAATCCGGGTCATCCTTATAGGGGCTCATATGTGCCGAGATTACCAGTCCCTTATCGTCAGCAATTGCCTTTGCGGCCTTCCATACCTCATCACTATTGGTTGAATGGCCAACTAAAAGGGGCCAGGCTGACACCAGAATATCATCGCGGGAAGGAAAACGCGTGACTTCATCTTCCAGACACCGAATAGCTTCATCTGAGAGCTTGGCCTGATCCTCCGAGGGGTCAAAGGCCCGACCTTGCACCATAACGCCCACGCGGCCCCTAATTCCCAAAGTGGAAACGCCTTCCACCACCGCATCCAAATGACGAAACGTGCCGGCTTCAATGAAACTGGTGGCACCGGAACGCAACATTTCCAACGAAGCAAGCTGAGCAGACACTTTCTCATCTTCAGGAGTATGAGCCAAATAACGTGGCAAGACCCACTTGGTCAGCTTCTCTTGGGGAGGGCAATGAATATCATCAGGAACATAATCTCTGGTCAGCGGGTCCCCGGTGATATGAACATGGCTATTAATAAATCCCGGCGTGATGACAAACTGTCTTCCGTCGATAACATGGCCCGAGCTATAATTTTTCTCTATCTCAAGCCGTGAACCAATGGCAACAATATGACTTCCCTTGATCGCCAAAGCGCCGTCCATATAAACCCGCCGCTCCGAATCCATGGTAATAATTTTCGCACCAGATATAAGGGTATCAACGACTTCGACAGGCATTATTTTCTCCATAAATTTCTATATTACAAAATGCAAAACTTCAGACTTGACCTGACAAACGGCAGGGACAAATTAATTTTTCATACTATACATCTTCACCCGCCATTTTCTTGATAAAATACGCATATAAACTTTCTTTTCTGGTTTCTTATTATAGTAATTGACATAGTAAAATCAAATAGTTAACTTTTATTTTAAGCTAAAATATACATTTAGGCAAACAGTAGGGAATTAATCATATGAGTAAAATTGATATCGGGGAATTACGTAAAGCTCTTGGGTCTTATGCCACCGGAATTGCCGTAGTGACCACGGTGGACACTACAGGCAAACCCGTTGGCATGACGATTAGCAGCTTTGCGTCCGTTTCCTTATCGCCACCGCTCGTGCTTTGGAGTATTGACCGCAAGTCCGATCTGTTCGAAACATTCGCCCAAGCCAGTCACTATGCCATACATATACTGCGAAAAGATCAGGAGGATGTTTCCAATAATTTTGCCACCGACAAAAATGACAAATTTGCTAGACAGGCCTATGAAACAGGCCTCTCAAATTTACCTTTGTTACCAGACTATATCGCACGCTTTCAATGTGCCATCGAACATCGTTATGATGGTGGTGATCACATTATACTCGTAGGCCGAATTCTGGATATGCAGCATAAACCTGCCGAGCCACTATTGTTTCATGATGGTCAATATAAAACAGTTAGTTAAGAACCTTACACAGCGCATCTTTAGCAATAACAATCAATTGAAACAAGAATGGCCGTCGTAATAATACGGCGGCCATTCTTTCATTAGGAAGATCCCTTCTCTTCTGCAATGGCGCTGGCCTGACTGGTAAAATCTTCCATTGCCCCGACAACTGTAGGGAATGAGGGAAGTTTTAGAACCAATATTGTTCCCACAAGCATACCAAGAGATATGCTAAACATAGCAATATGATAATTACCGTTAAGATCAAAAACTACATCCATCAACACCGGAAGGAACCCTGTCGTTATCGCGACAACACCATACATTACACCAGAGATTGCCCCATAGGCCTTTAGGCCGAAATAGCGCGAAATACAATATGGCAGYAGRCCAAATTCCGYTCCAAGCCCGATGCCCATCATMGCAGCAGAAAGCAACAACAACGGGTAACTMTCCGCCATCCCAAACAGRGGAACACCTAACATCGCAATAAAAAACAAAGGAGCCACCACTTTTGGCTTRTGAATCCGGTCTAGTAATAAACCARCACAAATCTGTCCAGCGACCGTTAYCAAAGCAAAGGTTGACAATATAGTTGTCGCCTTYCCAATCGGMAAACCACGATCAAGCAGCATCGGCACCACATGGATAAAAACAGACATCATRCAGCCCGCACATAACGCAACAGAAACCAGAAGCAGCCAAAAAGCSCCGGTTTGCCGCGCTTCGAAAAAAGTCATRCTCAATCTTCTYATAACTTTCGGATGTTCTTCTGAAGGAAGTRYCTCTGGKGGRTCACGCAAGAAAAAAAACAATATGGGCGTGCCGARACAYAGGATAATCAGYGCAATCCCCTGAAATGCACCACGCCAACCATATTGCGTCAGGAAACCCACAACAATAAGCGGCATCACTGTACTGCCCACGCCATTACCAATGCCACTGACCGTGCCTAAGAAAAAGCCCCTATTCTTATTAAACCAGCCTGCAATCACTTTGGTGAAAAGAATTGGACCCAATACCGACCCGGTAATGCCGATTAATGCATAAACCAAATAAAGCTGATACAACCCGTCAACCAATGAAACCGAAGCAACAGATGCAGCAAATAAGATATTGCCCACTAATATCACTATACGTGATCCATACCGGTCTGCCAGACGGCCGATAACCGGGTATATCAGAGCACTGGTCACCGCAACAATTAAAATAACGGTAGAGACACTGGCCCGCGACGTATTAAACTCCTGAGAAATTGGAATCAAAAACAACCCAAAAACCGTCATGACAGTAGAGGTAATACCCACAGAAATACCAACCGTAGAAGACATAACCGTCCCAGCAGCTTTAGAAAATAACTTAGACCGGAAATTTATCATCACTTCACTCCTTATCCAGTGACTTGAAGATCAAATGCAATATCAAAAAAAGGTCGCTATTCAAAATGATCTTTCAAAATACTCGCCTATGCATTTACTTCCTTTCTTGACCCAGGCCCATACCAAGAAAAGTTTACAATAATTTCTATTACTGCCCCAAATTTGATTCTCTAGAATTATACATCAAACCTGCTTATTCTCCTGAAGGAACCGTTCTATTTCCATCCAGGATGGCGCCGAGCCTTCTGCCGTAGCTTTCATGACAGACAACGCCCCTGCTGCTGAAGCATATTGCGCAGATATGAAGAAATCTTTCCCGTCTGCAAGTGCCACGGCCAATACGCCGTTAAATACATCCCCCGCCCCCGTTGGGTCCAACGCTTCAACTTCAAAAGAGCTTACATAGCCCTCTTCTTCACCAATTGCATAGAAATAGSCTGCGTCTCCCATCGTGATAATAATATTTTTCGCCCCCTTGTTCCTGAGTTTACCTACTGCTTTCTGCGCCGTTTCGGCATCTCGGGGATAGAGGCCTACTATTTCCTCAACCTCGGTTTCATTAGGGGTAATGATTTCGGCCAGAGCCAAAATATCTCCAGCCGTTTTCAGGGCAGGGGCCGGGTTTAATATGCTTGTGACACCGGCCTCCTCAGCAAGAATTAACGCTGTCACTACCGCCTCACTGGGGACTTCCAACTGAACGATAAGAATATCACTGGTCTGGATAACCTCCTTATTTTTTAAAATATCGTCGGTAGTAAGGCAGGCATTTGCCCCCGCCGCAACAACTATCATATTGTCACCTTCTTCCGTCACCATTATATTTGCCGTACCGGTTGCCACACCCTCTACTATTCTTATACCAGATGTATCAACCAGATTATCTTCCAAATACTTAAGCGCCAACTCGCCAAATACATCGCTCCCTACACTGGCGATCATATTTACCTTACCACCCGCCTGAGCAGCAGCGACGGCTTGATTTAACCCCTTTCCCCCAATCGTCAAGGTTGAATTATTGGCAAGGATAGTCTGATTTTTCTCTGGAAATTTACTTAAATATGCTGTTATATCAGAATTAATACTACCAACTACAGTTATTCGTTTAAGATGTTTTTCAGGATTTTTATTCTGTAACAATTTTAAACACTTCCTCAAAAATAGTAAAATATTTTTATATAATTAGACTAACTAAGAATATATAGATCGCAATTTTTATTTTGTGTTTTTGCATGAAAGTGTTTATAGTAGTTAATCGTTTAAGTCAAATCATACTTTTAAAAAATTTAAAGAAAACTAAAAGTTTAAATTGGTTAAGATACTATAATATTTGAAACAATTTAACAGTGTTAAGGTAAAATCCAATGTACAAGATTTTTCTTTTCTGTTCTAATGATTCAGTTCATGTTTGTTTCAGGACATATGAATAATTCATAATATCCTGAGAGTCTGTTATTAAAGCAAAAGTTAAGAGATAGGTCTATGGCCCACAACAAAAACAATAAACCTCCAGGAAGAGTTACGTTACGTCACGTCGCCAAGGAGTCTGGTGTTTCCGTGGCAACGGTTTCTTACGTTTTAAACGACACCGGCTCCGTCGGCGATAAAGTCAAAGAACAAGTAAGAAGCGCAATCAATCGCTTAGGCTATACGCCAAATCTTTCCGCACAAGCGATACGGACGGGCCGAACGAAAACCATTGGCATCATCATACCTGATCTTAAAAATCCCTTTTTTCCAGAACTCGCCCAGTCTGTTGAGAGTGCCGCGCGAGATAGTGGTTTTGCTGTTTTCTTGATTGATACTCAGGAATCGGCCGAAGCCGAAGCCGAAGGAGTTTACACGTTTATCAAACATGGTGTTGAAGGAATTGTCTGGTGCCCTTCTTCCGAAAAAGATTGTTTTAAGAAATATGCGGGAACCATTCCAGTTGTTGTCATTGACCGGCCCCTGCCCAACTATGATACCGTCTATTCTGACTATAACAAAGGTGGCAAACTACTCGCAGAATATTTGCTGTCAGAAGGACACCGGAAAATAGGCCTTATTTCCGGACCACAGACGATTGAGAGCGCTGCACAACGGCGCAAAGGGTTTCTTGAAGAAATTGGCACCCAAGCCGAGATAATATGGGAAGTCGAGAATCCCTTCTCCATTAAACTTTGTCCCGAGGCAGTTTCGGAGCTGAAAAAACAGGATGTTTCCGTCATCGTTGCCGGAAATGATATGATTGCCATTGGCGCCATAAAAATCCTCAATCAACTTAAAATAAATGTACCTGACTCTGTATCCGTCGTTGGTTTTGATGATGTTCCCTGGAGCGATATTGTCCACCCACCTCTCACTACCATAAGGCAACCTCTGTCTGAATTAGGCAAGGAAGCAGTTAATTTGTTGTTACGCCGTATTGATAACCTAAATGCATCAAAGAAAACTGTTATTCTTGATGTGCAACTTGTTGTTCGTGATTCCGTATTTTCACTGAAATAAATAATAAAAACTATAAGCCAAGTCTTTCTAGACAAAACAATTAATCTATCATAATACTCATCAGTAGTGCTGACTTAATCCATAGAGAAATTAGGGTCCGCAGCAGGGCAAAATTGTAAGACTGTAATATAATCCAGTGTAAAGGATGTTATTTGCATGACGAACACAGCAAACTATACCGCATTTTACAGACGCCGATGGTTACTATTCACGCTGGTTAGCATGATCTTTTTTCTGATTACCGCTGCAACCTTCACCTCTCTTGGTGTGGTTATGCCTTATATGGTCAAAGATTTGAACTGGACACGGCCTGAGGCTGGGCTGGGTTTTTCTCTGCTGGCTTTAATGGTAGGGTTGGCTGCTCCCATACCTGCCTACCTCCTGCGTTTCATTGGCTTGAAGGCCACCTATTTTTTTGGTGGCGTTCTGGTGATAACGGGCGCTGTTCTTCTCGCCACGACGACCAGTCTTACCCAATTTTATATCGGTGCGGCATTTCTTGGCTTTGGCTACAGCCATTGTGCATCGGTTCCTGCCATGTATTTTTTGAATAGCTGGATGCCTGATAAACAGCCCTTTGCCATTGGCGCTTTTATGATGATCGGTGGTCTGGGTGGGGTAGCTGGCCCCTTCGCCGTGACAAGCGCCATCCATTTTACCGGCACATGGCACGCCCACTGGTGGACAATGGCCTTGGCTATGCTTATCTTAACACTGCTCGGACTGCTTTTCTTCAAAGACCCGCCGGAAGACATGCCAGACTCGGTTAAGGCCGCATTGAGTGGAGGTAAGAACAAGCAAAAACGGGTTCACAAATCATCTCTCGACTGGACCTTGAAAGAAGTGCTTCSCAAACCACAATATTATATAATTGTTTTTTCCCTGACATTAATCTTGCTGTGTAGCGTGACCATGAATAGCTGGGCGTTTACCCATATGACTACATTAGGCGTAACGACCACAACAGCCGCAGCAGCCTTGAGCATGCAAGCGGTCGTCAATGCTGTATCCCGTGCCATTGGGGGGTCGTTGGCAAATTTTATTGATCCCAAATGGCTGCTTGTATCCGCACTCGGGGCCGACGTAATCGGCATGACGGCACTGTCCTATGCAAACAATCCGTTTGCCCGTATCGTATTTATTATTGCAGACGGTTATGGTTTTGGTATGTGCTTCTTTGCCACAACGATGCTTCTGGTCAATTATTTTGGCACCAAGGCCAGCCCTGAAGTTATAGGGACGATGAATTTTTTCACCGTAATGGCCATGGTCGGGCCGGTGGCTGGTGGCATTATTGGCGAGAGTCTAGGTGGCTTTACCTGGGTATTCAGAGGACTGGCATGCCTGCTGCTGGTTTTTCTATTTGTCGTTATAGCCATGCGTCCCCCCCGCCACCAGGCAGAAAAGACATGGAAATAAACCGAGCCTCCGAGCTACCCTTGACATAACCTTCTATGCAAAAGCACCCCACTTAGGTTGGAGTCTGCATTTAAAATTGCCCCGCCTAATTTGTTAATACCCATGTTTATTTAAGTGAACCGTCGAGCACGCCAACTATAACCGGCAAGGCGGCCCAATACCCTTCTTGAGACTATCCTGCCATCACCTCCTTAAGTATTTAGAATCACCGGAAATCAATAGCTTCCAGAATACTCGTATTGAACAGAGGGTATAAACCTTGCATATGTTATTAAACATTGACGACAAGCCAGATGCAGGTCTAAGTTTGAGATGTGATATTCAAGGCTAATAATTGTCAAGGGAAGAAAAAATGCGTAAAATCCTGCTGCCCCCGGTAATGCTTGTCCTGTGCCTGATCGGTATTGTTACAGTTAATTATTTTGACGTTGCCGTCATTATTCTACTTTCAGGGCCGGTTAAATTTTTCGGTTATGTTCTGATTATGCTAGGTGTTTTCCTGCCCGCCTGGGGTGCCAGGACGTTCCGTCAGCATGAAACCAATATTCTGCCCTATAAGGACCCTGATCATATTGTTACCACCGGCCCGTTTAAAATTTCCCGCAACCCCATGTATCTGGGCATGATTCTAGTGCTGATCGGCGTTGCCCTACTCTATGGCACAGCGCTCGGATTTATCTTTCCACTGGCCTATTTCTGTGTCGCTAACGGATATTATATCCCCTATGAAGAAGACCGCATGACAGTAGTATTCGGCGATGAATTCACCGCCTATAAAGTCAGGGTCCGCCGCTGGCTATGACGACAGTATTTTACCGGAATGTGACATGGGATTATTCACCAGAATTGCCAATAATGACGCCGGATCAGGTCATAAGTTCTGGGAGAGAAAATAGGCTCTCAATTCTTGATTTAATCTGAAAATGCTGGTGCCGCTGGGAAGAATTGAACTTCCGGCCTCGTCATTACCAATGACGCGCTCTACCACTGAGCTACAGCGGCCCACTATCCAA
>NVTJ01000027.1 GCA_002401545.1 Alphaproteobacteria bacterium
CATTTCCCTCTCCAGTTCAACTTAACTTTTGATAATAAATAGTCAGACGCACAACCCGTCTTCATAAAACCGGCCTCTACATATGGTAAAGGCCGGCAATAATTTAGGTACTCTCTTAACAAGAGAAAGGACAAACGATTAGAAATCAAACCGCAACTGCATATAATATTCACGGCCACGAATGGAATGAACGGAAGAACGGAATCCTCTTGATTCATCTGCGATGGGCGGGGTGGCATCGGTAAGGTTATTCACACCAAACCGTATGCGGGGGCCCCAACTCTCATCATTCCCCAGCCTCACTCTATAATCAATATAGGCATTAACCTTTGTCTGGCTCCCAACCTCAAAGAAATCATCCTCACCATCACCATCAATGTCTACGTTATCCGCACTCGTATCAAAGAAGCCTGAAACATAACGCAGTGATGCCCCGGCGCCCCATGCTCCCTTGCGCCATGTTAGTGACGCCGTGCCACGCCATTCAGGGTTTCCATTAACCTTGATACGGTCAACGGCCAAAGAACCGAATTCTCCTTCAAATCTAGGGTCACTCACCAGGGCAACAAGTTCTTCATTTCTGAAAATATCCAGTTTCAGCAATTTCGAGAACTCAAAACGAATTTTGAACGACCCCAGCATATCAGTAGAAATGCCGCTCTGTACCCCAATGTCGAAACCTTCTGCCTTTTGCCTGTCCAGATTGATAATCTGATCATTCACAAACAATACCTGACCGGCAATCGGTACAGTCGCCGTCGGGTTTGCCGCATTATAGGCATCAAAAAGAATTTGATCTTCTGCTGTCACCGGTGTCCGAATAACATTTGGATTAGAACTGCCGTCAAGGCGCAGGGCAAAGTCAAGCGCCAAGGCCTCCTGCACACCAAAGTTATCAATAATTCCGGTTTGCTCGAAATTCCAATAATCAAAACTCACATCGAAAAAGTCCAGCCATGAAGCCTCAACCCACTCTTTCACATCAATGGAAAAACCCAAAACAATGGTTTCGGTTGATTCAGACTCAAGATCGGGGTTTGAAATACGCACGGAACGGAGATTTGCATCACCGGTATCCTCAGGAGCACCAATGGCATTTTCGCGTACAAAGTCGACATCGCCTGTAGCAACACGACTAATATCCCCCCGGTTCAACTGAACAAGGTTTGGTGCCCGGAAGCCCTCGGAATAAGCCGCTCTGAAATTAAAGCCCCGCACCGGAAAATATGACGCGGCAATTTTAGGTGTCACAGTCGTTTCTTTAATATCATCAAAATATTCAGCCCGTAATGCCAATTGAAGGTTAAACTCGTTACTGAAAAAACCATCACGGGGTTCCATAATAGGAACCAATGCTTCCCCGTACGCGGCAACCACATTACGGCTGGCTTGTGAATCCAGTGTCGGGCTCACACTGACAATATCGGAAACACCGTTTCTGATGCCATCAAACTGGATCGTGCCATCAAGACGGGCGTCCCGGTCCTCTTTATAGCTCTCATTGCGATAATCAATGCCAAAAGCCATGCCTATATCACCGGCCCAATTCGATAAAACATCAGCTTTGGTAAACCGGAAATCAGCCGTCGTCAAAGATGTGCTGCCCTTGTTTACCACATCAACACTTATCGCCTGCAATTGCTCGAAGCTATTGGCGTTTGAGCCAAAAGGATTGAGGGCATCAGGTGTAGAGCGGGCAAGAGCCTCCGTCAAAAGTGTTTTTGATATACGGTTTTCACTGTCCTGCGTATTGTTACCACTATAACCCAGTGAGCCCTCCCAGTCCCAGCCTTCATACTCACCACGAAGTCCCCCTAAAACTCTGTATGTTGTCGACTTTGTCCTGATAATGCGCGGTCCCCCGGCTTGCGGACGCCAATTCCGAATAAGAATATCAAACCCTTCATCGGGCACGTCCCCGCTTTTCAGACCCTCCAGACGATTAACGGTCCCAATAGCACCAAAGGGATTAAAATAATTCGTTTTTGGAATAACGATACCATCTGATGTGGTAAGTGGACTTGCCGCCCGCTGCGACTCCGTCTCGGACCTGTAATAAAGAAACTCGCCAAATGCCTCCATACCATTGTCAAACTCATGCTCGGCCAAAGTATAAAAATTATAACGGTCCGTATCTGATATAAGCTGCCGCCCCAATGCCGACCGCTCATCAACCGATATGATTTTACCATCACCGAAACTATTCACCGGCTGCAAGCCATTAAAATCATATCTTAATTCTCTGGGGAGCGTCCCTTCACCAATCGCCATGCAGCCATCGATTGTGTTGCCGATTTGCACCCGTGATCTGCTGTTAAAATTACAGGGTTGAATGTGAAATGTACCGCCACTGGTCAAGTCCTTGTCAGATAATCCCAATAGGGCCGCAGCCGCCGCATCAAGATCAACATTTTCATCTTCAAAAATGCCTGTAATTTTGTCAAATGAGCTAATCACTTCGAAGCGGCCAAAAGGTGAACTGCTGGATGTATTTCTAAAATCTGAAGATTCCGCCCAGGGCGAATCCCCCAAAAAGGCGCGCTTGTCCACATTGTTAAACTGACCATCAAGTTCCGAGGCAAAGAGTCCGTCTCGCGTATAAAAAGCCCCTGTAACAATTACCTTTGTTCTGTCTTCATTGAATTTAAACCCGGTGGCGAAATCAACTGAAAATTCATCTGAATTGGTCCCTTCCAGGAAATCGCGCCGTACAGTCACCCGCGTTTTTTCATAATCCGTTGACAAAATCGTATTGACCACACCCGCAGTCGCATCTGCGCCATAAAGCGCCGAAGCGCCATCTCTAAGGACCTCTATTCTATCAATCGCGCCCGAAGGAAAGGCATTTACGTTTGTAATCTGGCGAGGGACTGAACCCACATCCTGACTTATACCATGCGCCGTAATGCGGCGGCCATTCAGAAGAATCAAGGTATTCCCGGTGCCAAGACCCCGCAGATTAACCGTCGCAACATCCCCACGCGCATCATTGGGACCATCCGAAGAATCATTTATCTCGAAAGACCCCGCCTGTGGTAAATTGGCAAGTATGTCCCCAGTCCCATTCTCGCCATATGAATCTATATCATCTCTGGAAAGGGTGGTAACAGCAATGGCACCGGAATCAGATGCCCCGGCAATTCGGCTTCCGGTAACAATAACCTCATCAAATACCGACACTTCATCCTTTGTTTCGTCTTCCTCATAAACGGCAAGATTATCCTCATAATTTTCGCCAGCTTTATAGGATATTTTTTGAAAATTGATATTTCCCACAGCCCCCTCAGGATAGATGGCAATTGTGCGATCATTAAGATATCTATACTCCAGACCGGATCCTGCCAGTAAAAGTTCAAGGGCCTGTTGTTCTGAATAAATGCCTTTGACCAGATTAACCTTTAAGCCCCTGGCATCTTTTGTGGAAATTACAATTTGCTTGCCAAATTGTTGTGCAAGACTGTTTAAAGCCAGTTCCAGGGGTTGAGCCCCGACCTGAATCTCAATAGGTGCGCTCCCAGTCACCTGAGCCACTGCCGGCATGCTCATGATGGCCATCAGGCTTACACAGCTTAACGCTGTAAATCTATTTCTGTTCATTTTTCTCTCCCTAAAATTAATATTGGTTTTCGGCCCCGTTATAGATATTTTGCAAAAACCCATATTCCGGATTGGCCTACTAGGGATAAAGAGTGTTTCAATAGTGTATTTTGGATATAATTTTTTTAATAAATAAAATTAGTATCCAGTTTCGCTCATATTATACTCTATAATATTGACCTATAGTCTTCAGAATAAGATTAAGAAATAAGGAATATTTTTTCTGTGTTACAGGATGTTGAAAATAAAGATCTGGAAACGAGGCTTGGAAAAGCTTTTCAGAGCTATGCGCCAAAGCTGTTGCGATTTTTGGTATTTCGCCTGAAAAATAAATCAGATGCACAGGATCTTACGCAAGAAACTTATGTTCGCATGATGCGGGTTAAGAAAAAGGACCTAATCCGTCAACCTTATTCCTACCTCTTCAAGATCGCCGATAACCTTGCCAATGAATTTCTGATCAAGCAGAATAAAAATCCCATGACTGTTGACCTTGAAACGGTGATGATAACAGGCAGAGACAGTGATAATAATGCCTCCGTCAGAGCCACTGAGGCCCATCTTGCCATACAACAGTTGGAGAGAACACTGAATAAACTCTCTCCGCTTTATAAATCCATACTGCTGTTAAGAAAAAGAGACGGCCTGAGCCACAAAGAAATTGCAAAACAGTTGGGTCTTTCGCCCAATACTGTTCATGTTTACCTCACCCGTGCACTGTTACATTGTCGCGCAGAACTGACGAGATGAAAGATATGTCAATCAACAAGCTTCATAATAGACAGATTGCCGAAGAGGCCGCCAACTGGGCGGTCCTGCTTGATGCAAAAGCTCTGACAAAACAGGATAAAAAGGAACTGGCCCAATGGCTCTCTGAATCATCACTGCATGTGGATGAGCTGCTCTTGTCAGCCTCTATCATGATCGGATTCGGCAAAGTCGATGCCCATAAAAATATATCTATTGATGCCCTGTTGAAGGAAGCGGCGCCGGAGGTTGTCCCCCTCTTCAAAGAATTCGCGAAGAAAGGCTCAAACGCTTCCCTGTTGCGCCGATATGTTGGTCAAATTGCCGCTATATTCCTCATTGCAATTATTTCCGGGCTTTACTTTTTTACGGCTCCCACACAGGATCACAACGCCTTTATCACAAAAACAGGCGAGCAACGTAGCCTGACCCTGACGGACGGTTCAATCATTCATGTAAATACGGAAACCGATATACGCATCGAGTATCTGGAAAAGGAGCGTCGTGTTCAGATTTTACGCGGGGAGGCCATGTTTGAGGTTGCACATGACACAACACGCCCCTTCCGCGTCTATTCCGGTGGCACCATAACACAGGCCGTCGGCACCATATTCAATGTTCAGCATATTGGCGGCACAACCAGAGTCTCTGTTCTGGAAGGAAGCGTGTTTGTCCAGATAATAGATGAGACCAAAATCACAAACAAACATAAACACCTGATTAGCGAAGGAAATCTGGCGGCCATTGCCCAAAATGGTAAAATAACGGATGTGACCAACCCTAACATGCAAGCCATATCAGCCTGGCGCATGCGTAAACTTGTTTTTAAATCTGATACGCTGGCGACTATTTCCGTCGAATTTAATCGCTATAATTATGAAAAAATCTATGTGGATGACCGCATAGCGGCTTCACTTCAATTCTCCGGTGTCTTTAACGCTGATGATCCGCACTCGTTTATCAAATATCTGGAAGTTTCCAACGCGGTGAATATAAATCGATCAAAACAACATGAATTTCACCTCACATCACACTCAAATCCAGTTATATTGGAAACAAAAATAACTGAATAAAAAAAGTAAAAAACAAAAAAGCATAAGCTATATACTGTCGCGGACAATAGATCAGGCGACAATAAAATATAAAAATGCTATAAAGAATAATTTGTAAAAGGGTTGAAATTTAGTGAAAAGAAGATGGATATATCTTCCTTTCCTGCTGATTGTGTTTCTTAATCATACCACTGTTGCCTATGATACAGACTGGACAGAAAAGAAATTAGGAAAGGTAATCCTGAAGGCTGATAAAGCTGCACGGCAAAAGAAATGGGCACGGGCTATTAGATACGGCGAGCAAATGTTGCAGGGCGCGGAATCTCTTGGCCAGCCCAATGATGCCAGATACATCAATCAACTTAAAAACCTCAATCGATATTATGACAAAGCAAAACGACTGCGCGAAGTGCCGGAGCGGGTAAAAAAAGGCTATATATTGTCTAAAGAACATCTTGGCCCAAACCATGAGACTACGAGGATGAGCCGTACCCTTTATTACAAATTTCTCATCTCCAACAAAAACTACAATGATGCAATTTCGCTGGTTCTTGAGAATTTATCCATCCTGAAAAAAGACAAAAATGAAGATTACCGACAGTATCATTATTTAAAACAGCTATATTCGCTATACCGGATGACAGGCCAACTTGGAAAAGAAGAAGCAACGCTATTGCGGTTTCTCGATCTGGACAAGCAAATTTTTAACAGTTCAGCTAAAGAAAATATAAAAATAATTCTTAATTTGGCCAACAATTACTGCCGTCAAAAAAAGTTTGAGAAATTTAACAGCCTTATAAAAAAATACAAATTAAAGTATACTTGTTAACCCTGATATTTTCATTTATTGGTTTCATAATTGTACAAAAAAGCTTAATTGCCCCTAAAACGTTTTTCCTCGTAACCAATGCTACTTGACCCCAACCTCAATTGAAACTTCTTCGCGCTGAAAAAGTTAAAGTGACAAGCCCTCATTATTTCATGTTTATTAATTGAACAGTTTTTTTTATTCGTTCGCTATATTTAATTACTTTTTTAATAATAGCGGTTTCAGAAAAGTTCAGTATTTTTCTGTTCCGCATAATGAGTTTCCCATTAACAATAGTATGGCGCACGTTTGTTGCATAAGCAGAATATACGAGGGCGGCATATTCATCATATATTGGAACCATGTTAGGAGTATTAGTATCAATAACAATGATATCGGCTAGTTTGCCTACCTCTATTGATCCAATGTCATGTTCCATATGCAATGCCCTCGCCCCGCCCATAGTAGCCATTTCAATAACATCTACGGCTGGCATTGCTTCGCGATCTTTATTGACAAGCTTATGAAGCTTAGCGACCTGTCCGAATTCATCTATGATACTTAATGTATTGCCCGACATGGGGCCGTCTGTGCCCAATCCAATTCGTAGACCTTGATTGTACATTTTAAGGGCCGGCGCCACGCCTTTAGCCGATTTAATATTCGCGCTCATATTATGGGCTATACCCACATCCGCTGTCTTTAAAAGCTTTATATCTTCTTCACTGACTTGTATGAGATGTGCCGCTGTCAGATTAGCATTCAGTGCCCCGATCTGTTTCATATAGGCTACCGGGGAGAGACCCGACCTCGCTTTAATTACCTTCACTTCACGGCCTGATTCTGCAAGATGAATTAAAACAGGAACTTCCAGCTTGAGTGATAAACGTGCTATTTTCTGTAACGTTTTTGTATCATTCGTATAGGGAGCGTGAGGAGCGAATGCAGGTGTAATTCGGGGATGATTTTTATATTTCTTTATAAACGCCAGAGCATTTTTAATAGCCTGTTCCGGGTTGGCGGCATCAGGTGTTCTATTAGACATTATCGTTGCCCCAAGAACAGCTCTCAAGCCAAATCTATCAATAACATCAGCAACCTGATGTTCAAAATAATACATATCGGCCAGTGTTGTCGTTCCACCCTTGATATGTTCAAGTGCCCCTAATTCTGCCCCGATACGTACCATATCTTCATCAACAAACTGTTTCTCAAGGGGAAAGAGATATTTATGCAGGCGATTGGAAATATCCTCACCCAGCGACCGGAATACGGACATTGAAATATGAGTATGGGTATTGATAAGGCCGGGCATTACAATATCCCCGTCTACATCAAGGATTATGTTACTTCTGTAATGTTGGAGCAGGTCCTTATGCCCCACAGCAATTATCTTCTCATCCCGGATAACAATAACGCCGCCACGAATAATGGTTTTATTCTCGTCCATGGTGAGAATTATTCCATCAGTAATGATCATGGAAGCATCCTCAACGGCAAAGGCGGCATTGAGGGGAAAGAACAGAACAGCAATAACTTGAATGATTGAGTATATTTTAGTTAAGAGCACTAGTATCTCCATATTATCTGATCAGATAATTATAAAATGAATGAGGCATATGGAATAGAAAATATAATATTTAGCAAGAAGATTAAATAGAGTTTTGCTGGTGAGATAGAAGTGTCCCACCAGCAAAAAAGAGAGTTTAAAAATTAAAGCCGGCGGTAATGCCGTAACTTCTGGGCTCGCCGATATTCAGAAGAATTGCACCTCTGAAAGAGAAATTAAATCCACTGGTGAAATATGCCGCCTGAGTGAGGTTTTTCCCCCATGCGCGGATATACCAACTATCATCCGGGCTTGTATAAGTGATGTTACCGCCGACAAGGACAAATCCTTCCTGTTTAACGAGGGGATCATTGTCATTGGTGAAGAAGGTATCATCCTTATAAACTGCATCACCCTGTAATGACAAAGTAGCATCATTTTCCAGAGCAATTTTATAGCGTGCAATCATATCAAGTGTGAATTCCGGTGTGTTTGCAGTAACATTCCCAGAAAAATCAAGGCCGTTACCCGGGCTGATGAATTCCTTAAATCTGGAATGGATATAAGACGCCCCGAAACTTAAGTTGAATTCATTGGAAACCTGGACATCACCTTCTACATCGGCACCATATATTTCTAATTTACCAGCGTTGGACAATGTGGTCAGATTAATAATAATATCACCATCACCCGGGACTTCTGTAAAGACCTGTTTGTCTGTATAGTCCAGATAATAAGCAGAAGCACTTAATCTCATTCTGCCATCCATACCGGTTGACTTGATTCCGGCTTCATAGCTTGTCACAAATTCTGGGTCACTGATATTAAATTCCCCGGCTGTGAAAGCACCACTGTTGGCATCACCACCCTTGAAACCCCGTGAGATAGTAAACCACAGATTGGCATTATCTGAAATGTTATAAAGGGCTGAAAGCCGACCACTTATTTTGGTCCAGCTTCTTTCCACATCATCAACAGAGATAATGAAATCTCCAAGTCGGTTAGAAAATGCACGTTCTTGTGAATTAAATTCGTTATGCTGTGAGGCAAAGACAAAAGTTCTGACCTGATCAGCGGTACGTTTATCATAGGTTAAGCGAATACCACCCGTTAGTTGAAGCTTTTCTGTCGCTTGCCAGGTGATTTCCCCGAAAGCTGCCGCAGTTGTATTATCAATGTTCTGGAACCGGGCACCACTTACGCCGGTATCACGAATTGATGCACGATACCATTCAACCTGATCTTTATAATAATAGGCGCCAATGATCCATGACATATCAGAATCTGGATTTGAGGTGATGCGAATTTCCTGACTAAAACTATAAAAGTCATCCTGCCAGTTGCCTTCTGACAATACAGAAGGACTACCATCATTATCATTAAAGGCTATTCTATCCGCATCATTATAGGAACTGGTTGAAATTAGCGAGGCCCCACCCATATCAAAATCCAGAGTAAGTGCCATGCCATAGCGGTTAACTTTTTCAAAAGTCTCAAAACCATTGCCAACTTCATAAATATTGGGCGAATTCACAAAGCCGTCCCTGTCGGAACAGGTGGTTCCCAATACGCCGGGGTTGGCACAGCCACCATTAACACCTAGACTTTTTGTCGGTTGGGTCTGATTGTTCAAATTCCCCCAATAGGCAGATAAATCAATGGAAAGTTTCTCATTTGGTTCTGCAACGAGATTGAATCTTCCGGCATCCCAGTCCCAGGCACCTGTGCTGTTGGGAAAATCCGGATTAACACTTTTGAAGGGTCCTTCTCTTTCAGAATGGCGGTAGGCTACTCTGACCGCAACTTTATCTGAAATAGGAGCACCGATAGCGGCTTCATATTCAATGAGTTCATTTTTGCCGAGTGTTGCGGAAACATTACCATTAGCTTCACTTCCCACTTCAGCCTTTCTAGTGACGAAATTGATAAGACCCGCTGTTGTATTCCGTCCCCATAGAGTACCTTGGGGACCTTTCAGAACTTCAACCCGTTCCAGATCAAAAATAAGATTGGAAACACCGAACGAGCTACCCATCAAAACGCCGTCTACATATAGCGAAACAGGGTTATGTGAACTTGACTGAAAATCAGAGTTGCCGACACCGCGGATAAAGATATTCGGCTTTGATATCGCACCGGACCAGTTCAGGCCTGGTATATGCTGGGCTAATTCCCGAGCATCATTATATCCCAGGCTGGTTAATTCCTCACCTGAAATTGCCGTAATGGCAATGGGTACATCTAACAAATTCTGGCTACGTTTTTGTGCAGTAACAAGTATTTCTTCCAGTTTGACTGTATCGTTAGCAATCTGATCTTCAGCTATGGCTTGCCCTGTCCCCGATACGGTTGATAAAAGTCCTATCACTCCCCCAAGTAATGCAGTACTGGATTTGCTGTTTTTTCTCATTTTTACGTCCTTTGATTTTTGATTATAAGGTTTCGCAAACTGGACCGTAATGACCTGATGTTCGCTGACCTTCGAATTTAATCCAGTTCCGCTGAGTACGAGTCTCAAGGCATCAGTTAGTGTATACTGGCCTTGAATTCCATTAGCGGAAATGGACTTCACTTGGTCAAAAGGAAGCAATAGAGGCGTATTGGATTGCCGGGCTAATATATTAAGAGCCGCATCGACGGTTAAGTTTGGAATGTTAAAATGAAATTTTTTTTCTTCGGCTACTAAAAATTCCGTAGAGCTCAATAAAATTATAGTCATTAATATAAACCGGAAAACATTCATTCTAATTGCTTTTTGTCCTTCTCCCTTTCCTCGGCATATGAAAAACCTGATCATTAGAACAAAGGTTACATACGCCTTAGGTAATAGGACAGGGTTTATTATAAGAACCCCTACTCTTTGGATAAATAAATATTTTAAAGTTACTCCCATCGTAGTCTTTCCTGCCGTATTATCCGTGCAAGTTAATTATTTATTCTCTTTATTTAGAAGGATGGATTATTTTTTCCTGGATATATAAATATACTCATCATCTATTTTTGTAACAATAATATCAAAGCTTTGTTCCAGTGTTGCGAGTAATGCTTTTGTTTTTCCAGTGGGGAAATACCCGCTTATTCTCAGTTTACGGAGTTCGGGTTCGGTGATGATGAAATTTTGTTTCGTGTATCTGCTGACATCCTGCAATACAAATTCAAGGCTATCTCCATCAAAAACTAACATATCATTTCGCCATGCTAATTTCTTTATAATATCTGCGTTATTATTCTTTTCAACTTCATCTTCAACGGGGTCAAATGTAACACTCTGCCCTGCAGAAATGATAGCAATCGTCATGGGCTCTTTAGAATTTTTCTGTGTCAGTTCAGTTTCGATTAAAGAAGTTAAAAGTGAGGATAACTGCACGTGCCCTTCTTCAACCAGCACAACAATTTTGTTGTCCCGCATATGAACATCAAAAGTTGTACCAAGAGCTTTTATGACTGCGCTTCCAACTGTGACTTGAAAAGGCCTGCTCTTATCATGAGCAACTTTAAAAAAAGCTTCTCCCTTTATTAATCGGATATTCCGACTATCAGGTTGTATATCGACCTCGACCTCACCATCAGTATTCAATGTGATAATAGAACCATCTGATAATGTTATATTACGTTTCTCACCAATCTGAGTGCTATATATGCCTGCTGAAATCAAAGGACTGTCTGTGTCGTCCAGAGGAGTGAATGAGCTTATCCCGATGACAAACAGCACAATCACAGTCGCGGCAATGGCCGTTAATGCTGGCATAGGCCAGAATGAGAAAGTTCGGGACTGTTTTTCTTTGTTAGATGTGGCTGCTTTTACGTTCAGGATCTCATCTAGTGTATCCCAGATAACAGCTTGATGTTTAAGTTCTTCCTCGTGGCGGGGACTGCGTCTTACCCACTCAATAAAATCAGAGAGGTCTTCTTGGGTGAGGTTGTCGCCGTCAATTTTTGCTATCCAGTTGCTCGCTTGTACCCGGATAATATCATCCTTGGTATCTTTTGTTTGTTCCGTCATAATTTTTTACCTAATGGTAGTCCAGATACGGGGACTATTATTAATTCTTCTGGACCGTATCCCTTTTGTGCCATGAAGTCGGCACATTTATAAAGGCCCTTAGCTAAATGTTTTTCTACAGTACTTGTTGAAATGCCCAGTTTCTGCGAGATTTCTTTATGGGTCAATCCACATATTTTTCGTAGAAGAAATACTTTTCGACATTGGGGCGGCAGGTCGGCCACAGCAAGACCGAAAGCCTCAAACTCTAATCGACTGTGAAGCCAGTCATCTGCTGCGGGTTCATTACTTTCAACATCAGCCCCTAAAACCTCTTCAATGAACTCAAGAGTAGTTGTGGATTTTTTGCTGAGTTCATTGAGAGCAATATTACGGGCAACGGAATGTAAATATGCTTTGGGGTAATGAATATTTTTAATTTTTTCCGCAGCGAATGCCCTTACAAATGCCTCTTGCAAGACGTCTTCAATATCTTCTGTTCTTATAAAATACTGACCGATCATCCGCCTTAGAGAGGGCATATGCGTGATAAAGGTGTTTAGAATTTTACTTTTGATCATTTCAAACCTAAATAAATCTAATTTGACGCACTAAAATAATTGGTCGAAACACAAGGTTTATGGTGCACCTATATATATCAGACAGGAATCGCTACCGTTTCCACTATAGCATAGGTAAATATATTCTGTATTCCATCAGAATAATCATAGTGTAGGAATATACGATCTCGCGGGACTCTATTAGGCAGCGTACTCAATAAGCAAAAAACACATCGCCATGTAACCTTATGAGCCCCCACCGTATCTAACTATAGGTGCATATCATTTATCAGAAACCAGGGGTTAATAAATCGTAATGGGACTACTTATCATAGCTTTCTTCACGATGTGCTTTGCAATGCTTGCAAAAAAGCTGTCATCAACCATTGTAACAGCCCCTATTTAACGAAAGACTGTTCTCACTGCGGCACCAAAGGTAAACAATACTCCAAAAGAATAAGGACGCAGAAATTCTGCGCCCTATATAGAGATTAAATTTTTATCCCCATATCTTTCTTTAAAAATTAAAGGATAGTGTCGCCCCAAATTCACGAGTAGGGCCAAACCAGACAACAGCAACACCCATGGAAGCAACTGAATCCTGACCATAAACGCGGTAGACTTCATCCGTTAGATTCTTACCATAAAAGGTTAATTTCCATTTTTCGTCATCTGGCCCCACTGTCAACCGGGCATTCAATAGGCCATAACCATCTTCTTCCACGGCGGCTGTTTGGTTGCTGGCCTGATGATCGTAGCGGCTACGATAGGAATAATCGACCCCGATCATTCCCATCATATCATTACCAACTTCAAAATCGTAATTCCCGCCAAAGCTTAATGTCCATTCTGAGGCTCCTGGCAGATTTCCACCCGTGCTGGTATCAAAATCAAAACCTTCCAGAGGACTTACATTGCCGTTATCCGCATATCCCACTGATCCATAGATGAATAAATCCTCCGTGGGCCTTGCCTGCAACTCAGCTTCAATCCCGTATATTTCCGCTTTACCCGCATTGGCCGTCAACACAATAAACTGCCCTTGTTCATTGAGCGTAGTTGCGGTCAATTGAATGTCTTTATAATCAGTATAGAAGCCAGCCACATTAAGCCGCACTCTCTTTTCCATCATATCCGCCTTAAAGCCAATTTCGTAAGCCGTTGTCGTTTCTTCATCAAACGGCGTTACATCATTTGGCGAGAATGGACGACCATTAAACCCGCCGGAGCGGAAACCACGGGAAACCGATGCATAAACCAGCAAATCATCCGATGCCTGATAATCAATGCTCAGCTTGGGTGAAAAGGCCTCAAACTTATTGTCTTCCTGGGCATCAACCAATTGAAAGGGGCCAAAGAAAGTGTCTATATCAATAGCCTTGGTTTCACTGGTCCATCGTATACCGCCGGTCACACTTAACTTACCGGAAACTTGGTATGTTCCCTGGGCAAATGCCGCATAGGACTCTGTCTCGCTGTTCGTGAAAATATCAATGGGGATCCCCGTCAACACAATATCGGAATCAAACTGTCCGTTTTCCTTAAAATAATAGACGCCAACGAGCCATTCCAGTTTATCATCGAGGCTCGTGCCGGTAAATTGAATTTCCTGACTAAACTGATCCTGCGTACTTGTGATAAACTGATCCAGAATATCGTCTGACCCACCATCAAAATCTTGCCCGGACTGACCTGATTGTTCACGATAAGCGGTGATTAATTTCAAATCCACCTCTCCCATGCCAATCTCTGTCGTCAGGGCAAACCCCGTAACATCAAGATCATCCTGTATGGGAGCACTTAAGCGCACAAGGTCCGGGTCATCTTTGGGCAGTAAAGAAATATCACCGGGGATGGTTGAGACCGACCGGCCATGGGGCATAACCGTTCCCCGCCGGCGTGTGTGATCTGCGGAGAATAGGAAGGACAGATTCTCCCTTGGGGTAAATAATAATTGCGCCCGTCCGGCTATATCATTCTCGACGGCCAGATTTCCACCACCACCCGCAGGGTCTGAATCAAATCCATATCCATCGCTGTTTTTTGATAAGAAGGAAACCCGGCCAGACAGGACATCATCAATTATCGGGAAATCCATGGAAAACCGTCCGTTAAAACGATTGTTATTGCCCAGAGTCAGCTGTGCATTGCCATTAAATTCACCCGAAGGCTTTTTTGTGATGACATTTATGGCCCCCCCGATTGTATTGCGTCCAAAAAGCGTGCCCTGCGGCCCACGAAGAACTTCAACACGCTCAATATCAGCCAGATCAAGGGCGGCCCCGGTTACCCGCGCAAGATAAACCCCATCAAGATAAAGCCCGACGCCGGGTTCTGTTGTTGTGATAAAATCACTTTGGCCAATCCCCCGTATGGCTATTGATGATGCCCCTACGGACCCTGAGGCAGCAGCGGAATATTGCATATTGGGAACAAAATTAGTGATATCATTGATATTTACCGCCCCTCTGTCCTCCAACGCCTGTGCATTAAATGCAGATATTGCTATTGGTGTGGATTGCAGGCTTTCTGAACGCTTACGGGCAGTAACAATAATTTCCTCAAGACTGAACAAGTCCTCCCCCTGCTCTTCTTGTGAAAATGCAGCCGGCGCGAATGCTGTAATAGCAGCAAGGCAGGTCGTGAATGCCAACGTATTTCTAAGTGATATAGACAATTTACTTCTCCCTGTGTAATAGCAATATTCAAATATGAGAATGGCTATTTATTAATTTTATCTCTGTAATATTTTGTATTTCAGTAAGCCTAATTGCAAATCGTAATGATGATAGATTATAAGAAAAACAAGTAGGCAAAGATTTTATACAGACCTTCCATGATGCTACTAATATTAGTAGATATTGATATATTTCCGCATGAAAAATAAGATACAATCTCCCTTATTTAACCATTAATAACCTACTATTAACTTTTCTCTTGGCGACGCATAAGTTTTCTTGCTATGCCGCAAACCTGTTTTTGCGAAGGCTACGGCGGTCATGACCGTAAGGGGTATCGGATCAATCACGGGAATATCCAACCCATTGGATTCAAGAAGTTCTATTATTTTTTCAGCACAGCCGAGAAAGCCTGTGCAGCCCAGAATAATAACATCTGCCCCATCGTCCTTTATTGCCGCAAGCGATGCCTGAGCCAGCATTCTCTGTGCCTTTTCGAAATTCTTCTCAATCTCCAGAACGGGCAAATTGATGACCCGGATAGAAATCATTTTCTCCGCTGTTCCATATATTTTTGCCAGATTATGAAGCATGGGCACCACGCCATCCAGAACAGTTACAACCGTAAAAGTCCGTCCCATCATCGCGGCAGCATGCATACTCGTTTCCGCAGGACCAAGCACGGGGATGGAGACAAGCTCACGAACGGCCTTTAACCCCGGGTCGCCCATACAATCTATTACAATGGCATCAGCCCCCGCCTTTTCTGCTTCTATGGCTTTTTGAATTGTGTCGGGGATAGCAAGGGCCTCATCATATTCAGATTCGATGGATGAAGGGCCTTTGTCGAGCAAAGAATGCCGAAATTCAACATCACCACTGGCATATTCGGCGATATCATCAAGCGTACGGATACCTTTTGTAATGATGGGCGTTATGAGGTGGATCACAATTGTCATAAGAATTATTTCCTTCCCGTTTTCTTATAATACTTGCAAGTATATTGACAGGTTCACGGTTCGAAAACAAAGCGTATGGGAAGTAGGAACGATAAATATTGAGTAGTGATAAGCTTACCCTGAGCGGCAGTCATTACTACTCAAATGAATAGTATTTTGCCGTTTAAAATGATTGTTATTTTTTAGATACTATTTTTGATAACGCAAAGTTCTTTGGCTCTGTTAACGGCCTGAATCCGGTTTTTCGCCTTGGTTTTTACATAGATTTTTTTAAGGTGATAACGAACGGCATGCGGTGTGACCCCCAAGTTCAGCGCAATCATTTTATCCTGCAGACCCTGATTAAGCCCTTGCAATATTTCAATCTCTTTTTGGCTAAATAAGATTTTTGACATATCAGAATTCTGAGCGAGTTGAAAATGGGAGATGATCTTATCGGCCTGAAGTATCAGCTCCTTATCTTTACTCTCTATATTTTTAAATCCCATGAGAAGGTTCTTAATTTGTTCGCCACCACGTATGAAGGGCCTGATATAATCATTCTGAAGTGACTGTTTTAAGGCCTTCTCTAAATGATAATAGGCCAGAGCTTTATCATTGGCACTATCCTCCAATCTTGCGGCCAGGACAAGGCAACGAATGAGAGAACGAATAAGGTTGTTTTTTTCAGAAAAAGCCAGAAATCTGGATAAAACTGTTCGCGCTTCATCAAAAGAAGATGTCGTCATCTTGATCAAAATAAAACAAAACGAATATATTTCCACTTCTCTCCAGGAATTATTTTCAAGATTAAAAATTTCGTCTATGGTCTTTGGAATGTCAGATTTGCCATAAAGCAATTGTGCCTTTTCCTTCTGCCCATCTATAATTAGGATATGAACCTGTAAGGCTACAAGGAAACTAATCAGTTTTGAAAGGCCTTTTTCTTCAGCACATTCTATGGCGTTCTTTAAAAATTCACCTATATCCTTAATGCCCTGTTCTTTGATTATTTCCACGGCAACACTATAGGCGACAGCATAAATATCAAACCATGCCTCGCTCTCATACAAGCGCTGGGTGATATCTTCAAATTTCCTGCTCAACCCTTTGGTATCATTTTTTTCAAGCTTTAATTCCGCCGTTAATATTTCTCCAATTAAGCGGGGTTCTTTATCCGTTGGAAAGAAACGATGCGCATTTCTTGATGCCCTTGAAATATAGCCAGAAGCCTCAGAGGCCTTTCCCTGCGCCATGGCAATAGCACCAAAGTGAAAATCAATGAATATATTGCCATACTCGGACCCTATCTTTTCATAGTAACTTGCCGATTCCTGCCCATGGTACCAAGCTTCGGAAAAATCAGCCCGTTGATATTTAGCAAGACAAAGCATGTTATTATAAAAACCGATCATACTGGACTCAACATCCTCCGTATTATTGATTTCATTGGATACTAAAGAAATCAACTCGCTACTTAACGGCAAACCGGCATAGGCCGCAAGCATGGAACGAATGACCGTATGATCCATATATAAAGAACTGTCATTCCCCCCTATTCTGTCCCTTTGAAAACCGGAAGTTTCCTTTTTTATATGATTATAGAGAGCCTGAGCAGCCTTAATATGGCCTGTTTTTATTAGAACGATACAGCGTAATAATCCAAGCCGAGGGAAATAACTGATAATTTCATCATCAATCATCTGATTTGCCGGGATGATACGTGTCATCCCCTCCCTGACCCACAGCTTTATGCCTCCGGCCTGTTCAAGAATTTCGCCGATAAGTATCTTATCTCCTGCCAGAGTTGCATGACGTAAGGCCGTTAATAACCTGTTTCTTTTTGCCAGAGCATAAGCGGCTTTGCGGTGGAGGTTGATAAACCGCTCAGGTTTCTTCGCTTTATATAAATCAATTAAAAAGTCCCTGAATAAAGCGTGTAATCTGTAGGTGTCACCTTTCCCTTCCAAAGGCACGATAATACCCTCCAAATGCAGTATTTCATTTAAAATATAACTGGCATTGGATGTTTCTCTCACGGCATCAATCAGGGGCGCTTCAAGCCATTCCAGGATTGAAATATCCAGCAGAAAAGTCTTCTCTTCCTCGGTCAGGCGTAAAAATAATTGTTCATTGAAATATTCAGAGACTAAGCCGCGTCCACCGGAAAAATGCTGAATTTTATCTATATAATCCCAATTATTATCAATTTCCCTTTTCATCAAACGCAGGGCAACAGGCCAACCTTCTGATCGCTCATGAATAGTTTCCATATCCCGTTTAGACAGACGTCCCTCAAAAAGCTCGCCTATCTCATCGTAAGAAAAGCGCAGATCAAAAGCCGTGAGCCTTATGGCCGTACCATCAAGTAAAAGATTGCTCAAAGCTATGCCCGGATTGTGTCTATAGGCGATGGCAATATGAAGATTATCTGGCGCATGACGGATCATCATATTTAATATTTGCAGGGCTTCCTGATCAATCATACGATCAACATCATCCAGCATAAGAACAATTTTCTTATCAACATTCTGCAGGAGATTAATCAGAATATTTAACTGATGAAGCGGGTCCAGACGCTCAGAACCACTGTCTAACAAAAGGTCAGGCTCGTCCATATTCAGGCCGGCTGTCTGAAATGCATAAGTAAAATAAGTAATAAGGGTATTCGCCGTATCTTCGGCATCAAGCGTAACCCATGCAACAGTATGTCCCATATCCAACAGTTTGATACGCCATAAAGACAGCAATGTTGTTTTTCCAAACCCCCCTGTCGCTTCCATAATTGTAAGGGAGCGTTCCTGATTACGTAGCAATATATCAAGAGCAGGTTTGCGTTCAGCCAACGTGATATGGTGTTTGGGCGGCATAACTTTGGCTGTCACCAACCAAGAACTTGAACCTGAATCTCCTATCCGATTATCTTCTTCCATATAATCAGTATAACAAGAGAGTTTCACCAGTCAATTTCCTTAATCTGCCTGTTATGTGGCAATATCTTCAATGGGGATATAGTCCTCTTCAAAACCAAAAGCACGCGGTCCAAATATCTTTATGGCTTCGGGTGTGCGCATTACTGGGGGGACACTGGCACCAATAACTTTAACCCGCTGTCCATACCGGAGCGCCTCCACGGGTATGGGTTCTGCTGTCTCCCTGTCAACGATACATATTAAATCCGGGACCATGGCAATGAGTTTATCATTGATCTTGGCGACGAGATTCTCATTCTGGAAAATTATCTCGACGCTGTCCCCATTGCCGGACAAAGGATCGATACGACAATGCCCCACGGAAAAACCCTTGGTTGTTTCCCTTTTAATATCAATAATTTTTCCATCAAACAAAATTTTACAATGCTTATAATATTCCGTAGACCTCAGATACGACAACAGGCTGTTCACCGGCTCGCCCTGTTTTCGACCATGACTTATGGCGCGCCCGATTTCAAGCGCCAAGGTCAGGGTATGTTTAACCGCATATTTCTTAACCACCGCGCCAGACACGGGATAATTTGCCGTCATGACGCTAAGCCCCATCTGAATAGCAACGGAGCGCACTAAATCCTCGGCTGTTTTGGCGTTTTCTGCATCAATAACAACCGCATTCAAATGTTCATCCACAACGGATAAAGGCGTCGGCGGATAACCATATACATTGAAAGTCACCATCTGTATTTCAGGAAAAGCGCGTCCCATACCATCCGCATTTACCAACGGTATTCCGTTCCTTGCAGAAGCGACAATCGGTATGGTAGAATTAATACCGCCGATTTCTATAGGTATCAAAGCATCCGGCCTGCGACCCAGCCGTTCAGAAAGCTTGTCTATTGCCAGGTCAATATCATCGCCGCAAGCCGCCTTTTCCACCAAAACCGTCGGCGCCCCCAACATAGCTATGGCAAAGACAAGAGCATCATCTGCCAAATCTTCCGGTTCAATTATTTCAGGATTGCCAAATTCCTTAATCGCATGTTTTGCCAGCAGCCGCCCGATATAGGGATCTCCCCCGCCGCCCGTACCAAGAAACGCGGCCCCCCGGGCAAAATCCTCAAGGTCATCTAATTCTATTTTCATTTTCCTGCCCTCGCAATATTATCCAAATTCAGATCCCCCGCTACTTTGATGCGCAAGCGGACAGAGCCACCCGGCACATATGATAAGGGGATTTCTTCAATATCGACCACCTGAACGCTACCCGGCTCAGCCCCGGCTGTTATTGCAGACTTTATGGCTTCGGCTTTTGCTTCAGCCAGGGCGTGGTCCCTTCCCAACGCGTCATAGGAGACAACACGGTCAATATCACCGCCCACCTGTGCAATCGAAGCCCCAATGGCATTGGCAACCCCCCCATGCTCATGGGTAATAACCTCAGACGTTCCGGGGATATCACGATCAATCAATACCGCCCCACCACCGACAAGAATAAGGGGGACAGGGTCAGCATTGGTTTTCATTTTATCTATGCCGTCCGCGACAATCTCATGAATGCGCGTAACAGCATCGGATACAATTTTTGGCGAAAGCCCTTTGACCAGAGCCGGATCACCAAAGTCTGCGTAACCGGCGGCCACGGCGATATCACTTGTGGTTAATATTTCTCCCCCAAAGATCATGGCATCTTCCGTTAATTTATAACCAACCGATTGTGGCCCGACACGCAAGGCTCCCGCCGTATCAACGATTGATCCGCCGCCCAGCCCAATGGCCAGAATATCCGGCATACGGAAATTTGTTCGGACACCACCAATATCGACAGTGAGCGATGATTCACGGGGAAAACCATTCATCAGCATACCAATATCCGTGGTCGTGCCACCGATATCAGCAACTAAAGCATTCTCTATACCCGACAAATAAGCCGCACCCCGCATACTGTTTGTTGGCCCTGACGCAAAAGTTAGAACAGGATACTTCTCCACAAATTCAGCCTTCATGAGAGTGCCGTCATTCTGGCTAATGTAAAAAGGAGCTGTAATACCAAGATCGCTGAGTGCCCGCTTAAATGAAGATACGATTTTTAAAGAAAGATCAGCGAGACTTGCATTCATAATGGCCGCATTTTCCCGCTCTATAAGCCCAATCCTCCCTATTCTTGATGACAGGGTTACGATACTGTCAGGAATCTCATTCAGGATAATTTCTTCCGCACGCTTTTCCATGGCGTTGTTTATGGGAGAAAATAGTCCCGATATGGCTATGGCCTTTATGCCCTTTGATTTCAGTTGACGTGCGGCCTCCAGAATTTCTTTCTCATCAAGCTCGCTATTTATACGACCATCATATTGGTAGCCCCCCCTGATCATATGCATATGATCACCGATAACAGCCCGAATATCATCAGGCCAGTCTGTAAGGGGTGGGATACCCCGCGTTGCCGGAAGACTAAGACGTATGACACCAACCTCCACCAAATTGCGCCGTTCTACAAATGCATTGGTAAATTGCGTCGTACCGATCATCACACATTGTATCTTTTCCGAAGCTGTTTCTGACTGCACAAGAACAGAAGTTATGGCATCAACAATTCCATCACTTACATTTTCTGTTGTCGGTGTCTTTTTGGTTGCAATAACGGTACGACCATCCATTAATACCGCATCGGTATTTGTGCCGCCTACATCAACGCCAATTCTCATCTTCAGCACTCCCATACTTAAATTTAATTTGGAAGCATTATGACGAGATACGGCTCTGAAGAGCAAAACCAATAATGGGTAGGAACTCTAAATTATTAGGAGGGTCAACAATATTTGATCTATCAATCATACTATCAATAATAGTAGTTTAGTATTTTCACAGCTATTTAAAATGTTCGGCGGCGGATCCCAAGTCTAATCTATCGCTACCACCATGTAGCATACAGTCCCGTCAGGATGAGAACCACGCCAATGGTGGCAATATTGAAGTTCCGGCTTGAGGTAAAATCAATATCCTCCAGATCAATAGCATTTTCCTGAACCCCGCTTCTCTCAAGCAATGTCACCATGACCGCCAGCCCGAGGCAGGACAGAAACACCACCCCAACCCGGTCAATGAACGGCAATTCCGGCCATAGCATTTTCAGGGCAAAGGACAGGATCGCAGAGCCAATGGCCGCCGTGAGCGCCCCGTGAGCCGTCGCCCGTTTCCAGAACATGCCGAGCAGGAAGATCACCACAATCCCCGGGGTGAAAAAGCCGGTGAACTCCTGAATATACTGGAAAGCCTGATCAAAATTACCCAGTAGCGGCTTGGCACAGATCATGGCGATAACCAGTGAGAGAAAGCTCACCAGACGGCCGACAAATACATAATGCTGCTGGCTGCGGTCTTTTTGATAGAAGCTGTAAATATCCATGGTGAAGATGGTGGCGATACTGTTGGTCATGGAGCCAAGCGAGGAGACTATGGCTGCCACAAGCGCGGCAAAGACCAGCCCCATCATGCCCACCGGCATCATCTTCATCAATACGGGATAGGCCTGATCCGGCGATGAGAGGTCCGGGGCCAGAACCACCGCCGCAATACCCGGCAACACCACAATAACCGGCATCAGGATTTTCAGGTAAGCCGCAAAGGCGATCCCCTTCCGGGCTTCCTTAAGGCTTTTTGCCGCCAGCGCCCGCTGGATAATATATTGATTGAAGCCCCAGTAAGACAGGTTCATAATCCACATGCCGCCGATCAGGACACTGATCCCCGGCAGGTCCATATAATGGGGATTATCCGGGCTCAGGATCATGTCGAACTTCTCCGGTGCCCGTGCGGTCAGTTCGACAAACCCCGCCAAGACTCCCTGCCCGCCGCCAATGGCATCCAGGGTGACATAGGACAGGAACAGGCCGCCAAAGACCAGCAGCACCACCTGAATGATGTCGGTGAAGGCCACCGCCTTCAGCCCCCCGTAGAGCGAATAAGCCGCGGCAAAAGCCCCCAGGAACAGCAGGCCATAAACCAGCTCAACCCCGGCCACCGTATGGATCGCCAAGGCCCCAAGCCACAGAATCGCCGTCAGATTGACGAAGACATAAACCCCGAGCCAGAAGATGGCCAATATGGTCCGCACCCGATGGTCATATCTCTGCTCAAGAAACTGGGGCATGGTATAGATGCCGCGCTTGAGATAGATGGGCAGGAAATATTTGCCAACGATGATCAGGGTGATCGCCGCCATCCATTCGTAGGACGCGATGCCAAGGCCGATGACATAGCCGGAGCCTGACATGCCGATGATCTGCTCGGCGGAGATATTGGCTGCAATCAGCGATGCACCAATGGCCCACCACGGCAGGGATTTGCCCGCAAGGAAATAATCCTCCGTCGTCTTGTCATGGCCCGCCTTCTCCCGGCTGACCCAATAAGCAAGAAATATAATCCCCACCACATAAAATACAAATACACCTATATCTATCGGCGCTAATGTCATATCCCGTCTCCCTTTATTGTTATGTTAAAACCCTTTTGATTTAATGATATCTGGCGCTTGAACCGCCAGATAAACCGTGCTCCATAATTGTGCTGCATTGGATTCAGTGGAATGATCCTGACCCTGACCAAAAGGAGCTATGGTGAATTTATTATCCTTGATCGTCCATGACCATAATTCAGAGGTTTTGACCTTTTGACCTTCTTTGATCACCTGCCACAAGTTATTTTGATAACCTGTAATGAGTTGGCGTGTTGCCTCCGGCAAATCATCGCGCATCAATTGCCGCTCAAAGCCCGCCGCCAACAAAGCCTGTTGCCATGACCAAATGACACTGCCGTGATAATGTCCGTTGGTAAAAATTTTCTTTAATTCTTCCGGGGCATAAACAGCATTAGCAACAACAAGACCAACGGGTGTCATTAACCCTGCCGGAAAAGGCCGCATGATCCCCCGCAGGGCATATTCAATATCTTCCGCCGTGGGTGTATTAAAAAGCATCATGAACCCAACATCCGAATTGATTATGGGAATGACCTTGCCATGTTCATCCAGAGACACGCCGTAATAACCAACCCCTGCACCATTCAGGGAAGACAAGGCCGGACCTGCGGGTAAATTGAGCCGTGCCGCATGATCCACAACGCTTTGTCTGGCCGCTGTGGCTGACAAAGAAACCTTGAATAATTCGGGTGCCTTTTCACGCCAGACCCGTCCATAGGATTCTGCCCGCGACAACAGTGTCTCATCCGCCATATAAAGGTCAAGCATTGCGCTGTTTTTCAGCCGCACTATCGCCTCCAATGCCGCCGGAACAAAAATTGCATTGACATTAAAAGCATATCTTCCACCGCCGAGGCCTTCATTGCTGTCACGCCATTCTCCCACCTGTACGCCCTGCTTGATCGCAACCAGATTTCTTGCAACAGGCGAGTTCGCGAATGACTCCGCCGTCTTCAGGACAAATTTCATATTACCGACCAGGGCATCACCGTAAGTCTGGCCCCGAACCGTCTTTCGGGCAAGAAAATCCGCCGCCCTGTCTTTATGACTAAGCAGGTAATGAGCAACAATCATTGACAACATATAATCATCATCAACCATTTTATAATCAAAAATCGGCGTATTATCCGCGTCACCTTTTTCCTGCAGATGACGGAGGATGGCAAACTCGCCAATATCCTCTTCATGGGCCACATCACCATTGCTGTTCAGACGCTCTATTACCGACCCCAACCCGGCCTCAATGGCCTCTGGCTTTAATACGGGCATCAACATGCGCAGGGACAGCAAAGTATCCCGGCCAAAATAAGTCAGAAAACGCCAGGACCCGGCAAGCATTTTTTCTTTGTAAGTCAGGAAAGACAATATCTGGCGAGACAGGAGATCATCGGCGGCATTCTGATTGAGAAGCGCGTCACTTTCGATCGGGGTCAAGGGGGTATCCCCGGTCAAAGCAACCATGCGCAGACGTAATTTTCTGTCCTTGTTTGCCTTGAAGATAATGGTGGATGCTTCATCCCTTATCAGCTCGCCATCAATAACTTCAATCAAGAGCTTATAGCCGCCCTGCCCGTCAAGGCGGTTCCGTGACCATGTCACCTTATTATTAATGATGGCGGCACTGGTTTCAACAGTTTCAGGAATCTTAACACCGTGCATATGGTCCCGGATTGTGCGAATATTGCCCAACACGGCCGTGTCCAGCGTCAATTCTGTTGCGCTGACCGTCAGGAACGCCTCAATACCATAGAGAGCGCCCGCATTATATTGATGGATACCTGTCATACTTTCCACATTCTGCCATTGAACCGGATCAATTGCCTGTTTAAACCACAGGCTGACCCCGCTATTGCCAGCGGGAAAGGCGACAATTAATCGGGGCTTTAATCCAGAAGTCAGAACCATATGGGCCGCCACGGGTCCCTGACGGTAAAATTCATTGTGAATCTTACCCTCCTGCACAACAAAATGGAGCAGTTCACCGCCCTCAATCAAGCCGGATTCCTGATCCTGGGTGCAGGCGGATAAAAAGACAAGAAAAAGCATCACAAAAATAATTTTTATACTTTTTATCGCAAAATTAAAAATCATAAATTCAACTCATATGAATACGATTGATCAGAGTTTTATGTTCCGGCAGGATGGTTTCTGCCTTCAGGAGGGCCTGATGAACATTATTGAATGTTTTGATGGCCATATCCACATTACAGTCCCCCAACGCAATATTGGTTTTTGGTTTTCGGCCCATACCAAAAAAAACATATTGATAGCTTAAGTGATCAAATATCGAGTGAATATATTTAAGGTCATAGATATTGGGGTACCCCTCTTCCCAGGACCTGACTTTCTCTATCAAATCCTTTGTCGCCGTATGATCAGATGTATTATCCAGCCAAAACTGACTGTCCTTCCGGGAGCTGAGGAAATAATGTAATTTGATAAAATCAATCACAAGCTCATATTGATTTTTCATGATTTCATTATAACGGTCCTGAGGCTGACCACCCTTGAAATATCGCGGCAACATCTGAACCAGCATCGGCAAGGCAATTTCTATCATATGGATGCCCGTCGATTCAAGCGGTTCCAGAAAACCGCTTGAAAGACCAACAGCAATGCAATTCTTAACCCACTGCTTTTTGCGATAGCCAATATTCATATCAAGGGACCGGATCGACATATTATCCACCTTCGGGCCAATATATTTCCGGTAAAGAGCCTCAGCTTCATCGGCGGATTGATGGGCGCTGGAATAGACATAGCCCGTACCCCGCCGGTTTTTCAGACCAATATCCCAAACCCAGCCCGCCGTCTGGGCCGTTGCCGTGGTATAAGGATTGATCTTATAATCATCTTCATCACAAGGAATTTGAAAAGCCAGTGCCTTGTCACAAAGCAGAATATGCCCCATATTCGTATAGTCTGTTTTGTAATGTTTCTCAATTAAAAGGCCGAGAAAACCAGTACAGTCAATAAAAATATCACCAGAGACCATTGTGCCATCTTCCAGCTCCAGCGCCGCAATATCGCCGTCCGGTTTGCTGGTAACGGACTTTACCGTCGCAATAATATGTTCAACCCCCTTGGCGATGGCATTCTTGCCAAGCATAACCGCAAGCTTCCCCGCGTCCAGGTGATAGGCATAAGGAAGCGGGCCTGAAAAGGCGTGGTCTTCAAATCTTTTGGGGGCCAGATTTCTGACCGCAACCTGATGCTGAATACCAACCGCATCCCCGAAAATTCGCTGCAAAGGATCCTCACCCTTAAGCCAGTGCCCGGCCATGGGTTCGGTTCCAATAATCAAAGGCTTCTCAAACGGATGAAAATAATATTCCCCCGGATGGGTTTCCGGCGGATTATTCCACTGAACAAATTTTATGCCGTTTTTAAAAGTGGCGTCACATTCCCTGATAAAATCATATTCGCCAATACCAATACCGGCCAAGGTATCACGAATTGTGGGGACGGTGGCCTCCCCCACGCCAATCGGGGGAATATCACTGGATTCAATCACTGTAATTTTGAGTTCTGCATGGTCCGCGCCGGCTAGCTGCCTGGACAAATAGGCCGCCGTCAACCAACCCGCCGTGCCACCACCAACGATTACGATTTTCTTTTTGTACATATTTCTATCCTGTCCAATTTAATTATTTTGCCTTAACATCCATCATATCAATAAATAGGCTTGGAAGTATATGTAACTGTCTATCCTATATTTCCGGCAAGCCTGCGCCGTTTTTTTTTGCGGCGCAGGCTGTCTGTTGTTTTCACATCAGAAGTTATATGTGAGGGCGGCCTTGAAGTTACGTC
>NVTJ01000028.1 GCA_002401545.1 Alphaproteobacteria bacterium
GTTGGCCCCACAGCAATGAAAAACAACCCGTCTTCCATCCTGCCAGGCTCGATTACGTACGTCGACAATCCGGGTAATCAACCTGCCTATCGCCCGGCCTTTGAAGTGCGGTTTGATGTGACAGCCGCAATGCACGATATACAGGAAGTGCCTCGATAAATGTGGCGGCCTGACCGAGGGCCTGAAGATTGTGGAACTTACCCGCCGTGACGGCAAAGGCCTGATGATCGGTAATATGACGGGGTCGTCGCTCGCCATGGCACCCGCCTATGTCATCGGTCAATATTGCCAGTTCATAGATATTGATGGCCCCTTATTTATCCAGCAGGATATTGAAAATGCCCTGCACTACGGCGATGGCGGGACCGTCAGTATCCCGGTTCCGGCATTATGGGGCTAGGCTCACGGGGTAAACTGATCTTGCAGACGATACCGGCTTCCCGGGTGATACAGCTTGGTATATGTGGCAACCTTGTCCTTCACCCATGTGCGCCGCTCAAGCAGCAAACAAGGTTCATTACCCTTTAGTTTAAGTGCGTCACGAACGGATGCCTTTGGCGTGATAGCGGAAACAATATGCTCCGCACGTTGCAGCGGCGCTTCAGCCATTAAATATTTATGGGGGGTAATCTCAGACAGGTTCACCTTGCCAAATTCAGGAAAAACCTGCGGATTTACATATCTGTCTTCCAACTGGATGGGCATATATTGCTCAAAATGGAGGATGAGACAATGAAAAACCGGGGTATTTTCCGGCAGTGACATCCGTGACAGAATATCAGTCTTTACCTTGGCCTTATGATGTTTAAGAATCTCTGAAGAATAAAAATGGCCCCGGGTGCGGATTTCCTCTGAAATATCATTCACTTCAATCAAATGACTTTGCGCCCTGGGTTCGGCGACAAATGTCCCGACACCGGCAAGGCGCACAAGATATCCCTCATCGGTTAATTCCCGAACAGCTCTGTTAACCGTCATACGGGAAATACCAAAAATTTTGACCAGCTCATTTTCCGATGAAATTTTCTGATGAGGCTTGATTTCACCGGATTCAATTTGACCCATGATGTGATTTTTAATCTTTTGATACAGCGGGGCGGTGCCTGTTATCGGCCGTTTCATGATTATCCTAAACATTCTGCCTGTATTATCCGGGCAACCCTAACCTGTATATATCAGGCTGTCAAATAGACATGGAATCAAGGCCTGATATGAGTTAAATCAATGATCTCAGCCGGGTAACAGTTTTCATGTAACCAGCCGTAATTTCTTCCTGGGCATGATGTTGTCTGTCTTGAATACACCAATTCCCGGCAACCATAACATGCTTGACAATATTATGCTGACAGCTAAAGATCGCTGCATCCAGAATATTTTTCTCCGGAACCTGGTTCAATAAGATATCCGCCCCGTCAAGAACCATAATATCCGCCCGCCTACCCACTTCTATGGTGCCCGTCTTTTGTCCCAGAGCCTGAGCCCCGCCCTTTTGGATGGCATCATATAAAGCACTGCCCGTATGGGGGTTATTTTGACTGGCCGCAATATTTCGCTTTTGTTCACACAGGCGCGCGCCATATTCCAGCCATCTGATCTCCTCCAGCGGGTTAATCATGCTATTGCCATCGGACCCGATAGATATCTTCCCGCCCTTGTCGAGATATTTTTTCAGAGGAAAAAACCCGTCCCCAAGATTAGCCTCTGTTGTCGTGCAAATGCTTGCCGTCGCGCCGGATTTGGCCAGTGCTGATATTTCACCATCCATCATATGTGTGGCATGGACAAGGCACCAGTTTTTATCCACATTATGATGAGACAACAACCATTCCACGGGGCGCTGACCGGTATATTCCAGGCAAGCCTCAACCTCCTTCACCTGTTCGGCAATATGAATATGAACGGGCATTTTCCGGTCAATGCCAGCCAGAACCTCTGCCATCGAACCTTGCGGTACCGCCCGAAGACTATGAAAGGCAACACCCAGATTCTGATGCGCGGGCATCGTTCTCCGAAGCTGATCCAATAACTTTAAATAGCCCTCAACATCCTGCTTGAAACGATATTGCCTTTCGACCAGCGGGACATTGCCAAACCCGCCCTGCATATAAAGAACAGGCAGATGGGTAAGGCCGATGCCCACATCCTGTGCCGCCGCCGCAATCGCATATGACATTTCCGCCGGGTCATCATAAGGCCGCCCCCCCGGCTGATGATGAAGGTAATGAAATTCCGCCACGGAACCATAACCGGCCTTCAGCATTTCAAGATACAGGAATGCGGCAATATTCTTCACATCTTCCGGTGTCACGGCATTGGCAAATTGATACATAAGGTCGCGCCAGGTCCAAAAGTTGTCCCTGGTATTATTTTGGGTACTATTTCTGTATTCCGTACGTCCGGCAAGAATTTTCTGGAAGGCATGACTATGGGTATTTGGAATAGCCGACAGGGCAAACCCCCTTGTTTTTTCCCGGCCATGATCTGATACATCCGTTTCAATGCTAGAAATAAAACCGCTATCATCAACGCCGATTAAAACATCTTGTGACCATCTGGACGTCAGATAAGCTTTCTCAAAAAAATAATGTTTCATTAATTGTCCACAGGCCCTGAAACGAGCCTTGATTTATCTGCTTTATATTCACTGAATTCATAGGGTAGCATATGTCCCATTGTATCCACTAGATAAATTCAAGCAGGGACAGACTGGTCAACTCACTCGTGATTCTGAATGATGCCTCAAGGGCGATTTGATCATTATTCAGACGGCTGATGGCCTCTGCCACATTCACATCCTCAATATCGGAAATGAATACTTCCAGAAAAACTTCCTGATTTTCATGCTCGCTGATAAAACTTTCCACATTATTCTGGCGCGTCCCGTTTCTTGCCACCAGCACCCGCAGATTATCAAGGGCCGTATCCAGATTATCCATCTCACCCTTCAGAAAATTTGACTGCACGGCGTTAAGCTCCCCAGATAACGGGCCCAGAGGACCGGCACTGAAATCGGCAATATTTTTAAATATCTGAAAGACCTCAAGCCCCACTTCATCCGCCAAAAGGCCATATTCCGTAAGCGTATTCTGCCCGATCTTGGCCGTTGGGCGAAGCTGGTCATTCTGAAACAGGTCAGACACAGAAGCCGTCGCAACAAGATCAGATATCTGTGATCCGGTAACCGGTGGTATATCTGAACGACCGCCACCAAAAACATGAACCCCGCCGATGTTGCTATTGAGGGCACTGACCATGGACGAAAAGGATTCTGCCAGCAATTCATCCAGGGCAAAAGTCTGGTTCTGGGCGATAGCTTCCAACAATGTATCGCGAACATTTTGCGTATTTCTTACCATATTTTCAAGCTGAATATCATTGGTGCGCAGAAACCGGCTCACATGAGTTGCCGCCCTGAGATAACCCTGTGTCTGGCCAAAAACCGCCTTCGCCCCCAGCAGGGTTGAAATTTCACCAGCTAATCCACTGTAGTTATCTTCCTTCTTGCCAGTTGTAATCTGCACCTGGTCTTTAAATACCCTGGACTGGCCATTCATAAGACTGGTCAGCATAACCTGTTGATTGCTGAAACTTGATACCCGTGTCATATCGCTATCCTGTCCTTATCTCTGTTCACTCTTCATTCAAAATCCGGTTTTAATTCACGATCTGTAAAATGGTGTCAAACATTTCCTTCGCCGTATTAAGCAGCCTGGCCGATGCCGAGTAAGCATTTTGAAATATAATCATGTTACCCAGTTCCTCATCCAGGTTAACCCCGGAAATATCCGAGGATTTCCGGCTTAATTCTTCAGCTAATGCTCGATTATCTTCCAAATTATCTGTCGCCAATGCGGCCCGTAACCCCAGGTTAGCCAAAAGATTTGCGCTATATTGTGCCAAGGTTACTGTTGCGGCACCCAAGCCTCCGGCTTTGAGAAATTTATGAGCGGCATTTTCCAGATCCCTCAACGCCAATGCCCCCCTCTGGTCACCAACACTCAGGGCATTGCCGCCGACAATCGCCGTCTGGTCAAGCCGGGCCAATGCCATCCGGCTTGGGTCGCCATTGATCACCGTGCTGACTTTAAGGTCAACGGCAGCATCCATACGGAAAGCATCCCCGATGCCGAAGAAGGTGGAAATTGGCACATTTGTCGCCCCGCGTGATGTGCTGTCCGACTTCACATGCAGTTTTATGTCGCCAATTCCTGTCTTGGGGGTTGAAATCAATTCTCCCGTTGGTGAAAAGGAAAATATTGCAAACGTACTCAGCGGACTGCTGTTCAGGCTGGTCAGGATATCATCAAAACTCGCGCCGGCAATGGTCAGGGTAAATTCGCTGATCTTCACCCCGTCACTATCATTCATTTCCAGCTGCAGGGTCCCGCCAGCGACAAAACCATGATTATCCGTACCGACTATCCCGGTTTCGAAGTGGGAGGGCGATTTGGCCTCTACCAGATTATTCATGCCAAAGAAATGTGAAAAACCGCGACCGGCCCGGCTGCTTTCATTTCCGGCAACCTGTGAAAGAGATACACCATCGGTAGCAACCGCCGCCGTCAATGACATCACGCCATTGGTCAGGGCCAAAGTTCCCGCGCCACCAAGGCCCGCATTAACCGCGGCAACCACATCCCCCAATGTCGGTCCTATGGCACCAAAATCAATAGTCACTTTTGCCACCAGTGCGCCACTGCTGTCGGTGACGGCAAACACAGATTCCCCGGTAAAACGATGATTGTCCGTGGCCAGAAGACCTGTGCTGACCCCCGTCAGGTCGCCCGGGGCCGGAACCGCCGTATTCAGGTTATGAACCCGGTTTAACTCATCGGTAAAACCCGCAGCCAGGCTTCCCAACTGCAGGGCTATTTCAGAAAGATCCTTATCTCTCAGGTTTAGCAGACCCTTCAACTCACCGGATGTCAGTTGCCCGTCAAGCTGAAGATTGCTCGGACGGATGGCCCCCGACACAGCGTCAAGCTGATGGACCGTGATTTGGGGGAATGGCGTTGAGGATGTCACAACTCCGGGCGGTGAATATTGCAAAACGCTGCGGGTCAGACCAACAAGGGTAATCCCTGATGATGTAGCAACCTGAACGCCATTATTTCCGGTATCAATAACATTCAAATCAATGAGGCTGGAAAGTTCGGCAATGCTTTTCGCCCTGTTTTCTATCAATGTCCCCGGTGTACCTCCGGAAAGTGTTTCATTCATGATAAGGGGGTTCAAACCCTCAATTCGCTTGGTCAGGGCGTTGATCCGCTCTACCTTTTCTGCGATCTGGTTACTGGCATCCGCCCGCATATTTTGAATCTGGCGTCCCAGCGACCCTATTTCTTCACCAAACTGGTTAATGGCGGACAAGGTGCTTTCTTTAAGAATAGAGGACAGAGGATTGAGGGCCATTTCCGACATGGCATTAAAGACCTGATCAATACGCCCGGAGAGGGAATTATTCTGGTCCGGACGGCCCAACAGAGCCTGAATCCGGCTCTGAAAAGTATTTTCTATTTCAGAACGGGCAAAATCCGCATTGGCATCCTGAACCGCCCTGACGAGAAATTTATCCACAACCCGGACAATAGCAGAAATCCTGACCCCGCCCACAGACGTGCCATTGACAATGGCCTCCTGCTGAACAACCTGTCTGGCATAACCCGGCGTATTAATATTGGCAATATTACTGGATGTGGTCCGCAATGCTGCCTGATTAGTAAAAAGTCCGCTCAGCGAGTTGCTGATAATGGCATTAATGGACATGCTATCCCTTTTCCTTTCTGGCTACTTTGGCCTGCTGACCAGCTTCCCGGGATAGGCAACGCTTGCCCCAAAGGGTAAATTTTCCCCCGTTTGACAAAAAACACATCGTCATCTTATCCTGATCCAACATTTTTATATCCTTCCAAGGCATTGAAAATAAAGATAAATAGTTCAATCTTCCTTATATTGACTATCTGCGCAGTCTCTACGCGCTCATATATATGATTGATCAGATGCAAGGTTGGGGCCAACTTATATCGGGTCTATTCTGCCCATCAGCAATTTTTACCGGAAGAATCAGGAAATAATTACCCCATTCTCACGGTACGCTCCCTTCTCCACGAATAAAATATCTATATATTACAATGTGTTACCATGATAAACAGAGAATGGCCCGCTATTTGCTTAGATATTCAGTAGATTTTTGTGTTTATAAAAATACGGGAAATTATGACTATAGGTTCCGAGCTATTACTAACCACCGCCCATACTGCCGCCACAGGCAGCGATGGAATCACTGCGTCCGTTGGCAAGGTCAAGCCGCAAGCCACTGACAATATCCCGGCTGAAAACAGATCCCATGATTTCAGCATTCTTCTGGCCCGGATAACAGGCATACAATCTTCCGGTGAACAACTATCAGACATCCCGGCCATAATTACCCAACAGGAAAAGGCAGCTCCGGCCATTGTCAGTGAACAGGAAATGGTTCCTGAAATAATTCAGGAGGCCGAGGATCCGGAAATAATTCCTGAAACCGGAAATCAGTCTGAATATGAAAATAGTGCCGAAAACATCATTTCAGAACCCATTCTGGCAGGTGCGTCCCTATCATTCCCCCAGATAGCTGAAGCTGAAGTTACCCCTGTGCCATACTCTCAGATCCCCGTTGAACAGACGGTAACCGTAATGGATATAACCACCGCCGCAAAAGTCGCACAAGAGAAAAATACGCCCGGCAAACCAATTGACGAAAAAACCCTGCCCCATACTGAACCGATCCGGAAGACAGCCTCCCCCGTCGGAAAAGCACCTGAACAGATAGTGCAGAGCCAAAATATTCAGGAGACCCCGCTGAAAGTGACAGACGGGCAAAATGTCAGCACCACCCGCCCGGCAACGCCCGGACCGGCGGTTCAGAATATTACACGCACAGACACGGCAACAACACCCCCGCCGGAAAGCACAGATAAATCTGCAGCAGCCGATATTTCTCTGGATGTGGCCGAAATCCGTCACCCCCTCTCACCAGCAATTGAGGGACAAGATCCGCCTGGATTTGAAAGACCTGTACCTCAAACCACTATCCTGGGGCAATCCGCTGCGGCTATACCGCAGGATGTGACCCAAGTACCTGCCGCTGTTGACAAGGCACCTGCTATCGCTGCTGAAATGCCCCCGCAACAGGCTGCTGCAACAATTCAGCCTGCACTTCACAAAGACGTTAACAACAGCAAAGCCAGCAAAGATTCAAGCACAAAAAAAATCGGCAAAGAAAATTATGTCGCCACAGCAAGCGGGACAAAACCTGCGACAACAATGCAAAATAATATTGCCACGGCTGGCCCTGAGCATCCGATGTCACCCAAAATTCCATTTTTGGCCGAACCGCTCCAGAGCATATCCGGCGCAGAAGGCACAGGTCGCGGCAACCTGATCCCTGCCACAGGATTACTTGCCGTACAGGAAGTAGGCCCCAACAGCCTGCAGACCGCCAGTCTCTCGCCCCCCAAACCACCGCTGCCCTCTGTTAACCCACAAATGGTTACAAAACAAATCAGCATGGCCATTGCCAAACAGGCCGCCAATGGTCAGGAAAGCTTTAAAATAAGTCTCAAACCTGCACATCTTGGCCAGGTGGATATCCGGATGGACTTTCAGGCCGATGGGAAAATAATCGCCACCGTTACCGTAGAAAATGAACGCACCCTGACGCTGCTGCAAAAAGATCAGGGATCGCTGGAAAAGGCTCTGGGAAATGCTGGCTTTGATGCCGGGGGCAACAACCTGAATTTCAGCCTGAAACAGCAACAGCACCAAGGTCATTCCGAATTCTCTGACAATAAATCAGCCGACGGGGAAAGTGACGATATGTCCTTTCCACCAGCCAGCATGATAAACCGCCAGCAAATGAAAATGGCCTATTCGGATAATCTTCTGGATATAAATATATAACCAAGGACATATAATGGAAATCAATAGCGCAACAGCAAATGCCACAAGTGCCGCCGACCAAAGCCAGAGCAAACTGGCTCAGGATTTCGACCAGTTTCTGGTATTGCTGACGACACAGTTACAGTTTCAGGATCCGCTGGACCCTCTGGATTCCAATCAGTTCACCGATCAACTGGTTTCCTTTACCCAGGTAGAGCAATCTATCACCACCAATAAAAACCTTGAACAGTTGATCAGTCAGACAAAGAACGCCGCCATGTCCAATGCGGTTGGCTTTCTCGGTACCGAAGTTACCATCGAAACGGACCGGGCCGGATTAAGGAATGGCACGGCCAAATGGGAATATGGTCTGGAGACAAATGCCGACGAGGTAAAACTGACCGTACAGGATACCACCGGCGAGATTATCTTTGAAGGCACCGGCGATAATAAGGCCGGACTGCATGATTTTATCTGGAATGCCCCGGCAGATACGCCGGACGGGATTTATCAACTGACTATTTCCGCGACTACAGCCAGCGGAACCGAGGTACAGGCCGCCATATTCTCCAAGGGAACCGTTGAAGCCATTGAAATCCTGAATGGTGACGTGCATTTATCCGTCAACGGAATTTTAACAGAGGCCAGTAACATTCAGGCCGTCAAACAAATCATACCTGTCGCAGAAGTCGCCAGTTAAGTCGCGTAAAACGCTCTCAATAAATAAATATTAACACACCGGCACCAGATGCCGGTAAACAACAAGGAGTAATGACATGAGTCTTTTCGCATCACTGGCGTCCGGCGTATCCGGATTGGGGGCTTTCAGTTCCGCGCTCGGTATGATTTCAGATAATATCGCCAACCTGAACACGGTAGGCTATAAAGAAACCCGGGCAAAATTTTCCACATTGGTCACCGAAACACGTTCCACAGCCACTTTTTCACCGGGCGGTGTTCAGGCAATACCACAAAGCCTCATCAGTCGGCAGGGATTGCTGCAATCTTCTACCTCAGCCACAGACCTCAGTATCGACGGCGCAGGTTTCTTCGTCGTATCAACCCGGGGAGAACCGGTGAATCAGGACTCGGAAATCAGTTTCACCCGGGCGGGATCATTCACACCCAATGCGGATGGTTTCCTGAAAAACACCGCCGGATTTTTCCTCATGGGCGTCCCCCTTGACAGTAGCGGCAATGCCCCAACCAATCTGGTTCTGACAGAATTGCAACCGATTAATGTATCAAACCTGACCAGTACCGCTGAAGCGACAACAAATGTAGCAATCCGGGCCAACCTGCAATCATCACAGCCGCTGAGTGCTGCCATTACCGGCGCAACCTATACCGCCGCGACCGTTGCCGGATCCATGTCAGGCTATGCTGCCGATATCGCTGCCGGGGTCATACCACCGGTGAATGGGGTGCAGCCGGATTTCCAGACAAATATACAGGTTTTTGATGCTCTGGGTGGTATTCATACAGTAACGCTTGCTGCCCTGAGACAAGCGGACAATCTGTGGAATATCGAAGTGTATGTTGATCCTCCGGGTGAAGTCACCTCCGGCCTTGCCGGTACTGGACAGATTAACACCGGACAGCTTGCCTTTAACGGGGACGGTACCATTGATATTACCGGCACCAGCGCCAGCCTGTTAAACCCGATCACTGTCAACTGGACCGGCGGGGCCTCTGCAAGCAACCTTACCTTTGATCTGGGTTCCAATGGACTGAGTGATGGGATGACACAGTTCGCTGGCAACTCAACCATCATTTCATCTTCGGTCGATGGCGCAACATTTGGTAACGTGGTCGGCGTTTCCATCGATAAGGAAGGCGTTGTCAGCGCATTGTTCAGCAATGGCCTGGCCAAACGGGTATCCCAGATACCGCTGTCCACCTTCCAGAACCCGGATGGCCTGACCAGACGGCAGGGCAATACCTATACCGTATCCGATCAATCGGGCACGCTGAACCTTAAACTTGCCGGATTCGGCGGTGCCGGATTTGTCGCGCCATCAACGCTTGAGGCCTCAACCGTTGACCTTGCGGCTGAATTTACCAGCCTGATTACTGTGCAGAGAGCCTTTTCTGCCAACACCAAAGTCATCATAACAGTTGATGAGATGCTGAGTGAATTGAACAACGTAAAACGTTAATAAATCAAATACTTAACCGTTAAGCCGCTTGTATTACACAAGCGGCTTAACCTGTTTTCATCCCCCGGAAAACAATTAAATAAAAATTTAATCAATATTTTATTACTCATTAACCGCGTTCATTAGGCTTTTTTTAAAGGCTTGTGACTATTCTTGTGGCCATGTGTAAATGTTACCGGAGATTAGTATATAATGAGTAGATTGCAAAATATGTCAGCCGCACCTGTTCTGGGGCCGACAGGAGAGCCGCTGACCTTGGCTGATCTCCCGCCGACCAATACCAAACGCTGGGTGATACGGCGCAAGGCCGAAGTTGTTGCTGCCGTCAGAGGGGGGCTGCTGTCACTGGAGGATGCCTGTGAGAGATATACGCTGTCCGTTGAAGAATTTCTGTCCTGGCAGCGGGCTATTGATAAAGACGGTCTTCTGGGGCTAAGGGTAACCCGCATTCAGGATTACCGGGAAATTTCATCCCAAAGGTTTAACAATTGATCCTGCCTGTCGTCTGAAATTGAAATAAAAACGTTAACCATAAGAAGAAGTGATTCTTATGGTTAACGTTTTTTTATCGGCTAAAAATCATCAATTTTTGCCAATACCCACTACATATAGTATATTTTTTTAAAGACGCCCCTATTATGGACGCCTTGGAAACCCTCATTTTTTTAACTGTCAACATAAATTTCACGCTTGCTAGGCAAAAATTGCCTACCATTAACGTCTTGTTTACTTAATAATTGGTAAACTTAAGGTAACGTTGAATCAATTCCCTGTAGTGCAGGAGACAACGTCCAAAAATATTAAGTTGCATTGTTATAAAAGTATATGAGGAAACCGTGTCGTGAATGGCTTAGCAGAATTTTTCAGAACATTGGGTCCCGCACGACTGGCCGCCATGGCCACAGTGGCGGCAATTACAATAGGATTTTTCATTTTCCTGTCAATCCGCCTGTCAACGCCAAATATGGCCCTGTTATTCAGCGGCCTTGATTTGTCAGATTCCTCCAAAATAGTCCAAAGTCTCGAAGCTCAGGCTATTCCCTACAAACTGGTTGGAGATGGCAGCACTATTCTGGTTCCCGACAATCAGGTCAGCCGAATCCGTATATCTGTTGCTGAGCAAGGCCTGGCGCGGGGTGGCTCGCTGGGATATGAAATTTTTGACCGGGGAGATTCTCTAGGCGCCACCAGTTTTGTTCAGAATATCAATCGTCTGCGCGCCCTGGAAGGGGAACTGGCCCGGACTATTCAGGCTATTGAAAATGTGAGCAGCGCCCGTATTCATCTGGTGTTGCCCCAGCGACGCCTGTTCAATAATGAGACCCGGCAGGCCACGGCAAGTATATTTATAAAAACATCCTCAAACCGCCTGTCACGCAATCAGATCATGGCCATTCAAAATCTGGTGTCGTCTGCGGTGCCGGACCTGCAGCCCGAACGAATTTCCATTGTGGACCAAAAAGGCTCCCTGCTGGCCCGCGGGTCATCAGAAGATACCACCTCCCTGCTGGCGCTGTCCCTGGAAGAAAAGAAGATTTCCATGGAAAACCGCCTGCGGGGTCAGATTGAAACATTATTGGAAAAAACCGTGGGCCTTGGGAAGGTCAGGGCGGAAGTCAGTGCTGAACTTGATCTGAACCGCATCACCAGCAATTCAGAAATATATGACCCCGATACTCAGGTAATTTTATCGGAATCCAGTAAGGAAATAATCAAAAACAGCCGTGAAAATGCTGAAGAAAAAACGGTTTCCGTCAATAACAACCTGCCGGATCAGGACCCGGATGCAAATGAAGATCCAGCCATTAAAAACCAGTCCAGCGACAGTACCACAGAAACAACAACCAATTACCTGAACTCCAAAACTATCCGGACCCAAATTCACGAAGCAGGCACCATCAAGAAAGTTACCGTTGCCGTGCTTGTTGACGGTACTTATCAGGATGCCGGTGAGGACAATCCACCGGTTTACCAGCCACGCACCGAGGAAGACCTGACAAAACTGGAAGAACTGGTTAAATCCACCATTGGCTATGACGAAGACCGTGGCGATTCGGTACAGATCATCAATATGAAATTTGCCACAATTGATTACGGTGAAGAAGCCGTCGAAGAAGGCCTGTTTGATTTCAGCAAGGCCGATATCATGCGCTTCATCGAATTGGGCGGCCTGATGTTAATCGGTATATTGGTTATCTTCTTTGCTCTGCGGCCTTTAATCAAATTCCTCACGTCACCACCCACGACTTATGTGCCACAAACGGCGGCACTGGAGGGGGGGGCGCAGGCGCAATTACCGCCGGGGGAGCAGCAGGCTCTGGCCGCGCCGGAAACCGGCCCCCAAATCACCCTGGTTGATGATCAGGGAAAAAACCTGTCTTCCCGTCAGGTAGCCCAACAGGAAGGCGGCATTGAATCCGCCATCGATGTGGCCGCGGTAGAAGGCAAAATACAAGCCACCGCCCTGAAGAAAGTCGGGGAACTGGTTGAACGACATCCGGAAGAATCCGCAGCTGTCGTCAGAGGTTGGTTATACGGATAATATGAAATGAATGCTGGAAAAATATCCCGAACATCGGATTTGTCGAGTCCGGATAAGGCTGCGGCTCTTATGCTGGCGCTGGGCGAAGAAAATGGGGCCATAATCTGGAATCTTCTGGGCGATGAAGAAGTTAAGGAACTGTCCCTTGCCATAGCGTCTCTGGGCGCGGTTGATTCCAAAGTGATTGAAGATTTATTCCTTGATTTTGCCAATGGCGTGTCCTCGGTCGGCTCCCTTACCGGGAATTTTGACAATACGGAACGCTTGCTGGCCAAAATGCTGTCCGGTGACAGGGTTAATCAGATCATGGAAGAAATCCGCGGTCCTGCGGGGCGCACCATGTGGGACAAATTGGGCAATGTGAATGAAGTGGTTCTGGCCACATATCTCAAGAATGAATATCCCCAGACAGTATCTGTGGTGCTGTCCAAAATCAAACCCGAACATGCTGCCTCGGTATTAAGTGTGCTGCCGGACGAATTTTCCATGGAAGTCGTACAGAGAATGTTGCGGATGGAGCCGGTTCAGAAAGATATTCTGGACAAGGTGGAGCAGACGCTACGCACTGAATTTATGAATAATCTGGCCAAGACCAGCCGCAAGGACAGCCATGAAACCATTGCCGAAATTTTCAACTATCTTGACCGGGCGGCGGAAACCCGCTTCCTGACCGCGCTGGAAGACAGGAACCGGGAAAGTGCCGAAAAGGTCCGGGCGCTGATGTTCACCTTTGAGGATTTACAAAATCTGGATGCCACCGGTGTCCAGACCCTGCTGAGAGGAATCGACAAGGACCGGCTTGGTCTGGCCATGAAAGGCTCTTCTGATAAAATCCGTGATCTGTTCTTCAGCAATATGTCAGAACGCGCCGCCAAAATCCTGAAAGAGGATATGGAGGCCATGGGTCCGGTGCGCCTGAAAGATGTGGACGAAGCCCAGATGGAAATTGTCAATGTGGCCAAAGACCTGGCCGATAGCGGTGAAATTGTGCTCAATGATTCAAAGAGCGAAGACGAATTAATTTATTAGCAACAAGGATTAAGCTTGTCATGGATGCAAGTAAATTTACCTTTGACGATGATTTTGAAAATAGTTTCAGCCAGAACAGGCTGCAGGAGACCGCCTTTGCAGAAGGCCGTGAGGCAGGCCGCGCCGAAGCCCTTGACAGTCTGGAACAAAATTGTGAAAATCTGACCCGGAATATTCTCACCGCCGCACAAAATCTCGGCGAGCGTCAGGACGAACAGGTTGCCCTGATGCATAAGGAAGCTGCGAAACTGGCCTTCACCATTATGGAAAAACTGGCCCCTGCCGCAGTTGAGAAAACACCCTTGGCGGAGATTGAACTTTTGGTCAATCAATGTTTGGAAAACAGCCCGCTGGAACCCCGGCTTGTGATCCGGGTGGATGAGGCTATCCTGCCGGGCCTGCAAGACAAGCTGGAAAAAATGCAACAGTCCTGTGGCTATCCCGGGCAAGTCATTCTGATCAGTGAGACAATGACCCATATCAGTGATTGCCGGGTTGAATGGGCGAACGGCGGTGTGGAACGGGATTTCAACAGCCTGATGAACACCATAAAAAATACAGTTCAGAATTTTATTGATGCGCCGGAAACGGAAAATACCTCTGCAACCAGTCAAATTGACCCGGACGCAGGCACTATATCGGAGACCATAACAACCTGAAAACTCCCTTTGGACTTTCAGGATTTTGAATTCACAGGTAAATATGGTTAATACATGACAGGTTATTGAAGAAATTTGTTCATTATAATGACTTATGGCAATAAATTATTAAGGGCTAACAACTAATGTCTGATACAGAAAATATGGATTGGCAGGAACTGGATAAAGATGGTGCCGCAACGGGCAGTGATGATGCGGCACCGGACACCACAGAAAATGCGGAAACAGAGGGCGACCTTGAAGCCGTTTTTGATATACCGGTAAAAGTGTCCGCCGTCTTGGGCATAACCAAGCTGTCCGTAAGTCAGCTGCTGAAACTGGGACCGGGTTCTGTGGTGGAACTGGACCGCAAAGTGGGCGAGGCTATTGATATTTATGTGAATAACAGGCTCGTTGCCCGTGGTGAGGTCGTCCTGCTGGAAGAAAAGCTTGGCATCACCATGACAGAAATAATTAAAGGCAGCGAATGAACCGGGGCTTAACGACAGGAACAGGCATGTGATTACACTTCTTGGAATATTGGTCGGATTTGGGTTGATCCTTACCGCTATGCTTTATGGCGGATCACCTATGGATTTTGTAAATATGCAGTCGGTCCTGATTGTTCTGGGCGGTACGATGGCGATTACGATTGTCAGTTTTTCCGTAAAAGACCTGAGGCAAATCCCCGGTGCCCTGTGGCGCCTGATGTCCTATACCCCCCATGAGCCTCAGGAAATAGGGGTTACCATGATCCAGATTGCCGAAAAAGCCCGCACCGGAGGTTTTGTCGCTCTGGAAAAAATCAGTAAATCCTTTAATGACGAACCCTTCCTGCAAAAAGGTCTTGAATTGACCGTGGACGGGGCCAATGCCGAGGAAATAGAAAATATCCTGAAACAGGAAATCTATTCAACCTCATCCATCCAGTCAAAAAGCGTTGACCTGTTACGCCGCTCGGCAGAGGTCGCTCCGGCCATGGGACTGATCGGCACATTGGTCGGACTGGTACAGATGCTGGGCAACCTCAGCGACCCCAGCACCATCGGACCCGCCATGGCGGTGGCCCTGCTGACCACTTTCTATGGTGCCATTCTGGCCCATATGGTTTTGATCCCCCTGTCCACCAAAGCAGAAAGAAATTCCCATAATGAATCTACCCTGAATTTACTTTACCTCACTGGTGTTCTATCCATTGGACGCAAAGAAAATCCCCGGCGTCTGGAAATGCAGCTTAACGCCATGTTGCCGCAAACAAACCGGATCAGCTATTATGACTAGGACTTTACCATGCGACTGATAATAGTTGGCTCTCTTGGCGGACAGCTGACCGCAGCTTCCCAGATTGCGCTCGACAACGGCGCAAAGGTTATTCACGCCCCCGATGAGGCCACCGCTCTCCGGCTGATCCGCACGAAAGGCGCCGACCTGTTGATGATTGATGTCACATGCGACATCAAAAGGCTGCTGGATCAATTGGCCTCCGAACATATTTCAACGCCTGCGGTTGCTTGCGGTGTCGGATCAAATTCAAATGAGGCCGTGGCCGCCATCCGCGCCGGTGCCAAAGAATATATCCCCCTGCCGCCGGACCCGGACCTGATTGCCGCCGTTCTGACGGCTATTTCCGTTGATGACCATAAATTTATCTACCGGGACCGCAATATGATGCAGGTGGTCAAACTGGCCAATCAAATCGCTGCCAGCGAAGCTAGTATTATGATCACTGGCGACAGCGGCACCGGCAAAGAGATCATGGCACGCCATGTTCACAATAAAAGCCGCCGCCGGGGAAAACCCTTCATCGCCATCAACTGCGCCGCCATTCCTGAAAATCTTCTGGAAAGTGAACTTTTCGGCCATGAGAAAGGTGCCTTCACCGGGGCCATAGCGCGGCGGATCGGAAAATTTGAAGAAGCCAATGGCGGGACATTACTGCTGGATGAAATCAGCGAAATGGATGTGCGCCTCCAGGCAAAACTTCTACGCGTGGTACAGGAGCGGGAGGTTGACCGCGTTGGCGGATCCAGTGCCGTCAAGATTGATATCAGGATTATCGCCACCACCAACAAGAATTTGCAACAGGAAGTCAAAAACGGCAGCTTTCGCGAAGACCTTCTGTTCCGGCTGAATGTGGTGAACCTGAATATACCGCCGCTGAAAGATCGCCCGGAAGATATCCGCGCACTCTGCAAACATTTTGCTGTCCGCTATGCCGAATTTAACGGACTGCCGCCGAAAAATATAACCGGTAATGCCATGAAGGTGCTGATCAACCATAGTTGGCCCGGCAATGTGCGTGAGCTGGAAAACACCATTCACCGGGCGGTACTGCTCACCACGGGTACGGATATTGATGCCTCTGATATCGTCCTGCCTGACGGCAGGCCTCACATGGAAATCCAGTCAGGAGCCTCACGGGAAAATCCCTATACACCGGAAGGAACCGAACCCCTCGCCGCCGCTTCGCTGATTGGCCGCACCGTGTCTGATGTGGAAAAAGACCTGATTATTGACACCCTGAAGCATTGTCTGGGCAATCGTACCCATGCGGCCAATATCCTTGGTATTTCCATACGGACATTACGCAACAAGCTGAATATATACATGTCTGACGGGGTGACTGTTCCGGGACCTGGAACGCCAGTGATGCCGAATTTATAACATTATTTGACTCAAACAACATAAGAAACAATCACAGCTTATGAGCGATACGGCCACCAATGAAGCTTCCGCCAATACAGGATTTATGGGACAGTTAGCCCAGCGGTCCGACATCATTATGGCCATTGGTGTCGTTCTGATTTTGATCATTCTGTTCCTGCCCATGCCGCCCTGGCTGCTGGACATCTCTCTGGCCATTTCCTTTACTTTCTCGGTTATGGTTCTGATGACCGTTCTGTTTATTCAGACCCCGTTGGAATTCAACAGTTTCCCGACGGTGCTTTTGCTGACAACCATGCTGCGGCTGGCCCTCAATGTGGCTTCAACCCGTCTGATCCTGTCCAACGGCCATACGGGGCCAGCGGCCGCCGGACATGTGATTGAAGCCTTTGGCAATTTTATCATGGGCGGTAATTTTGTCATCGGCATCATCGTATTTTCCATCCTGCTGATCGTGAATTTCATGGTGATTACCAAAGGGTCCGGCAGGATTGCCGAGGTCGCCGCCCGTTTCTCTCTGGATGCCATGCCCGGCAAGCAGATGGCCATTGATGCCGACCTGTCCTCTGGGTTGATTGATGAAGATGCGGCCCGAACCCGCCGGAAAAACCTGGAAGATGAAAGTACCTTTTTCGGCTCCATGGACGGGGCGGCCAAATATGTCAGGGGAGACGCCATTGCCGGGCTTTTGATTACCTTTATCAATATTATCGCCGGGATGATCATCGGCGTGGCCCAGAAGGGCATGTCTTTCGGCGAAGCGGCCAATACCTATACCCTGCTCACCGTGGGCGACGGGCTGGTCAGCCAGATTCCGGCCCTGATTGTCTCCACCGCCGCTGGTCTTCTGGTCACTAAAGCCGGAATATCCGGCCGGACAGATCAGGTCCTGTTCAAACAATTTGGTAATTATCCCCGTGCCCTGGGCGTCAGCGCAGGGATGCTGATCTGTCTGTCCCTATTGCCCGGCATTCCTTTTCTGCCTTTTGCCAGTCTTGCCGCCCTGCTGGGGATTGCCACCATCGCCCTCACCCGCCAACAGGAAGAACGCGCCGAAGCCAAACGACAGGCCGTCGGGGAAGAAGAACAGAAGGTAGAACATGTGGAGGAGCCGATCACCACCGCCCTGACTATTGACCCGATCCGCCTTGAACTGGGTTATGGCCTTCTGCCCCTGATCAATGATGATACCGGTATTCGCCTCACCGATCAGATCAGAGCCCTGCGCCGGCAACTGGCAACCGATATGGGGTTTGTCATGCCATCGGTGCGCATATTGGATAATATGCAGCTCGCCGCCAACAGCTATGTCATCCGGCTGAAAGAAACCGATGCCGGTCAGGGCGACATCCGGCCCAATATGCTGCTGGTGATGGACCCGCGCGGCGAACCGGTGGCCCTGCCCGGTGAGGACACACTGGAACCAGCCTTCCAGTTGCCAGCCAAATGGATTGAGAAAAACATGAAAGAGGAGGCGTCTTTCCGTGGTTATACAGTTGTCGATGCCGCCACCGTCATCACCACCCATATCACCGAGGTTATCAAGGATAACATGCCGGAGCTGTTATCCTATGCCGAGGTAAAAAAATTACTGGACGATCTGGCCACAGAGCATCAAAAACTGGTCGCTGATCTGGTGCCTACCCTGATCACCCAGAGCGGTGTGCAGCGGGTTCTGCAAAATCTGCTGGGTGAGAGAGTTTCCATCCGGGACCTGCCCACTATTCTGGAAGGCATAGCCGAAGCCTGTGGCTATACCCAGAATATTGTCATGATAACCGAACATGCCAGAACCCGTCTCGCCCGGCAAATCAGCTATGAAAATGCCAATCAGGACGGCGTTATTCCCCTGATTAACCTGTCACCGGAATGGGAGCAGGCCTTCATGGACAGCCTTGTGGGTGGCGGTGAGGAAAAACAGCTCGCCATGCCGCCCAGCCAGTTGCAGGAATTCATTGGCCTTGTGCGCATGACGTTCGAGGATCAGGCCCACGCCGGGGAATTGCCCATATTATTGACCAGCCCGATGATCCGCCCCTATGTCCGCTCCATCATTGAACGCTTTCGCCCTGCGACGGTGGTCATGTCACAGAATGAAGTTCATCCCAAAGTCAAAATCAGAACACTTGGTCAGATTTAATTATGCGGTTAAAGATATTCACAGCCGATAATATGAAAGCCGCCCTGGCACAGGTTCGGGAAGCGCTGGGCGATGACGCAATTATTATTAATAATGTGGAAGAAGACGGCAAAGTCAAAATCACCGCTGCCATAGAAATCCCCACAGCCCGCATAACCCGGCGCAGAACCCCGCCACCACAGCCAAAGCCAGCCCCGGTCCAAAGATCACTGAAGGATCTGGAACAGGAAGACCATACTGATTCCATCAACCTGTCTTATTTTCTCGCCCACCACGGTATAGAGAAAACCATGATGCGGCGTATATTGGAAACGGCGGCCTCCTTCGACGAAGACAGTAATATCAAAGCCTTGGCAAAAGCACTTGATATTATGTTTCATTTCAGCCCCCTCCGAAATGACTATCAGAACCGGCCCGTTATGCTGGTGGGGCCGCCCGGGGTGGGCAAAACCGTCACCACAGCCAAACTTACCAGTCAGGCGGTATTGTCCGGTCAGACGGTCCGCCTGATCAATACCGACATAATCCGCACCGGCGGCACTGCCCAGCTTGAAGGTTACGCGCAAGTCCTGAAAACCACGGTGATTGAAGCCTCTGAACCGGACCTTCTGTCCGCCGCTATTGAAACCAATAGACAGCCCCATGAACTGGTCATCATTGATACCATGGGATATAATCCCTTTAACTGTGATGAAATGGCCGAGCTGCATCGCTTTATTGCCGCCTGTGATGTGGAACCAATATTGGTCGTCTCGGCGGGCAGTGATCCCGTTGAAGCCCAGGAAATCGCGGAAACCTACATGAACCTCGGGGTCCGGCGGTTTATCGCAACCCGTCTTGACGTTGCCCGACGGTACGGCAGCCTGCTGGCCACGGCCGCCTCCATGGACCTTGCCCTTGCCGGAGTTAGCATCACACCCTATCTTGCCAAGGGCATTGAACAGATCAATGCCACAAGCCTTGCCCGGCTGCTAACTCGTATTCCCGACCGGAAAATTTTTGTTCCGCCAAAAAAGAACCGTATAAAGAAGGTAAAAAAACATGACACCCCGTGAAACTGCTGCCGCCAGAATTATCACTGTTGCTTCGGGCAAGGGTGGTGTTGGCAAAACCTGGGTTTCAACCACGCTCTCTCATCTGTTCGCCAGTCAGGGCAAACGCGTATTGCTGTTTGATGGCGACCTGGGCCTTGCCAATGTGGATATTCAACTGGGCCTCATTCCACAGGTTGATCTGGGACAGGTTTTATCCGGGGCCATCCCCCTGAACAAGGCCATTACCCGCTTTAAGGCCGGTTCGGGCGGATTTGACATTATTTCCGGCCAGTCCGGGTCCGGAACCCTGGCGTCCCTGAAAAAAGACAAGCTCATAGCACTGGGCCGGGATCTGGTTCAATTATCACAGGCCTATGACCTGACCATCATGGATCTGGGGGCCGGGGTGGAAACATCGGTCATGACACTTTGCCAAAGCGCTGACCGGATTATTGTGGTGGTGACCGCTGATCCCACATCACTGACCGATGCCTATGCCTTCATCAAAATAAATCATATGCGCTCCCCCAAAATGAATCTGGCCATTCTGGTCAATATGGTTGAAGACCGCCATGAGGGCAAACGGACTTACGCAACCTTGAAAAAAGTCTGCGAAAATTTTCTGGGGTTCACCCCGGATTATCTTGGATCTGTGCGCCGTGACAGTCAAGTCGTTGATGCCATTCGCCATCAAAAACCGCTGATGCAACGCCATCCCAAAGCCTGCGCCGGGGAAGATATGGTGGAAATCGCCAAAAGGGTGTAACATGATACTATGAGCGAAATTGATGGCCCCTCAAATATCCCCCTCCATACGGGCGAAGGTGCGACCCGGGTAACCCGGACGTCCACCACGTCAGACGATAGTTCAACCGGCCAGCAATCCACCGATAAAAAGGCCAATACGCCGGAAAAAGCGGTGGAAGGCACGGAACGACCTGCCGCCCATGAAACGGCTGTGACCCTTGCCACCAGCCTGTCCAACCTTGAAGCCGGCAACCGGATTACGGCAAATTATCAGGGAATAGATGCCCAGAACCGCCCGCTGATCCGCTCTGAAACCGGAACCTATGTGGTTAAATCTGACATAGTTCACCAGCAGGATATTGACAAAATTCCGCAGGGTGCCACGCTGGAAATAAAAATATTAAAGGTGGAACGGGAGATTGAAGCCCGGCTTGTTTACCGGGACCCGGCACCGGCAAAAACCACATTGACGCCTTTGTCAATCCCGGTCACTCTGGAGCTTACCGGACTTGGCAACATGCCACCAAAAATCAGGGTAACGGCCGGACCGGATGGTCTGCCCCTTGATGAACAGCAAATACCCTACCGGGCAGCAGCACTTTACCGGGCGGAACATATCGCCCGGGAAAGCGCAAGTAAACTGAAAGAACTGCCGTTACCCGCGACAACAACCAATTATACCCTGTATGAAAAAGCTGTTCCGCCACAGGGACGCCCGGCCATCATCCGCTCGTCCATTGCCGGGAATGCCTTCATCGCCCAGGAACAGTCGGCCAAGCCGGCGCAGGCCCCAAATACAGAGAATATAAAAACCACAGCCAGCCCCCTGACCACAGATGTTGCGAAGCTCCTGCATAAAAACACTTTGGCAACCGTGATCAAGAATATTCCAAAAGCGGCTGTGGATCTTCCTGAAATTGTTCGCCAGCATCTTGGCCCCACGGCGCCGCTGGATAACCTTAAGGCCGGCAGCAATTTTACCCTGCGCATCAATTCCATCGCTATTCCGCATATTCAGACCATTGCCGCCGGAACACCGGCCATACAGCCGGAGAGGACAACTTCCCCGGTTTCACAAAGTCAAAAACCACTTGCCACGCCGGAATTTTCTGGAATTATTATCGCGCCCGGACAACATATTCTGAACCATACCCATAAAACCGGGACGACAGACACCCACCGGCCTCCCCCGGCCAATCGCCAATATCCCAACCGTTATGATGCCTCATCATTCACCAGACCCCAACGGGAAAGCACATTGATAACACTCTATGTGGCAACGCCGGTTTCAGTGATAAAATTCCAGAGCCCCATAGAATTAAAACCGGGAACCGTGATTAATTTCTCTTTACCGGAACAATCAGACGACTCAAAAAAGCCGGAATTGCCCGTGAGCCACCCTGCGGCACAGAAAACGGCAGCAAAACCCCCGCCCGACGTCATAACAACCAGGCCCGCGCAGGAAAGCCAGGCAACAGAATGGACCGCGACTTCACTGCTGACCCGGCCCACACTGCCGTTGGAACTGCCGCCGCAACCGCTGGAGGATTTCACCCGCAACTGGCAGTCCCTGAGCCAGATTTTATCCGTACTTCCGGTGGCGGATAACAGCAATATGCCCCAAACCCTGAACAACAGATTGCCCGGCGTGCAGAATTCCGGCCAGATGACATCGGCCATGATATTCTTCCTCGCCGCCATGGGGGCAAAAAGTCCGGCAAGGATATGGCTTGGACCGGAAATAACCCAGCAACTGGAAAAATCCGGGCAGGGAAAACTGCTGACGATGCTGGATAATGATATGCAGCGGATTTTCAGACTGGGCGCAGAAACCCCGGTGAATGAATGGCGTCCCGCCCTGATTCCCCTGCAAATTGGCGGCGATGTAAATGCCATTCCCATTCTGACCCGACAAGTCCCGGGGGAAGACAGCAAAGGAAAAAATACCGCTGATGAGGACGAGGATGATGAAAAAATCTCCGCCACCCGTTTCATCGTCGAACTTGACCTGAGCCGAATTGGCCCCCTGCAGGTGGATGGTTTGCTCAAAGAGAAGAGGCTCAATATCATCATCCGGTCAAAAATTATTCTGCCACCACAAATGCAGCAAAAAATGATATCCATGTTCACCGCCGCTCTTGAAATCAGTGGCTATAACGGCGATCTGCAGTTCAGGAACCATATGCAGCCTGACATCTCGGTCCGGGATATAATCAACCAGAAAATTCATATGGCACGGTCATAAAAGGAGCCCCATGACAATTTCTTCAAAAGAGGCGCTGTCCTCCCTTCCCAACCCTTACCGGAACAAGACATATACCGTCTCAATCACTCAGGAGATTACACCGGGCGAACAGATTTTTCTGTTTGGCTTGCGCTATGTGCCCGACAAATTGTTGCTGGACCATGATGGTCTGTCAGAGTATCTGGAACAGATTCTGACCTGCCGTTCCGCAAAAACAGAAATACTGATTCACGATATTCTGGAAGATATCATGGATCAGATTATCCCTAAATGGATCGAAGTGTATTTGAGCCAAAAGCAAAATAAATTTGGCCAGAATCTGCTGATCACCGTGGAAGACCGCCAGCCGGGGTGGAAAGATGACTTAATGTTATCCCGACTTCCGGCTATTTTCTGATATCACCCCGAAAACAGGAAATATTATGTTTCAAAATGAGACATAAGTGTCAGCTTTTTTTACAATGACCGTGATTAATATATTTTAACTATTTTTTTTATTGTTATGATTCAATATGTTAGGAAGAAAACGACACATCTGGCATACCACTTGCTTAGTCACTAAGTAACGAATAATAGTATTGTTGGAATGTGAAATGAAAAAATATATAAAGAAATCAGCTTTAATTACGGCGATGTCATTAGTGATGATGACAGCACAAAATGCACAGGCAACCACTTACACCGTTGATCTTGACGGGCCACTGGGAAATTCAGGGGCAGGCTATCTGACTGATTTTAAATCAATCTATAATGATGCAAGTAACATATTAACATTTTCTTCCAGATTCACCGAGAAAGATGGCAAGCTGGCCAACGGATTTTGGCTGGTATTCAACGGTGGTGGTTCGGCAAATGATGCGACAAACCCCAAAGGTCATGGTGATGAACTGGCAATTTTATATGGTGATTACACTTCGCAGAACCTGACAGCTTATATTTATAACGGTCAGAATAATGCCAGCAGCTACAGTGAGCCCAATGCTTTCATTGAATCTTTCACGAGTGAATTATTGTCAACTTACACCAATGGTGCCGGGGCCAATGATGGTATTTCCACTTTTGATTTTACCATAAACCTTGGCCTGATAAACAACCCGGCTGGCAAACCTCCCGGCTGGCGTGGCATTCAATATGCTGAAGAAGTGGGCATATGGTTCCATCCCTTTTTTGCTGATGATGGGGCCATCACCTATAATGCTGATGGCAGTATTGAAAATTTTTCCACCCGCTATACCGGCTGGTTCGATACCAACGGCACACCAACAACGGTTGCTGAGCCCGGGGTTATGGGATTGATGCTTACGGGTTTTGCCGGGCTTGCCTTTTACCGCCGGAGAAGACGGTCTTGACGGGAAGTTCTAGCCCTGCCTCTGACGGCGGCGGTACAGATTGATCGACAGCTCATCCGCCTCGCTTTGCTGACGCAGCTTAAAGTCAGCCAATTTCCGTTCCCGTTGCCGCTGCTCGACAACTTCATATTTTTTCAGTTCCTTGAAGGCTTCCGCCACCTGGTCTTTCATATCCTCTATGGAAACCTCAATTTCCACCATGGAATTCACGATATTCACCCGGCGAACCATAACCTGTTGGGCATAGGCCGCATAGCCAATATTAATAACAGACGAAGAGGCAATTTTTTGCTGTTCCCGAATCAGTTCATTCTGCAGATCAGTCAAATTCTGAAGCAGATCCGACTTCATCTTTTCAAGCTCAACCATATTCCGGCGTTTTTCATCCAACTGCCACTTATGCAGGCGGATCATTCCTGTCATGCCTTTACGACTCATTACACAAATATTCCTGTCATTTCATCCCCTGGGGGGTGTTCATGTCATCATTAATAATATTTGGGTCTTCTCCCGCAGGACCATTCCGCAATATTTGCGCCAATTGGGCGTAGCCTTCTTCCAAAGTACAGCGTTCGGTCTTTTTCTGCGCCATGAATTCTTCAAGCGCAGGATGAAAATGAATGGCATCGTCAACTTCCCGGTTAGCACCGGGTCGATAGGCGCCGAGGCGAATCATCTCTTCCATATCATTATAGTCTGCCAAATATTGACGAGTGGTAACCAAAAGATCATTTTGTTCTTTATTATTACATCCGGGCATGGTTCGGGAAATGGACCGCAACACATTAATCGCCGGAAAGCGACCCCGTTCGGCAATGGCCCGGTCAAGCATGATATGACCGTCCAAGATACCCCGCACCGCATCGGATATGGGTTCATTGTGATCATCCCCCTCCACCAGAACGGTAAACAGCCCGGTAATTGATCCTTTATCAACACCCGGCCCGGCCCGCTCCAGCAATCTCGGCAGTTCGGAAAACACCGTCGGCGTATAACCTTTGCTGGCCGGTGGCTCACCCCCGGCAAGGCCAATTTCCCGTTGGGCCATGGCAAAACGCGTCACACTGTCCATCAGGCACAGGACATCATTGCCCTGATCCCGGAAATATTCACTAATTGTCAACGTGAGGTATGCGGCCTGCCGCCGCATGAGCGCCGTTTCATCGGAGGTGGCCACCACCACGACACTGCGGGCAAGCCCCTCTTCCCCAAGATCATCCTCTATAAATTCCTGAACCTCCCGCCCCCGCTCCCCGATCAGGCCAATCACCGATACATCAGACTGCGCATAACGGGCAAACATGGACAGCAGAATGGATTTTCCAACCCCGGAACCGGCAAAGATTCCCATGCGCTGCCCCTTGCAGCAGGTGATAAAAGTATTCAGCGCCCGCACCCCAAGGTCAATCTTGTCCCCAACCCGGTTTCGCAGATGCGCGGCGGGGGGCTGAGCGCGGATGGGATAGGCCTCTGCCCCGGATTTTATCGGCCCCTTGCCGTCAATAGGCTCCCCCATGGCATTAACCACCCGGCCCAGCCACAGGGATGACGGATGGACAACCGGCATTTCACCCACCACATAAGCCTGACATCCAACCCCGACCCCCTCCAGCATGGAATAGGGCATGAGCAGGGCACAATCCGCCTTGAAGCCAATCACTTCACAAGGGATGACCTTGTCCTGACGGGATAAAAGGTTAACCCTCGAGCCAATGCTCAGGGACTGTTGAGCACCGGCGACTTCAACCAGAAGCCCCTGGATACCAACGACCCGGCCATAAAAACGCCAGGCATGTATTCTTTCAATTTCTGCCTTTAACGTATACATAATATTTTACTTTGGTCTCTATCTGTCTATGGACTATATTACGCTAAAAACAATCATTGTCACAGAGAAATTGTCAAGAAAAGTTATATATTTTCTCTAATTTATTATTAACTTAAATCTT
>NVTJ01000029.1 GCA_002401545.1 Alphaproteobacteria bacterium
GGGGTCACAACGCTGGAAGCGGTGGCGGAAAATGTCACCGGCGAGGGCCGTATTGCCATCGCTCATGATGCCAGAAGGTCGGAGGTTTATCTGCAGATTTTTGACCTTAAGGCGGGACATGTCATTCCGGTATCCCGCCCCCTTGCGGTGCCGTTATGCGAGGTGGAAGACTGTCTGGACGGGAAGGTAACGGCCGTGTTTGGAACCGGCGTGGAATTGGTGAAGACGGCCCTTTCACAGGATGTCATGAATAAGCTGGCTTTTCCTGATATCCCGCCCGAGCCCGATGCGGCAACCGTGGGCCGGATGATTCATGCGCATTTGGCCGCAGGGGGCCATGTTGATGAGGTTGTGCCGCTTTATCTGCGTCCGCCTGATGCGGTGGCGGCAAAGCCGGTAACCTATTCCTTTCACAACCAATGACGGTTGCTTTTGAGATATTCGGGGTTCAGGCCGCAGAAATGCTTTCGCAGATACATGGCAGGTCTTTTCAGGACCAGCGGTGGTCGGCAGGGGAAATTGCGGCACTTCTTCAGGGGCCGGGTGTCTGTGCCATGGTGGTTTCAGACAGCGGGCAGCCAACGGGGTTTCTTCTGTGGCGACAAGTATGTGATGAGGTGGAAATCCTGACCATCTGTATTCTGCCGGGGTATCGCGCCCGGGGCATGGCAAGTCAGTTGCTGCGGGAATTTTATGGTAAAATCAAAGGCGGTAAGCGTATTTTGCTGGAAGTGAATGAAAATAACGCGGCCGCCATTATTTTATATGAAAAAAACGGTTTTGAAACCGTTGGCCGCCGGAAAGACTATTATGGCGGGCAGGGGGGGCGGAAACAGGATGCCCTGATCCTGTGTAAAAAAATTGGAATTGAACGGCATAGAGTGTATAGTCACTCTAAATAATAAATACAGGGCAATAGAGTATGACGTCAAAAATTGAACAGATATGCATAGAAAAGGGTATGCGGATGACGGACCAGCGCAGGATCATTGCAAAAGTCCTTTCCGATGCCCATGATCACCCGGATGTGGAAGAAGTTTACCGGCGGTCCATTGATATTGATTCGCGCATCAGTATTGCAACGGTTTATCGTACAGTGCGTCTTTTTGAGGAAGCCGGCATTCTGGAACGCCATGATTTCCGGATCGAGAGTGGTGAAAACCGGGCCCGGTTTGAGCTTGTGAGTGAGGAACATCATGATCATCTGATTGATGTTGAATCTGGTGAGGTCATTGAATTTCAGGATAATGAGATTGAAGAATTGCAGAGGCACGTRGCTAAAAAATATGGTTACAGGCTGGTGGATCATCGTATGGAATTATACGGTATAAAAATTAAATAAAGCAGATCATCATTACAAAAGTTGTAAAATCTCCTGCAGTCTAATATATGGGGTGCAGAGTTTTATATTAATGTGGAAATCACGTCATTCATATGAGAGAATATTACAGGATATTCAAGGCATTGTTTTTCTTTGCCATATTATTGCCTCCGACGATTATATTCAAAAAATTGAAATTTCCCGGCTATAAGGCATGGCCGCATCTGGTGCATCGTTCCATGTGTAATGCGCTGAATGTGAAGGTTGAGACATTTGGCAAACCTCTCGAAGGCCCGCCAACCCTGTTTGTCAGCAATCATGTTTCCTGGATTGATATTATTGTGCTTGGTCACATTATAAAAGCCTGCTTCATTGCCAAGAAAGAAATGATTGGCTGGCCGGTTCTGGGCTATCTGTCTTCGCTGCAACGGACAATCTTCATTGACCGGGAACGGCGTTCGGATATTGCCGAGCAGCGCAAGGAAATGCAGGAAAGAATGCATAATGGTGATAATCTGATCCTGTTTCCCGAAGGCACCACATCAGATGGCGGAAGGGTGTTACCCTTTAAAAGTTCGCTGTTCGGGGTTACCGAAAATGCCATGCATCTGCAACCTGATGAACAGGGGCGCATTCAGGAATTGATGGTCCAGCCTGTAACTATTGTCTATAAACGGATTAATAATATGCCCACCATCCGGTCCAGTCGGCCAAATGTTGCATGGTACGGCGATATTGAAATGGGTCCTCACCTGAAGGGCGTGTTAAAGCTGCTCAAAGTGGAGGTGGAAGTGCATTTCCATGAGCCGGTATCGCGCAGTCTCTTCAAGACCCGCAAGGAATTATCGGTTTATTGCCAGCGAACCATTGAAAAGCGATTGATCGACTCTTTACGCGGCAGGTATCTTAAATGACCAAAAAACTATACATCAAAACATATGGCTGCCAGATGAATGTCTATGATACGGAACGTATGGTGGATGTGATGGCCCATGAAGGCTACACCACCACTGACAAGCCGGATGATGCGGATCTTATTGTGCTGAATACCTGTCATATCAGGGAAAAAGCAGCGGAAAAAGTATATTCCGATATTGGCCGCCTGCGGGTGATGAAGCAGAAACAGGCGAAAAAGGGCAGCAAGGAAACGATCCTCGCGGTCGGCGGTTGCGTGGCACAGGCTGAGGGGGCGGAAATTCAACGGCGGATGCCGGTCGTTGATATGGTTTTTGGCCCGCAGACCTATCACCGGTTGCCGGACATGGCCCGCAGGGCCCATGAGCTTAAGAAACAGGGTGAACATCCGCGCATTGTGGATACCGACCTGTCGGTCAGTGAAAAATTCGCCGCGCTGTCCCAAAAAACAGTTACCCCCAAAAAAACGGCTTTCCTGACCATTCAGGAGGGCTGTGATAAATTCTGCACCTATTGCGTGGTTCCCTACACAAGGGGCGGTGAATTTTCGCGCTCTTTTGAGGATGTCATGAAAGATGCGGGCAAATTGAATGATGCCGGTGTGCTGGAAGTGACATTGCTGGGCCAGAATGTGAATGCCTATCATGGGATGTCGGCCGGGGGCAAAGAATGGTCTCTGGCCCGCCTGATCCGGCATCTGGCGGATGTCACTGATTTCAAGAGGATCAGATATACCACCTCCCACCCCGGTGATATGACGGATGAATTGATTGCCATTCATGGTGAGATCGAACAATGTATGCCCTATCTGCATCTGCCGGTACAGTCCGGCTCAGATAAAATTGTCAAGGCCATGAACCGTCACCATACTATTGCCTCTTATCTGAAAACCATAGAAGATATTCGCAAGGTGCGCCCTGATATTGCGCTGTCCGGTGATTTTATTGTCGGCTTTCCGGGGGAAAGCGATGCGGATTTTGAGGAAACCATGAAACTGGTGCGCGAGGTTAACTATGCCCAGGCTTATTCTTTCATGTATAGCGAACGGCCCGGCACCCCGGCGGCGGCTTGGGAAGATCAGGTGGAAAGTCATGTCAAATCAGAACGTCTGGCCGAATTACAGGAAGAATTAAATCGCCAGCAACGGGCCTTCAATGAGCTGAGTGTGGGTAAAGTCATGCCGGTACTTCTGGAGCGGACAGGCAAGCAGGCGGGACAGCTTGTGGGTAGAAGTCCCTATATGCAGGCGGTTCATGTGGACTTTGGCAATGGGGAGACAGCGGCGCAGAATTTTGGTAAACTGGTTGATATGAAAATTATCAGCGCCGGCCCCCGTAGCCTGAAAGGTGAGTTTACGACCTAAATGAGCAAATCAATAACGCTTGAATTTGAAGATAACAGCCAACTGCCAACGCTTTATGGTGAGCATAATTCACATCTTGCCCGTATTGAACAGAAGACGGGAGCCAGTTTTACCGCCAGGGGAAATATTCTGGTTATCGAAGGCGGCAAGGATGCCCGCGAGACAGCCCAACAGATCATTGTCAGCCTGCACGACAAGCTTGATATGGGGGTTGAAGTTACTATGGGTGACGTTGACGGTGCTATCAGGATGGCTGATTTTCTGGATGCGCCAAAGCAGGAGAAGATCATTGAGCGCAAAGACCTTGCCGCCAAAGAAAACAGTATCCGCACCCGTAATGCCATTATTTCCCCCCGGTCCGTCAATCAGGCCCTCTATATCAGGTCCCTGCGCGAAACCAATATGACATTTGGTCTGGGACCGGCAGGAACCGGCAAGACGTTTCTGGCCGTGGCCATGGCGGTATCCCACCTGCTGGAAGGCAAGGTTGAGAAAATTATCCTGACCCGCCCGGCGGTGGAGGCCGGGGAAAAACTGGGTTTCCTTCCCGGTGATATCCGGGAAAAGGTCGATCCCTACCTGCGTCCGCTTTATGATGCGCTGGGGCATATGATATCCATTGAACAGACGGAAAGGCGGCTGGAAAACGGTGATATAGAGGTGGCGCCCCTTGCCTTCATGCGCGGTCGCACCCTGTCCAATGCCTTTGTCATTCTGGATGAGGCGCAAAATACCTCTCCCATGCAGATGAAAATGTTTTTGACCCGTTTCGGAGAAAATTGCCGGATGGTGGTTTGCGGCGATCCGTCACAGGTGGATTTGCCCGATGGCACCCCGTCCGGATTATTTCATGCCATGGATATTCTGAAAAATATCGACGATATTTCTTTCATCCGGTTTAATGCGGATGATGTGGTGCGTCATGCTCTGGTGGGCGAAATTGTACGTGCCTATGACAGGGCGGAAAGATGATTCCTGAAAATATTGAGCTAGATATTTGCCTGCAGTCCCCGGATTGGGACGTGGGGTTTCCTGACTATAAGGCGTGTATAGAGACCTGTTTCGAGCAGATTGTCACGCAGGTTCCCGAGGCGCGGAACTTTGACCATATTCCCCATCTGGAATTGAGCATTCTTCTCAGCGATGATCAGAATATCCGCGAATTAAACAAGGATTACCGGGGTAAGGACAAGGCGACCAATGTACTTTCCTTCCCTTCTCTGTCGCCGGAGGATATTGATGTTTTTTTGAGGAAAGGCAGCGAAATTCCGGATTTCCCGATCATTCTGGGGGATATTATTTTTGCTTATCAAACCATAAAAGACGAAGCACGGGAGCAGGGAATAAGTTTTTCCGATCATTTTTGCCATTTATGCCTGCATGGGATGCTGCATCTGCTGGGCTATGACCATATTGAGGACAGTCAGGCAGACGCAATGGAAGTGCTGGAAAAGAAACTATTGTCAAAACTATCTATTGACGATCCTTATTAATATTTAATATGGTCAGAAGGTCATGAATACAGAACATAACACAGACGCGGAACCGCCTTCAAAGGAGCGGGGCGGTTTTTTGGGTTGGCTCAAGGGCCTGTTTACCACACAGAATACGCTCAAGGAAAGCCTGGAAGAGGTTATTGAGGAACTGGAAGATGAGCAATCGTCATTTGGTGAGGAAGAACTCTCTATCATCAGAAATACCCTTACCTTTGGTAACAAGCGCGTCGATGACATCATGGTCCCCAGAACCGATATTGTTGCGGTCGAGGCCTCATCAACCTTTGAAGAGGTGATGGAGGTTTTTGTGGGCGCCTCCACATCGCGGCTTCCGGTTTACCGGGAAACCCTGGATGAAGTCATCGCCATGGTTCATATCAAGGATGCCTTCCGGGAGCTTGTCACCAATAAGAAGACAAAGACCCTCAGCGCCATACAGCGGCCTCTGTTATTCGTCCCCCCCTCCATGAAGCTTTTTGACCTGCTGGCCAAGATGCAGTCAACCCATATCCATATGGCTCTGGTGGTGGATGAATATGGCGGCACCGATGGCCTTTTGACCATTGAGGATCTTGTGGAACAGATTGTCGGTGATATTGAGGATGAGCATGACGAGGCCGAAGAAGAACTGCTTCGTGAATTACCCGGTGGCGATCTCATGGCGGATGCGCGTCTGCTGATTGATGAACTGGAAGACCTGCTCGGGCTTGATCTTCTACCCGATGATCAGGATGATGATGTGGATACGCTGGGGGGCCTGTTGTTTACCATTGCCGGTTATATTCCGGAGGTTGGTGAAATCATCAAGGACAAGAATGGTCTGCATTATAAAATCATGGAAGGGGATGCCCGCAGCATCAAAACGGTTTTGATCAGGCGCAGAAGCCAGGAAACTTCCGAACATAATACTGTTCAGAACAAAAATCCATGAATTTACAGTCTGGAATGTTGCCGAACTGGCTTGACCGGCGGACAGGTCTTCAGAGAATGGGACTTATGTTGCTGGCGGGGGCTCTGACAGCTTTTTCCTTTGCGCCGTTTTATCTGTTGCCGGTGCTGGCCATAAGCTATCCCCTGTTGTTGCTGACCCTGTTTAAAAGCCGCCGTTTTCTGGAGGCATTTTCTTTTGGCTGGTGGTTTGGTTTTGGCCAGTTTTTCATTGGTTTGATATGGCTTGCTTCGGCCTTTGAGGTGGATGACCGTTATCCGGGCTGGACCGGATATCTGGCTGTGGCTGCCCTTGCGACCATGCTGGCCCTGTTTTCGGGGCTGGTGACGGGGGTTCTGTGGCGGATGTATAAAGCCAGAGACCCGCAAAAACATGCGCTGTCGATTACAGTATTCTTCGTGGTTCTGTGGAATCTGGCAGAATGGGCGCGGGGGAGTATCTTTACCGGATTTCCGTGGAACCTGAGCGGTTACGCATGGGGGTTTTCGGATGTTATGCTGCAAACAACGGCCATTTGGGGCATATACGGCCTTGGGCTTCTGACCATATTCCTCGCCCTGATACCCTATCTGTTGATACAGATGACCGGAAAGAGAAATATCATCATTGGTATCGGGCTGCTAATTATTGGCGCGATGGCAGCATATGGCATGAAGCAACTGTCAGAGCCAACAAAATTCCGCGATGATGTGACGCTTAAAATTATTCAGGCAAATATCAATCAGAAGGATAAATGGGATCCGCAAAAAAAGGCCGATAATTTCCTCAAACATCTCAGAATGAGCAAAAGCAGGCCGGAGGAGGGTATAACCCACGTCATCTGGCCGGAAACGGCGGTGATTTATTTTCTGGATAAGGAGCCATCGCGCCGTTTTCTGATCGCCGATATTCTGGGGCAGAATACCCTGTTGATGACGGGCTTTCCCCGCATAGAGAGATTACCGGAATTCAGGGTCTGGAATTCATTCGTGGTTGTGGATGGGGCGGGTAATGCGGGGCATATCTACGATAAATATCATCTTGTGCCTTTCGGCGAATATATCCCGGATATATTCAGTGATTTTTTGTCGCTTATTGGGCTTGGCACCATGGTGGACGGTACTTCCTATAGTCGGGGAGAAGCCATCAGGACTCTGCATCCGCCGGCGACACCACCGGTTGGTATCCTGATCTGTTATGAAATTATTTTCCCCGGTCAGGTCGTGGATCACAATGACCCGCCGGACTGGCTGCTGAATATCACCAATGATGCCTGGTACGGCAGTTTTAGCGGACCCTATCAGCATCTGGTACAGACCCGTGTCCGGGCCATAGAGGAAGGCCTGCCAATTGTCCGGTCTGCCGGTACGGGCGTGTCAGCCGTGATTGATGCTTATGGCAGGGTGGTCAAAAGTTTAGGCTTAAACAAACAGGGAACCATTATTTCACCATTACCCGCAAAAAGGGATTCTGTGACATTATATTCCATAAATAGCCCTTGGGTATTTCAGTTTATTATGATATTATTATATGGGTTTGGCATTTTATTTCACAGGCATTGAATTAGATGCAGGCATGTTAGGGCTTGACCTTATGGGGTTTCACCTCTAACAGTATGACATTTATTCTGGGGTTCGTTATTAAAACTGTATTGAGTAATAAGAAAGTAGGGATTAAAATGATTAAATCAAAACCGGAACCGGTTGATGTGCATGTGGGGTCGCGGGTGCGGTCGCGCAGAACTTTACTGGGAATGAGTCAGGACAAGCTGGGTAAAGCCTTGGGGTTGACTTTTCAGCAAGTTCAGAAATATGAACGCGGTGCCAACCGGATTGGTTCCAGCCGCCTGTATCAGCTTTCTCAAATTCTTGAAGTTCCAGTGTCCTTTTTCTTTGACGACATGCCCCCGGAAGTGACCGGAAAAGCAACGGGTATGGCCGAAGGCGGGAAACAGTCATTTGAAGCGAACCAACTGTCGCGCCGGGAAACACTGGAACTGGTTCGGGCCTATTATAAGATCAATGACCCGCTCGTTCGCAAGAAACTCTTCGAGATGGTAAAAGCTCTGGGAAAATCCTCTCTTAATCTGGAAAGTGGCACAGCATAAGTCGGAATTCGGGTTGCTATTACCTGTATTCGGTATAGGGTACGCATATTTCTGTAATATGCGTATCTTTTGAGGCTTTTGTATGGGGTTATATAATCTAACCAGATCACTGTTTTTTAGCCTGCCGCCCGAGACGGCGCACGGGATGGCTATTTTTGCCTTGAAATGTGGTTTTGTTCTTTCTGATCATCACCGGGATGACAAGGTTCTGGCCGTAAAACTATGGGGCATGGACTTCACCAATCCTGTGGGTCTTGCCGCCGGATTTGACAAGAATGCCGAAGTGGCCTGTGCCATGCTGGCTCATGGATTTGGTTTTGTGGAAACCGGTACGGTAACGCCAAAGCCGCAAGCCGGAAATCCAAAACCGCGTCTGTTTCGCCTGACCGGGGATCAGGCCGTCATTAACCGCATGGGGTTTAATAATCTTGGGCTGAAGGTTTATGCCAGAAATCTGAAACGCCGCGCGGGACTGGGAAAATGCGGCATTGTCGGGGCCAATATCGGGGCCAACAAGGACAGTGAAGACCCGGCTTCAGACTATGTCACCTGCCTGACGCGGTTGCTGGGGCTGGCCAATTATTTCACCATCAATATCTCATCGCCCAATACGCCGGGCTTGCGCAAATTACAGCGCAGGGAGGCGCTGGACGATTTGCTTGGCCGGTTGCTGAAGGTCAGGGAAGAGGCGGTAGGGCTTGAAGTCAAGCCGCCGCTGCTGGTTAAAATAGCGCCTGACCTTGACGAGGATGAAGCTGCGGATATTGCCCGGGTGGTTGTAAAGCGTGGTATGGATGGTTTGATTATCAGCAATACAACGGTTGGCCTCAGAGCAGGTCTGACGTCGGAATTTTCCGGGGAAAGTGGGGGATTGAGCGGGGTTCCGCTTTTTGACAGGTCAACGGAACTCCTGTCTCATATGTACCGCCTTACCAAAGGCAAAATCCCCCTGATCGGCGTTGGCGGCATCAGCAGCGGCGATGATGCCTACCGGAAAATAAGGGCGGGGGCTTCTTTGGTTCAGCTTTACACTGCACTGATTTTTCAGGGGCCGGGGCTGGTACGGAAGATCAAGCTTGACCTGACCGAAGCTTTGAAAAAAGATGGTTTCMCGTCAATAAGTGAAGCCGTTGGCGCAGATCACAGGTAAAAATTTAAGGAATAGAAATGACCGTAACCATTTTTCATAATCCCAAATGCAGCAAATCACGACAGACTCTGGCCTTGCTTCAGGAACAGGGCATTACCCCCGTCATTGTTGACTATCTGAAGGATGTGCCCACCGCAAAAACCCTGTCACAGATATTAGAGCTGCTGGGTCTGGAGCCGCGTGAACTGATGCGGCAGAAGGAAGCCGAATATGCTGATTTGGCTTCGCGCGACCTGAACAGGGATCAATTGATACAGGCCATGGTCGATTTTCCCCGCCTGATTGAACGGCCCATCGTTGTGGCAAATGGCAAGGCGGCCATTGGCCGTCCCCCTGAGGATGTTCTTAAAATTTTGAACCCGTAGCCGTCATTCTCACATCACCAATGAAACAGCAGACAGGGGATTTCAATGTCGCAGAATTCTGCCAGAACCTTATTGAAGGATGTTTTTGGTTATGAGGATTTCCGGGAAAAGCAGTCTGAAATTATAGCCCGGCTTTTTTCCGGTGAGAATATATTGACCGTAATGCCGACGGGGGCAGGAAAATCACTTTGTTTTCAAATCCCCGCTTTGATGGGGGACGGACTGACTATTGTCATTTCCCCGCTGATTTCCCTGATGCAGAATCAGGTGGAAGCCCTTAAGCTGCTGGGGGTCGAAGCGGCGACAATCAATTCAACCAATTCGCCCGAAGTCAACCGGGGCATTTGGCAGAAAATGCAGGCGGGAACCCTGAAACTGCTTTATCTGTCACCGGAAAAATTAATGACGGAGCGGATGCTGGACGTGGTTCGGGGGCTGAATGTTAATTTCTTTGCCATTGATGAGGCCCATTGCATTTCCCAGTGGGGTGCCGCCTTCCGCCCGGAATATGAAGGTCTTTCCAGGCTTCATAAAATATTCCCCCATGTGCCGATTATCGCCCTGACCGCCACGGCAGATCAGGCCACCAGAGAGCAGATTTGTGAAAAGATTTTTTCAGATAATGTCAAAACCTATCTCACCGGCTTTGACCGCCCGAATATCAGTTTGAATGTGGAGATCAAGAACGGCTGGAAACAGCAGCTCATGCGATTTTTGAAAAATCGTCAAAATGAGAATGGCATTATCTATTGCCTGTCGCGCAAGAAAACCGAGGAAGCGGCAAATATGCTGGTTGAAAAGGGTTATAATGCTCTGGTCTATCATGCGGGCATGTCGGGCCAGAGGCGCGAAGAGAACCTGAACCGTTTTATGACGGAACCGGACCTGATTATGGTGGCGACCATTGCCTTTGGCATGGGCATTGACAAGCCTGATATCCGGTTTGTTTTTCACACCGATCTTCCCGCGTCCCCGGAAGCCTATTATCAGGAAATTGGCCGGGCCGGGCGTGATGGCCAGCCCGCAGTGGCCCATATGCTGTACGGCATGGATGATATTCGTATGCGCCGCATGTTCATTGATGATGAGGCCGCTGGTGATGATCATAAGCGGCGGGGGCATCAGCGCCTGAACGCCCTTCTGGCCTATGCGGAAGCCCCGGAGTGCCGGCGGTATTCTTTGCTGCATTATTTTGGTGATGAACCGGATTTCGAGCGATGCGGTAATTGCGACCTTTGTGATAATCCGAAAGAAACCCTTGATGCCACAGAAACCGGCCAGAAATTCATCTCGGCGATTTATCGTACCGGTCAGTATTTTGGCGTGGGCCATATTGTTGATATTCTGACCGGCAAGGTGACGGTGCGCATTGAGCAACTGGGTCACGATGACCTGCCCACATTTGGTATCGGTAAAGACCTAGGCATCAATGAATGGAAATCCGTGGCCCGGCAACTCATGGCCAGAGGGTTCGTCATTTCAGATATGACCCACGGATCGCTGAAGATTAGCGATAAGGGTTTTAAGCTTCTGAAAGGAGAGGCCGATTTCAGATACCGCCCGGATGTTATTTTAAAGAAAGCCCGGATGGCTAAGACCAGCAAGGCCAAAAAAGCTATCCCGGACCTGCCCGAAGAAGCTCAGGGCTTATTTCAGGCTCTTAAACGCTACCGTAAGGAAATTGCTGCCGAACGGCATGTTCCGGCCTATATTATATTCTCTGACAAGAGCTTGGTTGATATGGCCATAAACCAGCCGGTAACCCTTGATCAGTTCGGTGATATTTACGGAGTTGGCGCCGGAAAAAAGGAAGAATTTGGTGAAAAATTTATTCAATTTATTTGTGAGAATAAGGAAAACTTATCATGAAATCAATCCTTACCATGGTATTTGTCCTGGGATTTTTCAGCCTGTCTCATGCCACAGAATTCAAATTTGCGAATATAAAGACCGGACAGGAAATTTTGACCGCTGAGGACAATTATTTCAATCGCATGTCGCCGGCAGAAATTGCCATTCGTACGCTTTCTCAGACAGCAGATAAAACGGTCCGTGATCTGAAGGCACAATATAGGGCCAATGTCCTTGAATGGACGGATCAGGAAAAAGATCAAATCACACAGCTTGTGGCGGATAACCGGGAAAGGCTGGACCGGATTAATCATCTTTTGCCCGCCGAAATTATTTTTATCAAGGTGACGGAGTTAGTGGAGGGGGGGATGCCCCATACAAGGGCAAATGCGATTATCCTGCCTCTATCCGACAAGCCACTTTCAGAAACCCTGTTTTTTCACGAATTGTTCCATGTGCTGACCAGAAAACAGAAAACCAGACATAACAGCCTTTATGGCCTGATCGGTTTCCTGCCCTGTGATTTCACGGGTAATGAGGTGATCAGAGCCATGACCCTGACCAACCCGGACGTGCCCGCCGGGGGATATTATCTGCCGGTGAAGATTGCTGGCAGGCCTTCTGCCATCATGACCTTTCTTCATGCGGCCAAACCCGCTTTTGACCCGGGTATAGAAGGGGGGTTTGGCGGCCATTTCGGATTTGGTTTGCTGAAAGTCACCGTTGAGGGCGGTAAATGCCGTGTTGATACGGACACCAACGGCAAAATACAGATTTTAGCCCCGGCGAGCGTGCCGGATTTTTTTGCGGCCATTGGTCAGAACACCAGCTATATCATCCATGCGGAAGAGGTTCTCGCGGAAAATTTTGTCTTTGCCATAACCGGAAAAGAAGACCTGCCCAATCCCGAAATTCCGGCCCGTCTTAACGCATGGCTTGACGTAAAATGAGAATGAAACTTCTAATATGTTGAACAGGTCGCCCCTCTTAATTCCCGCCGCATATATGTTTGCCTATACCATCACCTTTGCCGGGCTATGGGCCTGTATACGTCATTTATCGAGTGATATTCATCCGTTGGTTCTGGTGTTTTTCAGAACTTTTTTCGGCACGGTTTTTATCCTGCCCGTCTTGCTTAAAACAAGGTTTCCAGCCTTTAGCTCCGGGCTGTATCCGCTTTATATTCTCAGGGGAATTTTGAATATTGTATCGGTTATGGGCGCCTTTTTCGCGGTCAGCCTTTTACCCCTGGCGGATGCGGTGGCATTCAGTTATGCCGCGCCGATTTTTGCCACTATTCTTGCGGTCTTTATCCTGAAAGAGAAAATTGGCAGACACCGGATAATTGCTATCCTGATTGCTTTTGCCGGTGTTATGGTTCTGGTTCGTCCCGGCTTTCAGACTTTCAGTGCCGGTATGCTGACGGCCTTGGGTGCCGCAGGATGTTTTGCGGCAACCCTTATTTGTGTTAAATTGCTGACCCGCCATGACAGTCCCTCTATCGTAAGCCTCATGGCTTTTATCGTCGCCATGCCCATTAGCCTGATTGCTGCCCTGTTTTACTGGCAATGGCCATCGGGGGAACAATGGTTTTATATCATACTCATGGGCGTTCTGGCGGCGACGGCCCATATATGCCTGGCCAAAGCCCTGTCAAAGGCTGACCTGAGCGCGGTGATGCCTATTGACTTTACCCGCATTATATTTGCCGCAATATTGGGCATAACCCTGTTTGGCGATAGTTTTAATGGTTTGACGTTTTTAGGAGGTGGCATCATTCTGGCCAGCGCTGTTTATGCCGCTCACAGAGAAAGAAAAATATCACAGGCGGAAACAATGAATGTATAATGTTCAGTCAAATAATATGTTTGGCATAGGCTTTGTTCTTCTTGCCTGTGCGACAATGACTATCTCAGCCCTGCTGATTCGCACCATCGGCAAGGACCTTGGCAGCTTTGAGGTCGTTCTTATCCGGTGCAGTTTTTCGCTGTTCTATATTCTGGTCCTGAATGTGCGTCGGGGGCCGAAATTATTCATCTCGCCCCGCCCCATGATGCTTGGCTTCAGGTCACTTGTGCTGGCTGTCGTTGTGCTGGGTAATTTTACGCCATTGTCAATCTGCCCCTTGTGCAGGTTACGTCAGTGCAATTCACCAAACCTCTGTTTCTGGTTGTTTTGGCGGCCTTGTTTCTGGGAGAAAGAATTCGCCTTCCCCGGACCATCGCCACCCTCTGTGGCTTCATTGGCATCTTGATCGTGCTCTCAGGCCAGAGGGGACCATAGATCTCGCACAGGTGGCCGTCCTATGCGCCGCCCTGAGTATGGCAATCATTGCGGTTGTGACCAAGAAACTGATTAAGGACCATTCGACCAATATGATGCTTTTTTATGGCAACCTGCTCATCATCATACTTTGCCTTGGTCCAACTGTTTTATATTGGCAAATGCCCAGCCTGTTTCAATTTATGCTCATCGCCGGGTTGGGGTTTACGGCTTATGGCAGTCAGGTTTTTATGGTGCAGGCTTACCGATACGGCGATGTTACCGTCGTGACGCCTTTCGAATATGTCAGACTTATCTTTGTGGCCATTGCCGGATTTATCATGTTTGGTGAAGTGCCGGACATATGGACAGTCCTTGGGGTCGGGATTATTTGTGGTGCCACGCTCTTCATTGTCTTACGGGAAGCCCGAAAAAAACAGCGCAAAAAAGAAGTTTAATCTCGACAGAAGCCCTCTGGTGCTGCAATATGTTACCAGACAGTAACATATAACCCCAAACAGAGTGAGCAAGAATATGGAAATTCAAGGTTTATCAGCCATTGTTACCGGCGGCGCATCGGGACTTGGTGAAGCCACTGCAAGGCGGCTGGCGAAAGCGGGCGCAAAGGTGACAATTTTTGATATGAACGCAGAGCGCGGCCCAAAGATTGCCGCAGATATTGGCGGGCATTTTGAAAATGTGGATGTGAGTTCTGCGGATAGTGTAAGCAATGCTCTGGAAGAGAGTGCAGCCCATCACGGGGAAGCCAGAATTCTGATAAATTGTGCCGGGATTGCCATTGGTGAAAAGACTGTCGGGCGGGATAATATTCCTCATGACCTGGACCGTTTCAAAAAAGTTGTTGAGGTCAACCTGATTGGCACCTTCAATGTCATACGTCTGGCAACCGCCCGCATGGCAGGACTTGATCCGCTGGATACAAAAGAGCGCGGCGTTGTGATTAATACAGCCTCTGTCGCCGCCATTGAGGGTCAGGTCGGACAGGTCGCTTATTCAGCCTCCAAGGGTGGGATTGTCGGCATGACAATCCCCATTGCCCGCGATTTGGCCGGACTTGGTATCCGGGTTTGCACCATTGCGCCGGGCCTGTTCCTCACCCCCATGATGGAAGGACTGCCAGAGGAAGTGCAACAGTCCCTTGGGGCTAGCGTGCCTTTTCCGAACCGTTTGGGCAGGCCTGATGAATATGCTCATCTTGTCCAGCATATTTGTGAGAATGCCATGTTGAATGGCGAAATTATCCGCCTTGACGGTGCCATYCGCATGGCSCCGCGMTAGGGTATGCCGTTATTAAAAAAGGAGCCTTTCGTGAGGCTCCTTTTTTTGTATCATGTGATCAGATGTTAGTTGAGGATAATAACATCCCGGTTAATCTTGCGGATGATTTCTTCACTTTTGTTGCCGCGCATGGCTGCCATGATGCCCCGGCGGGACAGGGTGCCGATCACCACCACATCCGCATCAATTGTTTCCGCCACATCAGAAATGATTTCCACCGGGTTGCCCTGCTGAACATGGGTATTTTCCTGCTTGGCACCTGTATCCCGCAACAGCTTGGCGCGGTCAGGAAATTCCATTGAATCCTCATAGGCATTGACAATATGTTTTTCCGCCCCATATGCCTCTGCCATCATGCGGGTCATTTTAAGGATTTTCTCGTTCAATTCCACATAACGTGGGTTGGCAGTCTGCATATTGACCGCTGCCAGAATGGTCTTGCGGTGTAATTGTGCTTTGGGGTGGACGATTAAAACGGGACAACCGGACACCCGAAGCAGGGACCATTTGGCAGCCGTCAGGTCGTTGCGGTTTTCATCTGTCATGTAATCAGACATGACAATCATATCAACATCATTGCGTTTAACACATTCAAGAATGGAATGATGCCAATCCGCTGTCCAGAACACTTCTGCTGTATAGTCTATATTCTCGTTCACCAATGGTTTGACCAGTTCGGCAAACCAGTTGTTGTCACAATAAAATTCAAATCTATCCTGGCTTTTGCGTAATTCATCCATTTCAAAAGAAATAAATAAATGGATATTCACGCCGCCATCCAGAATTTCATTCATTTTCAAGGCGCGTTTGAGGGCGTATTGTGTTTCCATAGCAGGGTCAATAACGACCAGGATATTACGCAAGGCATTTTTTTCTTTTGACATATCATTCTTCACTTTCTTGATTTTTATGGTTTTAGCATCTGGATTATGGTTGAAATATATATGTAAAACACAGAAAATAATTGCTCTATATCAATTTTATATCTTTAATAAGTTTATTAATAAATTTTGCCAGTTCCACATCTTTGCCTGTTACGGCGCCATCACTATGGGTTGTCAGAATGATATCGACCCGATTATAGACATTGAACCATTCCGGGTGGTGGTCCATTTGTTCCGCTTTCAGGGCAACGGCTGTCATAAAAGAAAAAGCCCCGTTAAAATCACTGAATTTTAAAGAACGTTCCATGGCACTTCTGTTTTTGCAGCGTGACCAACCGCTAACAAGAGTATTTTCAATTTCACTGTCCGTTAATCTTACCATAGAATGTTTCTATTCCTGTCTGATCAGGTCCGCAACATATTCCGGGACAATTTCTGTTGCCTTGCCATAATGCGCCACAGAAAACAGATTTCTGCTGTCCGTAGGCTCCAGATTAAGTTCCACCGTTTCTGCGCCAAAGTCTTGTGCGGCTTGAACAAAGCCGGCTGCCGGATAAACATTGCCCGATGTGCCAATAGATATAAAAAGATCACATTGGGCAAGGCGGATATTGATTTGCTCAATATGAAACGGGATTTCACCAAACCATACAATATGGGGCCGCATATTTCCAGCTTTTCCACAACCCGGACAGATGCTTTGGCTGAAAAGATCATTAAACCACGGGCATATGCTGTGACAGCTCACGCAACGGGCCTTGTTCAGTTCTCCATGCATATGCAGCAGATTTCTACTTCCCGCCCTCTCATGCAACGGATCGACATTCTGCGTTATGAGGGTGATATTTCCGGGATATTTTTCGTCCAGCCTCGCAAGGGCATAGTGGGCGGCGTTGGGATTGACTTTTTTTAGCCCTGAACGGCGGGCGTTATAAAATTCATGTACCAGATCAGGATTGCTGGCGAAGGCCTCCGGTGTTGCCAGTTTCATCAGGTCATATTTCTTCCAGATACCACCTTTATTTCGGAATGTGGCAAGGCCGGATTCCGCAGATATTCCCGCACCGGTTAAAATAATGATATTTTGATAAAGCGTCATTTTAATCGGCAAACTGTTCGTTCAGGATTCTTTCTTCCAGGGTATGATGGCTATCAAACAGGAGATTTACTTTAATTGATCTGTCCTGTTCAATGCTCACCCTGGTAATATGACGGGCTTCCTTGATGTCGGCAACGGCGCTCACAGGTCGTTTTTCGGGATCAATTATTTCAAAAGTGACCTTTGAGTTTTGGGGTAAAAGTGCCCCCTTCCAGCGCCTCGGGCGAAAGGCGCTGATGGGTGTCATGGCCATAATTTCCGCATTCATGGGAATGATCGGGCCATGGGCGGACAGATTGTAAGCGGTGCTTCCGGCAGGTGTTGACAGAAGAATACCGTCACAGACCAATTCCTCCATCCTGATTTTCCCATCTACCAGAATTCTGATTTTAGCCGTTTGCCGGGTTTGGCGCAGAAGGGATACTTCGTTAATGGCCAGGGCCTGTATTTGCGCACCATCCTCGGTCTCCGCCATCATACGCAGGGGATAAAGGGTAATTGGTGTCGATGCGTTGATACGCCTGATCAGGTTGTCCGGCCTGAAATTATTGAGAAGAAACCCGACGGTTCCCCTGTTCATGCCGAAAATAGAGGCCCTGTGGGGCATGATCTCATGAATGAGATGAAGCATGAATCCATCGCCGCCAAGAGCGACAATAACATCAGCTTCATTTACGGGTACAAAATCGTAGCGTTTTTCCAGCGCTGCCGCAGCTTCCTGTGCAATGTTGGTTTCAGAAGCCACGAGGGCAATTTTTCTGGTGTTATTCGTCAGGGTCATTTTGATTGTCCACAGGCTCTAAAATATAGAGGTGCCGGTGGCTTCCGCAACCCATTTTTGAATAATGCTGTGGGCTTTTTTCTTGTCGAGGCTTTTGAAATGTCCAAAAGCCTTGGCAATTTCTTCGTCAGAAAGCGTGCTGTCAACATTTTGAGCCTCCCGTGTCAGTTGATAAATTGTCAGAAACACGCTTCTGTCAATAGCTGCGGCACAGCAAATAACTGCCAGGGATTCAGAACCCCTGTCATAGAGAAAAGTCCGCATTATATTTCGCGGTACATTGATCATTTTTGAAAAGGCAATTTCAAACAGGGATATTTGCCCCTGATTGAGGCATTTCATGAGGAATGACGGTGTTAATCTGCTCGCCTTGTGTAATTTGTTAACCAGAAGAACTTCAGATTTTTCTGTTGTTACCTGGCTGATTTCCTCCTCAGTCACGTCTTCTATGGCAGATTTGAGAAGGTTATCAATATCGGCTTCGCTCAGGTTCAGGTTGGTCAGTATGGACTGCTTCAGGCTGAGGGACACCCATTGGTACATTTTTGCAGCCATTTCTTTTGGCAGATCAGGCCGTTCAATGAGGGGCGGCTGAATGGGGACATTTTTTTTTGATTTTTCCACCAATATTGCAAGTGACTCGTTATCTATTCTGGCCGAATGGTTGTTTAACAGCATAACCAGTGTTTTGGTATTTCCGACGGAAACCAATTCCCGGCAAACACCCGAAGCGAGCCGTTCCCGGCTGGCAATACCAAGTTGATGCTGTACGGTTTTGTGGCGGATAATTTTGATCAGTTCCTTGTCGGATAACAAGTTGCTCAGTGACAGCACTGATGCGGCAACTTCACTCTGGTCATTGGCCAGCAGAATAATCAGGTCAACAGGCGCATTTTCGTTTTCGGCAAGCCGGTCGGCCAGTTTCTTTCGGACATTTGTTTCAACATCACTCAGAAGCTTTTCCAGAATATCTGACATTAATGATAATTCATTGGGGCTTAATTCAGAATGACGGCGTTCCAGAAAGTCAGTGATCGTATTGAACAGGTCTGAACGGCCATTGTCTTTCTTGGCATAGGCAAATTCAAGAAGATTGGACACTTCCTCAGCTATTGGTATGTTGTTCGATGTCATAATACCCTGTAAAAATACGGACAGCGGTGCCTACCTTTTACGCAAACCATACTGTCATGAGTGAATTCGCAATATAAATTCTAGCATATCTCTGTGGCGTAAGCCACTAATATTATTGGGAAAATATATGTGATAAATATTAACGGGCGTGTGGTTCAACCATGGAGCGCAACCATTAGTATATTCTAATGACATTGCAAAGGTCAACAGGTTGTTGTGAGATTGGTGAAATATGGATACCGGCTATATTTTCAGAAGTGTCCTGAAGGTATCGTCAAGGGTCTTAAGAACCCTGGCGTTTGCCTTATATGCCTGACTGGCTCTGTTTAGCTCTGCAATTTCAGCCGGCAGGGAGATATTGGGGATATTGACCGCACCCTGACTGTTGGCAAGGGGGGATGTGGGGTCAAATATGGACAGGCTCGCCGGAGATACCGGCACCACTGTCGCCCGCACACCACCGCCGCCCGTGGTGGATTGTTCCACACGCACTGGCGTATAGCCTGCGCTGAATGTTAATACGTTTGGTGTCGATTTGACTTGTGAGTTGGCAATATTGCTGGCTGCGGCGTTCAGACGGACGCTGGAAGCAATTAATCCCGAAACACTTGTCTGTATTGCTTTGAACATGCTGTTCTTTCAATGAAATACGGTTTGGTTTCACAGGATTATATTTTGGGAGTTCTAAGATTAACTTAAAAATAGATAAAGATTTAACCTATATTCTGGCCGCCTTGGCAAGGGCATGGGCAAGATTGAGCGATCCCTGAAGCCGGTTTTCAATTTTTGACCATTTCCGCACGTAAACCAGCCGGTGATCAGTGCGTAATTTGGTGACCGCCTTCTGGCTGGTGATAAATTCTATCAACCCGGCAGGGTTAGCAAATTTTGACCCCCTGAAGGTGACAATGGCCCCCTTCGGTCCGGTATCGATTTTCTCAATTCCGGCAAGGCGGCAGAAATGTTTGATCAGGATAATTTTCAGCAGATGCTCCACTTCCTCTGGCAGGTCGCCAAACCTGTCGATCAGTTCGGCGCCAAAAGCATCAATCTCCTGCCGTCCCTTCAGGTCAGCCAGACGGCGGTAAAGAGACATGCGCAGGTTCAGGTCGGGAATATATCTTTCCGGTATCAGTATGGTGGCCCCCACATTGATCTGCGGTGACCAGACTCCGTCAATCTCCTCATTGGTGATCCCGGACCGGGCCTGAGCCACGGCCTCTTCCAGCATATGCTGGTAAAGCTCCATGCCCACTTCCTTGATATGGCCCGACTGTTCCTCACCCAGCAAATTCCCCGCGCCGCGAATATCAAGGTCATGACTGGCCAGAGAGAATCCTGCGCCCAGGGTATCCAGCGTTTGCAGGACCTGAAGCCGTTTCTCGGCCTGCGGCGTCGGCAGTCTGTTCGGGGCCAGTGTCAGATAGGCATAGGCGCGTATTTTAGAGCGGCCTACGCGCCCGCGAAGCTGATAAAGCTGGGCCAGGCCAAACATGTCCGCCCGGTGGATAATCATGGTATTGGCGGTGGGAATATCGAGGCCGGATTCCACGATGGTGGTGGAAATCAGCACATCATATTTGCCATCATAGAAGGCATTCATGATGTCTTCGATCTGGCTCGGGGCCATTTGACCGTGGGCAGTGGCAACTTTAACTTCTGGCACATATTCGCGCAAAAAGTCTTCAATTTCTTTCAGGTCAGATACCCGTGGACAGACATAAAAACTCTGTCCGCCCCGGTAATGCTCCCGCATCAGGGCTTCGCGGATGACCAGACTGTCCATGGGCAGGACAAAGGTGCGGATCGCCAGTCGGTCCACCGGCGGGGTCGCAATAAGGCTTAAGCCCCGCATACCGCTCATGGCAAGCTGCAGGGTGCGCGGAATGGGCGTCGCGGTCAGGGTTAACACATGGACATCATGTTTCATCTTCTTCAGGCGTTCTTTATGAACCACGCCAAAATGCTGTTCCTCATCAATGATGATCAGACCGAGATTCTTGAATTTGATGGTTTTGGCCAGCAGGGCATGGGTGCCAATGACAATCTCGCAGGTGCCCTGTGCCATTTCCTCACGGGTCAGCTTCTGAATCTTCGGGGGAACCAGACGGGACAGATGGCCGATTTTCACCGGAAGCCCCCGGAAACGATCGACAAAGGTCTTGTAATGCTGCCGGGCTAACAAGGTCGTCGGGGTGATGATGGCCACCTGAAACCCCTCCATAACGGCAAGAAAGGCCGTGCGCAGGGCAATTTCGGTCTTGCCAAAGCCCACATCGCCGCAAATGAGCCGGTCCATGGGCTTGCCACTGCCAAGGTCGGCAATCACGTCGCCGATGGAGCGCAACTGGTCGTCGGTTTCCGTATAGGGGAAACGGGCGCAGAACTCATCATAGAGCCCTTCCGGCGGCTGGATAAGGGCCCCTTTACGCAGGGCGCGCTGGGCGGCAACCTTGATCAACTCATCGGCCATATCCCGAATGCGCTTTTTCAGCCTGGCCTTGCGTCCCTGCCAGGCGACTCCGCCCAGCTTGTCCAACTGACCATCACTGCCTTCTGATCCGTAGCGGCTTAATATTTCAATATTTTCCACCGGCACATACAGCTTGTCACCGCCGTGATAGGTCAGATGAACACAATCATGGGGGGCCCCATTCACTTCAATGGTCAGCAACCCCTCATAACGGCCAATGCCATGATCCATATGCACCACAAGGTCGCCGGGGGTTAGCGCGGATGCCTCATGTATGAAATTTTCGGCCTTGCGGGATTTGCGCACCTTCCTGACCAGACGGTCGCCCAGAATATCCTGCTCGGCAATGATCGCTATATCATCGTCCTCAAAGCCATGTTCCAGCGGCAGGATAATCAGGCCTATAGTTCCTTGAGGCAGGTCTTTACGGCTAGCCCAATTATCCATCACCTGATGATTTGCTATACCATGCTCTGTTAACACAACCGCCAGCCGGTTTTGTGATCCGCCACTATAGGACGCGATCAGAACCTGTTTATTCTCCCCGTGAAGGGCGACACAATGCTTGCGCAGGGCATCATAGACATTTGACTTTTGATCATTGCGTTCGTGGGCAAAATCCCGGCCTACCTTGCCACCAAGCGCCATATGGTTGACGTCCGGCGGGGCATTGAAGCTGGTGAATTGATGGATTTTCCGAACCTCACACCATGTCTGCCATTGTTCAGTTGTCAGATATAACCTCTCGGTCGGCAGTGGCTTATAGGTCGATAAGGCCGTGGCGGCACCCTTGGTCGTTTGTGTATAGGCTTCGTACCTGGCCTGATAATAATCCTGAATGGCGCTCAGCCGGTCAGAAAAAGCCTCTGTGGTCAGATGGTCCATACTCACCGGACAGTCGGGCAGATAGTCAAACAGGGTTTCGAGGCGGAAATGAAAGTAGGGCAGCCAATGTTCCATCCCCTGATGTTTGCGGCCTTCTTTTACGGCCTCATACAGCGGGTCCTGACTGAGGACCGTGCCGAACTGGCGCACGTAAGCGCCGCGAAACCGCCGGATACTGTCTTCGTCCAGAATAACCTCGCACATGGGGACAAGGTCGATTTCCTCTATTTTTTCCGCCGTACGCTGGCTGATGGGATCAAACAGCCGCATCGCTTCGATGGTGTCGCCCCAAAGGTCAAGGCGAACCGGACTATCCTGTCCAGAGGGATAAATATCAATCAGCCCGCCGCGAATGGCAAAATCGCCGTGTTCCACCACGGTGCTGGAGCGGGCGTAGCCGTTTCGTGTGAGGAAGGCCGTTATCTTTTCCACGTCAATCTGATCGCCGGTCTTTGCGGTAAATGACAGGTCCTTCAGGCTATTCCGTTCCGGGATCATCTGGGTTACGGCATTAATGGTGGTGATGACAAGCCTTTTTCCGGACATGCTTTCTGAGACAAGCTTGCTTAAGGTGGTCATGCGCCGGGCGCTGATGTCGGGGTTGGGGGATACCCGGTCATATGGCAGGCAGTCCCACGCCGGAAATGTCAATATTTCGGTATCCGGTGAAAAGAAAGCCACCAGATCAGCCATATTGCCCATGCGGTTGTCATCGCGGGCAATATGTAGCATGACCCCGGATTTATCCTTCAAAATTTGGGAAAGGAACAGCGCGTCCATTCCTTCCGGCATGTTGGCAATCTGTAACGGGACTTGCGAGCTTATGAACTGGTCGGTTTTATTCACTTGATAATCTTGAGGTAATCGAGGGCCTGTAGCATATCCATGACATCATTTTGCAGATGGTCGGGCGCCGGAGTGTCTTTGGTAATCCAGGCAACAATTTTAAGGTCAGGTTCGCGTAGAAGATTTTCATATCTGTCCAGTTGTTCTATGGTCAGTCCGCCCAGATAATTATCGGCAAAATGGCCCAGCAGAATATCGGCTTCCTTGATGCCCCGGTGCCAGCTTCTGAATTTCAGCCGTTTCCGGCGGATTTCCACAGGCTCATTTCTGTCTATTTCTGGTTCGATAAAACCGGGCGTATCATATGATGACATGGTCATTGCAATCTGTTAAAATTTTACGCCCTAGTGATAGGAAAAAACTTAACATGAATCAAATATAAAGTATGCGACCGGAGATATTATACCCTTTTTTTGCTGATACCATCAGCCTTCCCGGTGTGGGGGGGCGGATTGCGGGTCTGCTTGAGAAAATTATTGGCCGCCGGGTGCTGGATTTATTCTGGCATTTTCCGGTGGATATTATTGACCGCCGCGCCAGCCCCGCACTGGCGGATATTAAATATGATCAGATCGTCACATTGCGGGTGACCATTGACAAGCATGATGCACCACCCCGCAATGTCAAACGGCCTTACCGGGTATGGTGTCATGACGCCACGGGCAAGTTGCAGCTTATCTTTTTTCATGCGAAGGGGGACTATATTGAGCGCCAACTGCCCGTCGGCGAAGAGCGGCTGATCAGCGGCAAGGTGGAAATTTACAATGGTCAGCTTCAGATGACCCATCCCGATTATATGCTTTTGCCGGATAAAAGGGATGAGATTCCGGCGGTGGAACCGGTCTATCCCCTGACGGGGGGGGTTAGCGGCAAGGTCATGGCCAAGATTGTTCGTGGGGCCCTGGAAAGACTGGTGGACCTTCCTGAATGGCAGGATAAGCCTTTGCTCAAGCGGGAAGGCTGGCCCACATGGTATGATGCCATGAAAATGGCGCATCAGCCCCAGGGGCAGGCTGACCTGCAACTCAATAGTCCGGCAAGGCAGCGTCTGGCCTATGATGAGTTCCTTGCCAATCAACTGGCGCTCGAGATTATGCGGCGGCAGAATCAAAAGAAAAAAGGCCGTTCCCTGACATCCAAAGGTCATTTGAAGCAGAAATTGCTGGACAATCTGCCCTACAGCTTAACCGGGGCACAGATTACGAGCAGTGCTGAAATTGAACAGGATTTGGCCCAGCCCTTTGCCATGATGCGCCTGTTGCAGGGCGATGTGGGCAGCGGCAAGACGGTGGTGGCCCTGCTGGCCATGCTGATTGCGGTGGAGAATGGCGCACAGGCCGCCATGATCGCCCCCACTGAAATCCTCAGCCGCCAGCATTATGCCAGCTTAAGCGAAATGACAGCGGGTATGGGTGTGAAGATTGCCATACTGACCGGACGGGACAAGGGCAAGGCACGCATAAAGCTGCTTGATGACCTGCAATCGGGGGAAATTGATATTCTGGTGGGGACCCATGCCCTGTTTCAGAAAGATGTTATCTATCATGACCTTGCCTTCGCTGTAATTGATGAACAGCATAGATTCGGTGTTGAGCAGCGCATGGCCCTGTCAGCAAAAGGCCGGGAAGGATCATCAATGGATGTTCTGGCCATGACTGCCACGCCCATTCCGCGCACCCTGCAGCTTGCCATGAGCGGTATGCGGGGCTTAAGCCTTAT